>JAUSOQ010000065.1 GCA_030655755.1 Coriobacteriia bacterium
ACAAGCTCGAGATGCCGCACCCCGGCGAGTTCAAGACCACGCACGGTCCGGACATCACCGCGAACAAGACCACCAAGGCCGTCTGCGAGAACTGTCACAATCAGTTCTTCTGCGACAACTGCCACCATACCGGTGCTGTCGAGCAGACACCATGGCGGAACTACCACCCCAATATCGTCAAGAAGGACGGGACCGATCCCTGTCTCAAGTGCCACGATTTCGTGACATACTGCGAATACTGTCACGTATCAGTGCTCGACTAGGTATCAGTCGTGACTGACTGCCCTCACTGGCTTCGGTCGGTGGGGGCAGTCGTCTAGGCTGTTCAGTGGGCTATTCGGTGATCTTGCACGATTGCTTTGCCCTGAACGCCAGGACGCGGTATGATACCGGCTCGTCGGGATGTGGCTCAGCTTGGTAGAGCGCTGCGTTCGGGACGCAGAGGTCGTGGGTTCGAATCCCGCCATCCCGACCATCTGGATTCGAGCGGCAGGTCCGGTAACGGACCTGCCGTCTTCATTTGTCTGGAGTGCCGATAATGCAACAGCTGTTCGATATCTTCGGATATGGGCTTTGTCACCAGTTGCCTGAGCGCTCGCTGTTCGCTGGAGGATTCCAGCTTCCGGTGTGCGCACGAGATACAGGGATATACCTCGGGTTCGTTGTGTCCCTCGCACTGATCGCCCTCCTGTCTCGGCACAAGCGGCCAACGGAGCTGCCGTCGCTGCCGGTTCTGATTCTGGGCGGAATCTTCGTAAGCGCCATGGCTGTGGATGGCATCACTTTCTACGTCGGGATGCGCACGACGACCAATGATTTGCGTATCCTCACGGGCCTTCTCGCTGGCTATGCGCTGCCACTGGTGGCGGTCCCGATCGTGAACTCGCAAATGTGGCGCATCACGACCGCACAGCGTCCTTTGAACCGAGTCGGCGATGTACTCGTGTGGCTGGCGTCGCTCCCGCTTGCCTTCGTGATGCTGCGAACGGGTCTAAAATATCTCGGTATTGTGTATCCGCTTCTCGTTGTAGTCGCAGTTCTTGTGACCTTTGTCAGCGTGAACCTCGTCTTCGTGTGCTTCGTACCACGTTTCGACCGTGCGGCCGACCGCCTGAGGGATGCGTGGCCCCAGCTCTTCATGGCGTTAGGTCTGACGATCATCCAGCTTGCGGCTGCAGGAGCGTTGAGGTTGTTTCTCGAAGGATTGGCCTAGAGCCGTTCCTGAATCGGCTCAGTTGATGTAGATTCGACAGAGGGGGACACCCCTACCGGTCGGGAGGTGCGTCATGTACACGAGCAAGGATACGATTCGGGTGATGATAATCACCAAAGATCATCGCATCGAGGGTGACATGTACATCCTTGAGGGCAGCCGTCTTACGGATGCGCTCAACTCGAAAGGCAAGGATTTCTACGCGATCACCGAAGCGAAGATCTGGCATGTGACGGACGATACACTGCTTGCTTCGCCCAGCTATGTGGCTATAGCACGCGATTCGATCACGGCGATCTTTCCCGTAGAACCGTAGCGTTCTCCCGCACTGATGTCAGAGTTGGTTGCTAACCTCTTTCGAACAGACGTTCGAAGGAGGTTCTTATCATGGTGCAGCTCTGTATGGTCTCCGAGACGACCCGCCCTGACCTGGTCGGGATCCTCTCAGTGCTGGAGACGTGCGCCCGGGCAAGGGGCGTTGGTCGCGATGCGGTCCTCCAGGCATCGAGAGCGGTACTGAGGCGGTTTCAGGATGAGTTTGGAGATGTGCCGCTGGGGGCGCATCAGATCGTCCGTGTGAGGGATTATCATGGTGCTGTACTGCGTCGTGTCGTATACCGCAGACGAGTGAGCGCTGACCGTCCGTATCGCGAACGTGTGCGAGTAACAGCTGCCATGAACGATCTTGAGGAAGCCGGCTTTCGGGGCGCTGCCCTTCGAACGGAGCTACTAGAGACTCTCGGCATGGATCCGGAGACCGTCGATGTAGTCCTCAAGGAAGCGGTGGGTGTTGCCTAGCGGAATGACATCGAGTCCACGAGATCCAGCGTGTCCCTGTCAAGAAGCCATAGGCGTCGGTGTGAGAGCGTGCCACCGTCCTCTGCCCATGCCTCCACAATGAGCCAGACCTGGTGGCCGTCAACCTCAGCGGCCTCGACGAGCAGGGGTACCGCTGCTGTGTCTAGCGGGAAATCGCGGGTCAGGGCATCAGCTACAAGACTCGCGTCGGCACCGTGTCCGCGAAGATCAGTGAGGTACTCCTGACGTGTGTCGGATACCTCTTCTGAAGTCACTTTCTCAAGTGGCGTGACATCGACAGAGCGTGCGACATCCCCAGCCTCGGCCAGAGTGTAGCTGCCGCCTTCGGGCATGTACACAATGACGGTGTCGCGCCCGCAACCGGCGAGCGCGAGCGCTATGATGAGGGGAAGAACCGGCACTGCGATGGCATGAAGTCTGGACACGCTGACCTCCGAAGTCGAGTGACGCTTCACCAGCAGTGTAGCTGTCATGGCGGTCGGAGGACACCTAGGGAGGATCTGTGCAGTCCATCATCTGCTTCACTTCAGATTTCGGACTCGGCGACACTTGGGTTGGCATGTGCCACGCTGTCATCTACAGGGCATGCCCGCAGACACGCGTCGTTGACCTGGCACACGACATCTTGCCGTTCGATATACGCAAGGCTGCTGCGGTCGCGGCTTCCGGTGTCTGGCAATTACCGGAAGCGATCCATCTCGTTGTCGTAGACCCCGGCGTGGGCGGAGGGAGACGCGATCTGTGCGTCGTGACTCGACGCGGTACGATACTCGTCGGGCCGGACAACGGAGTACTCATTCCTGCTGCCTGGCGAGCGGGGGGTGTTGAGTCGGTGTTCTCGATCGTACCGGCACAACTGAACTTCCAACTCCCGCTTGCGACGTTTCACGCCCGAGATGTCCTTGCGCCCGCTGCGGCAGCCCTTGCCTGCGGTGTGGGACCCGCCAAGATCGGTGAACCTGTCGAAGTGGACTCACTGATCGCTTCACCATTCCAATTTGGATATCGTGAAGGGGACGTACTGATCGCGGAGGTCGTCGATGTCGACCATTTCGGTTCGGTGCGTCTTGCGATCTCTCGCGAGGAACTGGACGCCCTGTGCACCATTCCGCAGCGACTTGAGTTCTCTATCGGCCACCTTCAGATGGAAGTGCCGCTTGGACGTACATTCTCAGACGTGCAGGAAGGTGAGACCGTGGCGCTCTTCGATTCCTCCGGATGGCTGACGATCGCCGTGCGGTTGGGCAGCGCCGCCGAGCGGTACGGTATCGAACCCGGCGTGCTTGCGCGAGTCCGGATCGGAGGTTGATGTCAGACCCCCCCGTTATGTTCTTGGCAGAGGACATGGAACGGAGGGCCATCATGAGGACCGTCTTCGCCAGTACACTCACGGAAGGTGATCGCGTCAGCGATGTATTCGCACTGCGCTCGAAGGAGCTTCGCTCGAGCAGGAACGGCGAGGCCTATCTCGCGCTCGAACTGGCCGACCGAACGGGGCGGATCGCTGCTGTTCAGTTTCGTCCTGATCGGTCCTCACAGTCGGTCCCTACCGGGTCGGTCGTCGCCGTGGACGGTATCGCAACGACATACCGGGGCGTTCTAAGAATCTCTGTTGAGAGGCTGCGTCTTGCCGGGAAGTGGGATGTCGCAGACTTGCTTCCCACGTCACCGCGTGATCCCGAGGAGTTGCTGGGACGACTGCGCGAGCTTGTGAGGGGGGTCCAGGAACCATGTCTCGCGAAGATCGTGCGTGCGGTGTTTGGCGATCGATCATTCATGAAGCGTTTCAAACGCTGCCCCGGTGCGCAGTCGTATCACCATGCCTACATAGGGGGGCTGCTCGAACACACCGTAGCGGTTGCTACGCTATGTGATGGCATGGCGAGTCTGTACGGGGATGTCGATCATGACCTTTTGGTCGCTGGTGCTTTGTTGCATGACATCGGAAAGGTCGATGAGTTGAGCTACACGACCGGCATCGACTACACCGACGAAGGACGCTTCATCGGCCACGTCGTACTCGGTGAAGCGCGACTGCGTCGTGCGATGGAATCGATCGAGGGTCTTCCCTCCGGGCTGATGACACGACTCTCACATCTGATGTTGTCGCACCACGGTGAGCTTGAGTGGGGTGCGCCGAAGCGACCCTGCACACTCGAAGCGCTCATCTTGCATCACGCGGACAACATGGACGCGAAAGCTGCGGGTTTTCTAGAGGCTGCAGCAGCGGTCGTCAGGGTGGAAGAGCAGTGGACGGACGCAACAAACCTGTTCCGGCGTCCACTCTATGCACCGCGAGCAGCGGAAGATGACAGGTGGTCGCATCCGGCCGAGGACGAGCAATACATGTTGCGGGGTGCATAGGGTCGGCATGAGCCTCGCTGGTTCGTCTACAATCATGCGTGGTAAGTAGACAGCGCGGGCCGTCCTGGCTCGACAGATCAAGCAAGGAGTCGCCATGACTTATCCTCACGCCGAGATAGGGGTATTCGGTGGCAGCGGGTTCTATTCGCTTCTCGAAGATCCCACCGAGTTCAAGGTCGACACGCCCTACGGCTCGCCGTCGTCCCCTGTCATGTACGGCGATATAGGTGGCCGTAAGGTCGCATTCTTGCCGCGCCATGGCAAGGACCACAGCCTACCGCCGCACATGATCAACTATCGAGCAAACGTGTACGCCATGAAGCGTCTCGGCGTGTCCCGCATCATCGGGCCCAACGCATGTGGCTCCTTGCAGCCGGGCGTGAAGCCTGGGGATTTCGTCATCTGCGATCAGTTCGTGGACCGCACGTCGGGTCGCAAGGACACGTTCTATGATGGTCCCACGACCACACATGTCTCGTCCGCCGATCCGTACTGCCCGGTCATGCGCCAGACTGCGATCGATCAGGCTGCCGGACTAGGTATCACAGCGCACGCAAGGGGTACGGTCGTCGTTATTCAAGGCCCCCGTTTCTCGACCCGTTCCGAATCAAAGTGGTTCGCATCCCAGGGCTGGGAGGTCATCAACATGACGCAGTATCCGGAGTGTTACCTGGCTCGAGAGCTGGAGATCTGCTACTGCAACATCTCACTGATCACTGACCACGATGCTGGAAGTGAAGGTGCTGAGCCGGTGAGCAACGACGAGGTCGTCCGCGTGTTCAACGAGAACAACGAGAAGGTCAGGGCGTTGTTGTACGCGATGATTCCGGCGCTTCCTGTCGAACGTGACTGCGTATGCGCGCATGCCCTCGAAGGAGCTGCATTCTAAGCGAGCTACATCAACCGGGTGGTCGTTTCGCGACCACCCGGTCATGAGGAGGCGCTATGTCAGGTCTGCCGTCGATCCGTATCGGGAGAGTGTTCGGCATACCGGTCGAGATCAACGTGAGCTGGTTCCTTATCTTTCTGCTTGTTGCGGTGACACTGACCACGGGCTACTTCCCTCAGCAACTCGAGGGTCGGTCGATGTTGACCTACGCTGTCATGGGACTCGTCACGACCCTTGCTTTCTTCGCCTCGATCCTGCTCCATGAGTTTGCGCACTCGTTCGTTGCCCGCGCCGGAGGTATTCGCATATCCAAGGTCACGTTGTTCATCTTCGGCGGAGTCGCACAGATGGAGGAAGAGCCCCATCGCCCCGGTCTCGAGTTCGTGATGGCCTCTGCGGGGCCGGGAACGAGCCTGCTACTGGCTGCCGTATTGTACTTGGCAGGGGAGGCACTGTTCGCCCTTCATGCCCCACCATCTTTGGTTGTCGTCATCGACTATCTGGTGGTCATCAACCTGTCTGTGGGTGTCTTCAATCTCCTGCCTGGCTTTCCTCTTGATGGGGGCCGGATGCTTCGCGCCATCCTGTGGAGGATGAGCGGTGATCTCCTGAAAGCGACGCGCTGGGCCAGTCGGATGGGGCAGTTCATCGGGATGGGCCTCATCGCGGTCGCCGTGCTCGGAGTCTTGCTGTTTCAGACATTCGACCTCATCTGGTTTGCTGTGATGGGATGGTTCATCTCCGGGCTGGCGACGACGGCCTATCAGCAGCAGGTGGTGAGATCAAGGCTCGCTGATGTCCCAGTGGCGCGTATCATGTCGTCTCCACCGATGCTTGTTCCAGCCGAGTTGACACTGGAGGAGATGGCCCATAGCTACTTCCTTGGCGGTCGGCACACACGCTACCCGGTGATCACCGATGGAACAGTGACGGGACTGGTCGATATCAAGGCTGCGCAGGGGGTGCCTCGTGAGAAGTGGCCGTACACGGCTGTGTCCGAGGTGGCGCGCACAGACCTCTCAGAGTTGCTCGTCACGCTTGAGACCACAGTGGATCTGATCTTGCCCCGGCTCGATCCTTCTCAGGTCGGAGTCGTGCTGGTCGTGGACGATGGTAGGCTTGCGGGCATCGTGACACGCGCAGATGTGATCCGTCTCATTCGCGAGACCGATGGTGACGCAACTTAGAGTGGTTGTGTGACTTTGTAACAGTCGTTACCATTAAAGGGCCGGTGACGCCGTATTGATCGGAATGACTGTGACGCACACTCCTAACGAACGTATTCCCGAGGGTGTCATTGAGCGTCTGCCGCTGTATCTGGGTGTACTCATACAGTTGCGATCCGGGGGTGGGGACACCATTTCCTCGGCGCGACTCGGCGAACTGACCGACATCAATCCTGCACAGATCCGTCGCGATCTCACGTACTTCGGTTCATTTGGCAAGCGGGGAGTCGGATACGATATCACGACGCTCGTGGAGCGTATCCAGCGGATCCTTGGTGCCGACCATGTGCATAGGCTCGCGTTGGTGGGTGCCGGACATCTCGGCTCGGCTATCGCAGACTACAATGGCTTGAGACAGCACGGTTTCCATGTCACCGCTATCTTCGACAACGACCCCACCAAGATCGGGGGTCACATCGGCGACATCCTCGTGCAAGATGTGGACGAACTCGAGCGTATCGTGAAGGATCAGGGTATAGAGATCGGGGTTATCGCTGTGCCGCCGGCTGCTGCTCAAGTGGCTGCGGACAGTCTGAGTGCGGCTGGTGTGAGGATCATGCTCAACTACACTCCGGTCATCGTGCGGGTTCCTGCGGAGGTCACACTCCACAACACGGATCCTGTGCACGAACTGCTGCACACGCTCTACTACTTCCTCGAAGACCGAAGGCGTGACGCGCACATAGCAGAGGTGGTAATCTGACGTTCAGTCCGTTTCCGGCCTGGTAGGCCGGTTAGTGATTCTGTACAAGGAGGGGTCATGGCTGCATTTGGACTTCCGGGCGGCATGGAGTGGGTAATCATCCTCGCCGTCGTGCTCCTGCTCTTCGGTCCGTCCCGACTGCCAAAGCTCGGCAAATCGCTTGGCAAGACCATGAAGGCCATTCGCGATGGTGTCGATGGCAAGGTTGACGATGATGATGGCGAGGACGTTTCCGATGATGAGCCGGCCAAGAAGAAGAAGACCACTACCGAGGATGACGAGTAGGGTCTCGGTCTAACAACGACGATGTTGTGAGTCTAGCAGGGGCGCCGGATGGCGCCCCTGCTGTGTTGTACGACTTGTCTGTGAGGACATATGCGGTATACTCTCGTGAGCAATTTCGCGGGGCTCCCAGTGTGGGGCCGCGTAACTGGAGAACATCAGGAGATCTTATGAACAAGGAAATCGCACTCACGCCGGAGGGGCAGACACGCCTCGAGGAAGAGCTTGTCTACCTGGAGACCGTGCGTCGTCGTGAGGTCGGCAATCGCATCAAGGAAGCCAAGGAGTTCGGCGACCTCTCCGAGAACTCCGAGTACGATGATGCGAAGAATGAGCAGGCGTGGGTGGAGAGTCGCATTGCTGAGGTCAATCAAATCCTTGCGCACGCCACGATCATCGATACACCCAAGACGAAGAACCGCGTGATGCTTGGTTCCAAGGTTGAGCTCAAGGACGTCGAAACCGGCGATGTCCATGCGTACCATCTCGTGGGATCCGCCGAGGCCGATCCCACTCACGACCGGATCTCGAATGAATCGCCTGTCGGCGCTGCCGTCGTGGGCACCAAGAAGGGCCAGATCGTACAGGTGACCACACCTCGTGGTGCGATCATCGAGTACGAAGTCCTCAAGATCACCAACTAGGCGCAGATGTCGAGCGAGCCGACACACGACGAAGAGCGGTCTGTCGAGGACGTCTTTGCCATCCGCAAGGCGAAGCTCGAAGAACTTCGCGAGCGTGGCGAGCAGCCCTACAAGGATCGATTCGACCGCACACATGCAGCGGCAGCGCTGTGCGAACAATATGCATCTCTCGAGGACGGCACCGAGACAGAGGATGTCGTTTCTGTCGCGGGACGCGTGGTCGCCAAACGTGATCAGGGCAAGGTATTGTTCCTCGTCATCCGCGATGGCGGTACTGACCTTCAGCTCTTCTGTCGGCTGAACGTGCTTGGTGCGGATGCTCTTGAGGCGGTCCGAGATCTGGATCTTGGCGATTGGATCGGTGCGCATGGAGTCGTCCTGCGCACGCGTCGGGGAGAACTCTCGGTCTCACCTGCCGAAGTGACGCTGCTGTCGAAGTCGTTGAGGCCGCTGCCCGAGAAGTTTCACGGGCTTTCTGACACGGAGACCCGGTATCGCCAGCGCTACGTGGATCTCATTGTGAACGCTGATGTGAAGCGCACCTTTGAGTTGCGCTTCAAGATCGTCTCGGCGATCCGGCGGTTCATGGAGGGTCGGGAGTTCGTCGAGGTCGAGACGCCGATGCTTCACCCGATTCCCGGGGGAGCCACTGCACGTCCGTTCACTACGCATCACAACGCTCTCGACATGGAGTTCTATCTGCGCATCGCGCCTGAGCTCTATCTGAAGCGACTGCTCGTTGGCGGTTTCGAGCGCATCTATGAGATCAACCGGTCCTTCCGTAACGAGGGTATCTCGGTCAGGCATAACCCCGAGTTCACAATGCTGGAGGCCTACCAGGCGTACACGAACCTGGAGGGCATGATGGACCTCACGGAGGGCATCATCATCGCTGCGGCCACCGAAGCGCTTGGCACGCTCCAGATCACCTACCAGGGAACCGACATCGATCTCACACCTCCATTCCCTCGCCGCACGATGCTGGAACTGACCAGCGCGGCCGCTGGTGAAGAAGTGTCCTTCGAGGTCTCCGACGCTCACCTGCGGCACCTCTGCGACCGTTATGATGTGACACACGAATCTTCATGGGGGAGGGGTAAGCTCATCACCGAGCTGTTCGAGAAGCTCGTCGAGGGCTCACTCGTCCAGCCCACCTTCGTGACGGAGTATCCGCTCGAGACCTCACCGCTCGCGCGCAAGAAGCCGGGTCAGCCCGAACTCACCGAACGGTTCGAGCTCATTGTCACCGGGCGTGAGATCGCCAACGCGTTCTCGGAGTTGGTCGATCCCGTCGACCAACGTGAGCGGTTCGCTGCACAGATGGCGGCGAAGGTGAGCGGTGACGACGAGGCGATGGGTTACGACGAGGACTACCTTCGCGCGATGGAGTACGGTATGCCCCCGGCAGGTGGCCTCGGCATAGGCATCGACCGTCTCGTCATGTTACTCACGGATTCGGCGTCCATCCGTGACGTGCTGCTTTTCCCGCATCTGCGCCCGGAGGCCTAGTTCGCGGTCTCATAGGATGTGAGTGGCAGTGACTCATATCTGTGGCACTCCGCTTGCTTCCTGCAGTCCCAATCCTCCCGTTCCTTCAGTGCGGAGGGTAGAATAACCGTTGGGCGTGTTACGCCGTTTCAGGCGTGTGATAGGAGTGGGGTCTCATGTTCGAGCGATTCACCGAGAAAGCCAGACGGGTCGTTGTGTATGCGCAGGAAGAAGCGCGTATGCTCAACCAGAACTACATCGGTACCGAGCACCTGCTGCTTGGTCTGATCCGCGAGCAGGATGGCATTGCCGCTAAAGCGCTTGAGAGTCTCAATATCTCGCTCGAGGATGTCCACCAGCAGGTTGAAGAACTCATCGGTCGGGGGACGTTCGTGCCCACAGGGCACATCCCGTTCACGCCCCGGGCAAAGAAAGTCCTCGAACTCTCGCTGCGAGAAGCCCTGCAGCTCGGCCACAACTACATCGGTACCGAGCACATCTTACTGGGGCTTATTCGAGAGGGCGAAGGTGTTGCTGCCCAGGTCTTGCTGAACCTGGGTGCCGATCTCGAGAAAGTGCGTTCAGCGGTTATCCAGCTGCTGTCCGGCTACTATGGAAAGCCCACGGAGGCCGGCGAGACGCGCGGTGGGAGCCGTGGCGAAGCGAGCCAACTTCTCGATGAGTTCGGCCGCAATCTGACACGCGCGGCACGCGAAGGCAAACTCGATCCGGTGGTGGGTCGTGCACAGGAGATCGAGCGAGTGATGCAGATCCTGTCGCGCCGCACCAAGAACAATCCTGTGCTCATCGGCGAGCCCGGTGTCGGTAAGACCGCCGTCGTCGAGGGTCTTGCGCAGCTCATCGCCGCTGACGAAGTGCCTGAGACGATTCGCGGCAAGCAGCTCTACACGCTCGATCTGGCTGCGCTTGTCGCCGGAAGCAAGTACCGTGGCGAGTTCGAGGAGCGCTTGAAGAAAGTCATGAAGGAGATCCGCGAGCGAGGTGACATCATCCTCTTCGTGGATGAGATGCACACACTCGTAGGCGCCGGCGCCGCAGAGGGCGCCATCGACGCCGCCTCTATCATCAAGCCCGCGCTCTCGCGCGGTGAACTCCAGACGATCGGCGCCACGACGCTGGACGAGTATCGGAAGTACGTGGAGAAGGACCCGGCTCTCGAGCGTCGCTTCCAGCCGATCGTGGTCGGGGAGCCCAGCGTCGAGGAGACCAAGGAGATCCTGCTCGGTCTCCGTGACCGTTACGAGGCGCATCACCGCGTCTCCATCACTGACGGAGCGGTCAATGCTGCGGCCACGCTCGCCGATCGCTACATCTCGGACCGCTTCCTCCCAGATAAGGCCATCGATCTTATCGACGAGGCCGGCAGCAAGATGCGTATCCAGATGATGACCGCGCCGCCCGACATCCGTGAGATAGAGGAACGCCTCCGCCGGGTGCGCCAGGAGAAGGAAGCCGCGATCGAGGGCCAGGAGTTCGAGAAGGCTGCGGCGCTACGCGACAAAGAGAAGCAGACGCTCGCCGAGAAGCGTGCGATGGAAGAGGAGTGGCTCAAGCCCGACAACCGTCGGGTTGTGGAGGTCACCGAGAAAGAGATCGCTGAAGTCGTCTCGATGTGGACCGGTATCCCCGTATCGAGCCTGACCGAGGAGGAGACCCAGAAGCTGCTGCGCATGGAAGCCTCACTGCACGAGCGCATCGTCGGTCAGGACGAGGCGGTCACGGCTGTCAGCAAGGCGATCCGACGCACACGTGCTGGCCTCAAGGATCCGGCGCGTCCGGCGGGGTCGTTCATCTTCCTCGGCCCGTCCGGTGTGGGCAAGACCGAGCTTTCCAAGGCCCTCGCCGCGTTCTTGTTCGGCAGCGAGGACGCGCTCATCCAACTCGATATGTCCGAGTACATGGAGAAGCATACGGTCTCGCGGCTGATCGGCTCGCCCCCCGGTTATGTCGGCTTCGATGAGGGTGGTCAGTTGACGGAGCTGGTTCGTCGCAAGCCGTACTCGGTGGTCTTGTTCGATGAGATCGAGAAGGCCCATCCCGATGTGTTCAACGTGCTGCTTCAGATCCTCGAGGAGGGTCGCCTCACTGACGCGCAGGGCCGCAAAGTCGACTTCAAGAACGCGATCATCATCATGACGAGTAATCTCGGCGCGCGTGATATCGCCAAGGGCAAGGCTATCGGCTTCACCACTCAAGTCGCCGGCGTGCTGGACTACGCCGACGTGAAGGAGCGCGTCACGGGTGAGCTGAAGAAGGCATTCCGTCCCGAGTTCCTCAACCGTGTGGACGAAGTGATCGTCTTCCATGACCTTTCCAGCGAAGAGATCGAGCAGATCGTGGACATAATGGTCGGACGCCTGCGCAATCAGTTGTCGCTCCAGGCGGTCGGCATCTCGGTGACCCAGAACGCGAGGGAGCTGCTCGCCAAGGCGGGCTTCGACTCCACGCTTGGCGCGCGACCACTGCGCCGCGCGATCCAGCGCCTGGTCGAGGATCCGCTATCAGAACAGATCCTGGCCGGTGAGTGGAAGCCGGGCGATGTGGTCGAGATGGTGGTCGAGGATGGTGTGATCGTCTTTCATAAGGGCACCATGCCCGTCGAGGAGTTGGTCGCTCCGAAAGCGCAGCGCACTCCAAAGGCATCGATGCCACGGAAGTCTCCGCGTAGCGGTGGACGCGCCGGTGCGGCCGATGGTGCCGCGGGTCTCTGACGCGCGTGGGAAGGCCGCGGACGAGCTGGCGCTGTCAGCAGTGCGGATATAGCGCTCCCAGGTGGCTTGGCCGTTGTCCGGACTGCGGCGAGTACGGCACGTTCGTTGAGGAGGTCGAGGAGCCAGTCTCTGCTTCTGCTTCCACTCCCCGTGCCGTACCGCGTACGCCCATCGCGCTGGGTGACGTCGTTGCGTCCGGTGCAGAGCGCACTCCTACCGGCATTCCTGAGTTCGACCGCGTCCTCGGTGGCGGTCTGGTGCGAGGTTCTCTGGTGTTGCTTGCGGGCGAGCCCGGTATTGGCAAGTCCACTCTGCTACTGCAGGTGGCGGCTGCGCTCGGCAAGCGTGGATCGAGTGTTCTGTACGTGTGCGGGGAGGAGTCGGCCGAGCAGGTGAAGCTCCGTGCGGGGCGTGTCGGAGCCAGCGAAGGTATCTCACTGCTCCCTGAGACCGATATCGCCGTTGTCGAGTCGACAGCGTTAGCGGAGCGTCCCGGTCTGCTCATCGTGGATTCCGTCCAGACGATGGCTGACTCTGAGTTGTCGGGCGTGCCCGGAAGCGTGGGTCAGGTACGTGCGTGCGCAGCTCGCTTGATGAGCGTCGCCAAACGGGAAGGGATCACGGTCCTGCTCGTCGGTCACGTCACAAAAGAGGGAGTGATCGCCGGTCCCCGGGTCCTTGAGCATCTTGTCGACACCGTGCTCTCGTTCGAGGGTGAGCGCGACCATACCCTGCGCATCGTACGAGCGACGAAGAACCGGTTCGGATCGGTTTCAGAGATCGGTATCTTCGAGATGGAAGAGGCCGGGCTACGTGCTGTCGGACAGGCTTCCGGCACATTGCTCGCGGGCCGCACTGAGGACGTGGCCGGATCTTGCGTGATGGTCGCGCTGGAGGGCTCTCGTCCGATCCTTGTGGAGGTCCAAGCGCTTGTGACACCGAGCTATCTGCAGATGCCGAGGCGGCTTGCTACAGGAATCGATACCTCGCGTATGCTGCAGGTGCTCGCGGTCCTTGAGCGTCGTGCAGGTCTCGCGTTTGGTCAGCACGATGTGTATGTCTCGATCGCGGGTGGCGTTCGCATAGCCGAGCCGGGTATCGATCTGCCGCTTGCGCTTGCGCTTGCGTCGGCGCGGACCGATCACCCGGTCTCCTCTGGTGTGGTGGCGTTCGGCGAGTTGGGACTCACCGGCGAGCTTCGCGGTGTGCGTCAGGCCGAGGCGCGCTTGCGCGAGGCGGTTCGTCTCGGCTTCACGACTGCCGTGTTCGCTCCCGGGCGTACCAGGGAGGTCCCTGACGGTATCACGGCGATGCAGCCGCGGCTCGTGGGCGATGCACTCGCTGGGACCGGAGTTCGCGGCTGAGCTGGCACGATGCGGACACTTCGTGGCACAATCAGGGTTAGAGGCGCGGTGGGGCGCCAGTTTCGTCGGGACAGTCCGGAGGTGGCATGGACGCCAAGAACGAAGACACGATGTTGTCAGCGCTCGAGGCCGTTGCACCCGGGACTGCGCTCCGCGAGGGACTCGACTACATCATCTCGGCCCGTACGGGCGCACTTATCGTCATCGGCGATGTCGATGGTGTCGAACCGCTCTGTAACGGTGGGTTCCGGATCGAGACGCCGTTCTCGTCGCAGCGTCTCTTCGAACTCGCCAAGATGGACGGTGCGATCTTGCTCGACGATGACGTCTCCGGCATTCTGAAGGCGAATGTGCACCTGGTCCCCGATGCGACACTGCCTACCTCCGAGACAGGCATGCGTCACCGGACCGCAGAGCGCGTGAGTCGGCAGACGAGTGCATTCGTCATCTCGATCTCGCAACGCAGGGAGGTCGTCAGCCTGTATCTGGGTGGGAATCGGCTGATCTTGGAGGACATCGAGGTCGTGCTTGCGAAAGCCGATCAAGCATTGCAGACGCTGCAACGTTACCGTGCCCGGCTGGACGAGGTCGCAGGTCACCTCACCGTGCTTGAGTTCGAGGATGTGGTGACGCTCGGTGATGTGGCAACGGTGGTGCAGCGTTCCGAGATGGTCCAGCGCGTGGCGCGTGAGGTTGCGCGCTATATCACCGTACTCGGCACCGAAGGTCGACTGGTGCGGATGCAGTCCGAGGAACTCGTCGCCTCTGTGGAGGACGACTACGTCATGTTGTTGCGTGACTACGCAAAGGATGCCGGTCCGCGCAAGATCATCGCGATCCGGGCGAAGATCGCTGCGATGAGTCCTGACCAGCTGCTCGATAACGCGGTGGTCGCCGCAGCGCTTGGCTACCCGGTCTCGGGCGACATCGCTGAGTTCCACGTGCAGCCGTCGGGCTATCGCCTCTTGCATCGTATTCCGATGCTGCCCGGAACAGTCATCAATCGCGCCGTTGAACGTTTCGGGAGTCTACCTGTTCTACTCGATGCCACCGAGGAAGAGCTTGATGAGGTTGATGGCGTTGGCTCTCGCCGGGCACGTGCCATCATCGATGGACTTCGGCGGATGCGTGAGCACGCTACCGTCTAGCGCGCCGGAGGCTCCTTTCGTCGCATCGCATGCTACGATTGCGATGTCATAGCGTATTTATCAGATTCATTCTGTCAGTCGTCGCGCGACGCGCGAAAGACCACCGAGAGGAGGTGGAGGCGCCGCCTCAGGTGAGGCACGTCGGTTGACGGCGCCGTCATCATGGTCGTCCAGCTTGCCCGTATCGTGTTCTTCACAGCGGGCGCGTTGGGCGGGTTTGCGGTATCGCAGCTCATCGACTGGACCGAGACGATCGGCTTCTCGCAAGAACTCGTCATTCTCATATTCATCATTCTTGGAGCCGCGATCGGCTATCTGATCGGTGGGATTCTGGGCCGCGAAGCCACCCGCGCGTACAAAAGGATCGAACTGCGTTTGCGCGACAACGAGACCACCGACCTCGTGCTCGGCGGGGTTGGACTCGTTTTCGGCTTGCTTGTGGCGCTTCTGGTTTCCACGCCGTTGCGACTACTTGAGCCGCGCTGGATATCCTTCCTCGCCATAGTCTTACTCTACGGTCTGTGCGCCTACGGTGGAGTTCAACTGTTTCTCATCAAAAAGGAAGATGTGAGTGCGCGCTTTGGCGCGCGCTCTGATCCCAAGGCCTCCGGGTCCGGATCGCTGACGTTTCTCGACACGAGTGCCGTGATCGATGGTCGCTTTGCGGCGTTGCACGCTTCTGGTTTTCTCCCCGGGGATCTCCGTGTGCCGCGTTTCGTGCTTGCCGAGTTACAGACGTTATCTGACTCTGCAGATGAAACGAAGCGTGCACGCGGCAGGCGGGGCCTCGATAGTCTTGCAAAGCTGGCTGCAGGTGATGAGGCCGTGGGAGTGTTTGAAGCCGACTATCCCGAGATACCAACGGTCGATGCGAAGCTCGTGTGCCTGGCGGTCGATACTAAAGGTGCGTTTGTCACCGTGGACTTCAACCTCACCAAGGTCGCCCGTGTCGAGGGCGCGACTGTGCTGAATGTGAACGAGTTGGCCGAGGCGGTCCGACCGGCCTTTCTTCCGGGCGATGGACTGCATATCGCTGTCTCGAAGGAGGGCAAGGAGTCCGGACAGGGCGTCGGCTATCTGGAGGACGGCACGATGGTCGTCATCCAAGACGCAAAGACCGCCGTCGGTTCTGTCATCGACGTAGAGGTCACGTCCGTTCTACAGACTTCGGCCGGTCGTATGATCTTCGCGAGGCCGTCGTGAGTACGAACGTGGCGATCATCGTCGCGGGTGGAGAGGGCACTCGGTTTGGGTGTGAAGGCGGGAAACAGCTCGCCGTTGTCGCGGGTATGTCTGTCCTCGGACATACCGTAGCGGCCTTCGAGAAGTGTGCTGCCATCAATGAGATCGTTGTTGTCGTTCACCCGCTCAGAGTGGCCGAGTATTCGGCCGTGATCGATCGGATCGATGCAAAGAAGGTCGTGACGGTCGTTCCGGGGGGCGAGACAAGGCTGGATTCTGTTGCCAGCGGTCTGGAGGTCTGTGCCTCGCATGCCGACATCATCGTCATCCATGATGGCGCCCGTCCGCTCGTGACGCCCGCACTCATCGAGGAGGCTATCAGAAGCCTGGTGGAGGATCCTTCGGCCGATGGTGTCGTCGTGGGGCACCCTTTGTATGACACCGTGAAGTCCGTGGATGGATCCGGTTACGTCGTGTGCACCGAGGATCGTGAGCGGCTCTGGGTCGTGCAGACACCGCAGGTGTTTCGCGCTGCAGTGCTGCGTGACGCATATGAGAAGGCTATCCTTGCAAGATCCTCCGGCACCGACGATGCTTCGATCGTCGAGCAGGCCGGTGGCCGCATCGGTCTCGTTCTCGGTCCGAGGGACAACCTCAAAGTGACGGTCCCCGAGGACCTCATCATCATCGAGCGACTACTTGCGAGAAGGGTGGTGCACTTGTGACGGGTACACCTGTGCGGGTGGGCATCGGTTACGATGTGCACGCGTTCGCTGAAGGCAGGCCGCTCGTACTCGGCGGTATCGAGGTATCGCACGATCGCGGGCTTGCCGGGCATTCGGACGCTGACGTCTTAGTGCACGCCCTCATGGACGCGATCGTCGGTGCCTTGCGGGCCGGGGATATCGGCCGACTCTTCCCTGACACCGATCCAGCGTATGCGGGTGTTTCAAGTCTCGTGCTGCTCGGTCGTGTCGGTGAGCTCATGCGCTCCGAAGGCTATCGGCTCCTTGATGCCGACACGGTACTCGTGTTGGAGCGACCGATGATCTCGCCGTATCGTGACAGCATGCGGGCGCGCATGGCCGAGGCACTCGGCGTCGACATCGGAGTCATCGGCGTGAAGGCGACGACCACCGAAGGTCTCGGGTTCACCGGGCGTGAGGAGGGCGTCGCCGCCCAGGCGGTGGTCCTGTTGGAGCGTGCTGAGTCGTGAGCGAGCGAGTCAGGTTCTCGCCGAGCCCCACGGGCGCGCTGCACCTTGGGGGCGCTCGTACTGCTTTGTTCAACCGCATGCTTGCTGACGCTGTGGATGGCGTGTTCGTTCTGCGCATCGAGGACACGGATGCGGTACGCAATCAAGACGCCTCGGAAGACGCGATACTTAAAGGTCTGCGCTGGCTCGGAATCACGTGGGATGAGGGACCCGATATCGGCGGACCATTCGCCCCTTATCGGCAATCAGAGCGCTCGGATCTCTACAGGACAGCTCTAGCGCGATTACGTGAGAGCCGTGCCGTCTACCCATGCTTCTGTTCTTCCGAGAGACTTGCGCAAGATCGCGCGGACGATGCTGCGGCCGGTCTTGCTCCTCGCTATCACGGCACCTGCGCGACGCTTTCGGAAGCCGAACGTTCTGTGCGGCTCGATGCGGGCGAGGCGCACGTCTGGCGATTCTCGGTCCCGGCTTCGCGTGTCATCGACGTTGAGGATGCCGTGCACGGAACGGTCCGTTTCGAAGCGGCGGACATCGGTGACTTCGTGATCGTGCGCAGTGACGGTACGCCCGTCTATGACTTCGCGTGCGTGCTCGATGATGGCGCCATGCACATAACGACCGTCCTGCGTGGTGATGACCATCTGCCCAACACGCCACGCCAGGTCTTGTTGCATGAAGCGCTGGGCCAGGTGGTGCCGCGGTGGGCGCATGTGCCGCTCGTGACCGCTGCGGACGGAGCTCCGCTATCGAAGTCTCGAGGCGCAGAGAGTATGGAGACGTTGCGCCAAGAGGGCTACCTGCCACTGGCGGTCGTCAACCATATCGCTCGTCTTGGATGGTCCGTCTCCGAACATGGTGTCCTGACCCTCGCTGAACTCGTGTCCCGGTTCCGGGTGGAGGCTCTTTCGCGTGCGAGTGCCGTGCACGACCCGGCACGTCTCCGCGCACTCAACGCAGAGGTCATCCATAGTCTGTCCCCTCAGCAGCTTGCCGAGGCGATCGCCCCGTTCATGTCGGTCTTGCCGGACTGGATCAGCGAACGGGACTTCCTTGCCGCGGTGCAAGAGGAGCTCGTGACCCTTTCGGATGTTTCTGCGCTTCTCGCTCCCGTGTTGAGCGGTCTTGTCCCGGACGAAGAGGCTAGAGGGGCACTTGCCGCCGATGGAGCTATCGAAGCGTTGGGCATCATGGTCGCGGCGCTCAGAGATGCGGCTGATGTCACCCCGGAGATGCTGGCCAGGCAGCTTCGAGACGCCGCGAAGTCCGCGGGAATCGTGCCGCGTGTGGCGTTGCCGGCGCTCAGGGCCGCACTCACTGGCCGGGCTCATGGACTACCGATAAGCACGCTACTGGGACTGCTCGGTGTAAAGCGGGTCCGTGATCGTCTTAAGGTCGCTCTCGGTTGACACTCTGAGCAGGGTAAAGCGATAGTAGTCCGACTTGAGGGGCAGTGGTTCATGCCCGAGGAGGAAAGTGCGATCGATGTTCTCGCAACTGCGAGCCGACATACAGGCGGTCAAGGAACGCGATCCGGCGTGCCCATCGACGTGGTCGGCGCTCACTAACTACCCCGGCCTGAAGGCCATTCGGTGGCATCGTCGCACGTTCTGGCTGCACGATCACGGCTTTGTCTGGCTTTCGCGAGCCATCAGTCAGTGGGTGCGACACAGGACGGGAGTCGAGATCCACCCAGGCGCGACCATCGGCGAAGGTTTTTTTATCGATCATGGCATGGGCGTCGTGATCGGTGAGACGACGATCATCGGGCACAACGTCACGCTGTACCAGGGCGTCACACTTGGTGGCACGGGCAAGGAGCGCGGCAAGCGTCACCCCACTATCGAAGAGAACGTCGTCGTCGGCGTTGGCGCGACGGTTCTGGGCGATATCACCATCGGCTGTGGATCCAAGGTCGGTGCGGGCGCAGTCGTGATCCATGACGTGCCGCCCAACTGCACGGTCGTCGGCATTCCTGGCCGCGTAGTCATACGTGAGGGTCAGCGAGTCGACGTGATCGATCTGCACCACGAGGACCTTCCCGATCCGGTGGTCGAGATGTATCGGGTATTACAGCGGCGCATGGACAACCTCGAGGTACGTGTTGCGCGCGACGAGGATGTCGGTGCTGAGAAGGGTGAGCCGGTGTTCGGCAACGACCAAGGACCCGACGACCCGAAAGGTGAGTAGCATGTCGATCCGCCTGTACAACACGCTGACCCGTCGCAAAGAGGAGTTCGAGCCTCGCGAGCCCGGGAAGGTCGCGATGTACGTCTGTGGACCGACGGTCTACAACCACATCCACATCGGCAACGGGCGAACGTTCCTCACGTTCGATGTGATCCGCCGCTATCTCACGTGGCGTGGGCTGGAAGTGCGCTTCATCCAGAACATCACCGACGTCGATGATAAGATCATCAATCGGGCAAACGAGGAGGGACTCTCCGCAGCGCAGGTTGCCGAGACCTACACGGCCGCGTTCCGCAAGGCTATGGAGGACTTCGGCATACAGCGCCCTACCGTGCAGCCGATGGCCACACAGATGATCAGCCCGATGATCGGCATGGTCGAGCGGCTCATCGGCAACGGCCACGCATATGTCGTGGAGGGCGACGTGTATTTCTCGGTCCGCTCGTTCCCTGACTATGGGAAGCTTTCCGGCCACGACATCGACGATCTGCTCTCCGGAGCGCGTGTCGACATCGATGAACGCAAGCGAGATCCGTTGGACTTCGCGCTATGGAAGGCCGCGAAGCCGGGTGAGCCGCATTGGTCGAGCCCGTGGGGAGAGGGGAGGCCCGGGTGGCATCTCGAGTGCTCGGTGATGGCTGAGGTGGAACTCGGCGTGCCGTTCGACATCCACGGTGGCGGTTCCGACCTGATCTTCCCCCACCACGAGAACGAGATCGCTCAGTCTGAAGCAGCTACCGGTAAGCCATTCGCCCACTATTGGTTGCACGGAGGCATGCTGCAGATCAACGCCGAGAAGATGAGCAAATCACTCGGCAATTTCATGCTGCTGCGCGATGTGCTCGCCGAGTACCCGGCGTCGGTCGTGCGCCTTCTCATGCTGCAGACGCACTACCGTAGTCCTCTTGATTTCTCCTCCGACCGTCTCGACGAGGCCGTGACCGCCTATGAGCGCGTCCTCAACCTCGTTCGCAACATGCGTTGGGCGCGTACGGCTGAGGTGGGCGGCGATGGTGCATCTGACGTGGACCGCGCGGCGCTTGCGTCGGCCCTCAAAGAAGTGCGCGCCAAGTTCGTGAACGAGATGGATGATGACTTCAACACCGCTGGCGCGATCGGAGCGGTCTTCGAACTGGGCCGTGCGGGGAACGCGTTCGTTGCGGAGAACCAGTCCGTGCTCGCTGCGCCGGATCGCGAGCTGCTCTTGAACGCCGAGAGCCTGGTGACCGAGCTCCTCGCCGTCCTTGGCATCGACACCGTCGAAGCCGGACGCGAGACCTCCGACTTGTCGCCTGACGTGGTCGAGCTCGCCCGACAGCTTGCAGGTTACGAAGGTGATGACCCGGCTGCCGCGATCCATGCGCTCACTGCTGCGCGTTCGGTCGCACGTGCCGAGAAGAACTGGGCGGCCGCTGACGCAGTGCGTGACGGGCTCGCGCTTATCGGCATCACTGTCGAAGACACGCCGCAGGGACCGCGCGTCAACTACCGCGCGAGGGGGTAGGACGGTGTCTGAGCTCATCGAAGGGCGCAACGCTGTGTTCGAGGCGCTGCGCTCGAGCCAAGGATTCCGACGCGTTCTTATCGCGCGCGGTGTCAAGACGAGCGGCACACTCGACGAGATCAGGCGCCTGGCGCAGGCGGCCTCGATCCCGGTCACCGAGGTCGACCGGTCAGAGCTGGACCGGATGAGCCCACGGGGCGCACATCAAGGCGTCGCTGCCGAGGCGCTGCCATTCCGCTTTACGGAGCTGTCTGACGTTCTGCGGCGCACAGCCGATGCGGATGCAAGCCTCGTGGTCGTACTCGATCACGTCACAGACCCCGGCAACCTCGGTGCGATCGTCCGCTCCGTCGAAGTGGCAGGTGGCGATGCTGTCATCATCGCCAAGGACCGCAGCGCTCCGGTGACTGCAGTCGTCCATAAGGCATCCGCCGGCGCTACTGCGCATCTGGCGCTGGTACGCGTGACCAACATCCACCAGACACTCCAAGTCCTCAAAGATGAGGGTTACTGGGTCGTGGGAGCTTCAGAGAAAGCCGAGCTACTGGCATGGGAGGCGCCACTCGAGGGTAGGATCGCGCTCGTGATGGGCGCCGAGGGTAACGGGCTGTCGCGAGTGGTGCAAGAGGCATGCGACCTTCTTGTCCGGCTTCCGGTCCGCGGGCGGGTCGACTCACTCAATGTCGCCCAGGCCACCACCGTCCTGGCCTTCGAATGGGCTCGTCGCTCTGCAACATGACACGCATCCATCACCTCATCGTCGACGGCTACAACGTCATCCACTGCGACCCGCGCTACAAGTCGCTGGCAGCAGACGACCTTGATGCTGCGCGGACGCGGCTCGTGGAGGATGTCGCAGCATTTGCGATCGGAGATAGCCGGGCGGTGATCATCTTCGATGGTGGCGGCAACCCGCTATCGGACGGAACACCGCATCATGTCGCCGGGGTGACGGTCATCTTCTCGCCGAGCGGGGAGAGCGCGGACAGTATCGTGGAGGCGATCGCTCGCAGAAGTCGTGAGCGGGGAGAGCGTGCGATGGTCGTGACATCGGACGCCGCCATGCAGCGGACGGTGTTCGCAGGTGAGGTATCAAGGATGTCCTCGGCGGAGTTCTCCAGAATGCTCATCGAGGCGGGGAATGACTGGGAGGAGCATGCTCCTGCGGGCAGTGTGCGGGGAAGGCTTGAGGATCGGATAGACGGGGGCGTGCGAGAGACCCTCTCGCGTTGGGCGCGGGGGGACACCCCCTCGTCCTGAGTCGTCGCGATGGAGTACTCGAACTCCTGCTGAAAGATGTCAGGTTTCTTCAGGATGTTGCCATCATGTTGAACACACACTGCATCCGCTGATAGAGTCGGGGGGCGTTCGCAAGTGCGGGTATTCACAAAGAGCGTTCACAAGAGCGCCAACTCCTCCCCAGTTTCTGGGGGATCGTGGGAGGGAACGACCATTGCAAAGCTTGGCTGGAGATTCGCGACGTAGACTCGGACGATCCACCGACGAACTGGCACTGATTTTCGCCGCGCAATGCGGAGATGAGGCCGCGTCCGCCGCGCTTGTTGCGAAGTACCGTGGATTCGTACGGTGCAAAGCGCGTTCGTACTTTCTCGCCGGTGCCGATCGTGACGATGTCATTCAAGAAGGCATGATCGGTCTGTACAAGGCGATTCGCGACTATGATCCGTCGCGACAGTCCAGCTTTCGCTCTTTTGCCGAGCTATGCATCACGCGTCAGCTCATCACCGCGATCAAGTCCGCCACCCGTCAGAAACACTCGCCACTCAACAGCTACGTCTCCCTGAGCCGCCCGGCTCACATGGAGGACGAGGGTGATCGCGTTTTAGAGGACATTCTTGCGGCGAAGGAGATCTGCGATCCCGCTGAGATAGTCATCTCGGCGTGGGAGACGATCAACATCCGTGACGGCTTCATGCAAGTGCTCTCTCCGTTCGAGTCCGAGGTCCTACGTCTGTATGTCGAGGGCAAGTCCTATCAAGAAGTCGCGAGCTGCCTCGGCAGGCACGTTAAGTCGGTCGACAACGCCCTGCAGCGGATCAAGCGCAAGATCGAGTTTCAGATCGAGCGTTGTCGCGCCTGCTAGACACCCTGGCGCCCTTCGTGTGCGCGGGCTACAATAGGCGCGTTTCGCCGGCGTAGCTCAATGGCAGAGCAATGGTTTTGTAAACCATAGGTTGTAGGTTCGACTCCTATCGCCGGCTCCACAACTTCTCGGCCCGGGTCACTCACCCGGGTCGTTGCCATTCTCCGAGTCCACGCGCTCATTCGGATGTGGGGACATCGGTGGGCTGGCCAAAAATGGGATGGCATCAATCACCAAGCGGGTGTTCGAGATGTGCCTGGAGGAACAACGCCACCTGATCTTCTGTCCTTGTCGGTGACCTGCATCGAGACGCAATGCCCTCGGTTCACGCACCATGATTGCGGGCGTGTCTTTCGGAACGTGCCACCTTGCACTAGCATGGGTACAAGGACGTGATGGGAGTGAGGCATTCCATATGATCATCCCGGATTGTATCCACATCGAATGCGGGGAGCAGTTCCTTGACATACTTGGTGCGGACCGGCGTCCGTTGTAGTGGGGGAGGCGTCGGTCCTGACCGGCGACGAGAGGACGGGGAGTCTCGACTATGCTGAGAGGCAGCGCATTACTGCATCACGTCGCGGAGCGGGTCATCGTTCGTTACTTGACCCAGCAAGGCTATCGCGAAGTGGTACTCACGGGCATGATGGGTGACGCTGAGGCTGTTGACTTGACGTATATGGACAATGGACATCGTGTGTCGGTCAAGGTCAAGGCGGACTCCTATTTCGGCACGGATCCGGCCAAGATCGCCGAGAGAGAGCTCATGTTCTACCGACCGGAGACGCATAGCTATGGTCTCGAAGTGATAGCCAACACGGCCACCAGAGAGCCCGGCTGGATCTCCCGCTCCCGTGCAGATGTACTCTTCTACTATCGGCTTGCGCTTGGGCAAAGCGAAGAAGAGGTGGCGGCTCTCGCCGAGGGTCCCGATGATGTGTTCTTCTCGGAACTCGATGTGCAACGCGATGATCTTCGTATCATCGCCATGCCCGTGCTCAGGAACTGGTTCGAGGGTGCGGTTGGCTGTTATACGCCCCGTCCTGTACTCACCGATGGGCGTTCGGCGTGGTATCGCATCGTGCCAGAGGGTGACCTCGAGACCGCCGTGGACGGGATACGCCGCGCGGGCTCGATCTTCTCGGCCCTGGTGCACCGTTAGGCGATGCTCGCTTGCCTGTAGCAGCAGTGTTTCCTGACGTTCGAAGTGGACACGCCCGGCACCGTTGTAGTCGTTGACACCCTTCGCGGCGATAGAGTAGTATTCCTTCTGCCTTTCGCCAGGCGAGCAACTTGAAAAGTGATAGAAGAGCGGCGTTTTTTGTTGTTGGGGGTGTGCCCGAGTGGCTAAAGGGGACGGGCTGTAAACCCGTTGGCTACGCCTACCTAGGTTCGAATCCTAGCGCCCCCACCAGAAATCACCCCCGCAGCTGTGGGGTTATGCCCACATAGCTCAGCAGGTAGAGCACTTCCTTGGTAAGGAAGAGGTCACCGGTTCAAGTCCGGTTGTGGGCTCCATGGATCAGTCGTCGGCCCTCGTGGGCCGACTCGAGGCGGCGTAGCTCAGTTGGACAGAGCGCACGGTTCATACCCGTGATGTCACTGGTTCGAATCCAGTCGCCGCTACCAGGATTTCGACGCGGACATCGCGTCCACTGTATATATGAGTGAAACGTTACGTGTACATTGTTGGAGGACGGTGGCTGGTCGGGAGAGTCCCGAGCGGTCCCGACACCGTCACAGCGCCCAGAGGAGGAGACTCATGGCGAAGAAGAAGTTCGAACGCACCAAGCCGCATATGAACATCGGCACCATCGGTCACGTCGACCATGGCAAGACGACACTCACCGCGGCCATCACGAAGACGCTGGCCGAGAAGGGCTTCGCCGAATTCACACCGTTC
>JAUSOQ010000073.1 GCA_030655755.1 Coriobacteriia bacterium
CAACGCACGCAAGAACCCGAAATGGAAAGAGGAGGTGAAGGCGTCCGATCTCGAGTACATTTATTGTGAGGCAACGAATCAGTCGCTCGAGTACCTTTTATTCTGAGGCATCACGCAGTGAAAGGGTGCTTTGTGTTCGTCTAACGTTCTTTGGTTTGAGCAGCGGCTTAGCGCCGCACTTCATCCTAGCACTTCTGGCCGTCTGCTCGAAACCAGGGTTAGCGGGCGGTCGTGTAGCACAAGTATGCTACAATCGGGCGTGACCCTACCGATGGAGGTCCAGACATGACACAGGGAGTGAAGCTGCGGCGCGCAGGCGGCTCTATCGCCGCCACGCTGCCCAAGGACATGGCCGACAGGCTCAAGCTCGAGGCCGGGGATACGGTAATCGCCATCGAGACGGACCGTGGGATCTTGCTCACGCCTTACGACCCGGACACCGAAGAGGCGCTCTCGATAGCGTCGAGCGTGGCCCGCAGATACCGCAACGCATTGCGCGAGCTGGCCAAGTAGCACATGGCTCAAAGCAACCGAGAACCGCGCTGGGTCACGCGGGTGGTGGTCGATGCGGTGCACACCGACATGCTGCTCACCCATGGCGGGCTGCCGGGACTTCGAGACGAAGACCTGCTGGAGTCGGCACTCGCGCGCCCGCGCCAGAAGCTCACGTATGAACCCTCGACGGACCTCGCCGGACTTGCCGCGTCGTATGGATTCGGACTGTCGAGCAACCATCCCTATGTCGACGGCAACAAGCGCGTGGCCTTCGTGACCATGGCGGTGTTCCTGGGACTCAACGGCCGGGACTTCACAGCCGAGGAATCCGAGGTGGTGACCACGATGGTCGCACTCGCCTCTGGGGCGCTCGATGAACCCACGCTCGCGGAGTGGATACGCTCACACAGCGCAAGACGCGTCTAGGCGTCCCGCTAGTCACTATGAGATGGCCGACCCAATCCGTGTATACGTGGATCACGGCGGGAATGACCCCGCGGCGCCGACAAACGGAGGGACCGGCCATGAACGCGTGTACCCACATCGGGCTCGACGTGCACAAGGACACGATCACCGTGGCGGTGTTGCGAGTGGGCACCACCGAGGTCGACGAGCAGGTGATCCCCAACACCCCGGAAGCGGTGCGTCGGTTGCTCCGGCGCTTCCCCGACCCCACGCTGCTCCAGGCATGCTACGAGGCCGGTCCGACCGACTACGACACGCACCGGCTCGTCACCTCGCTCGGGGTAGCCTGCGACGTGATCGCGCCCTCGCTCATCCCGCGCAGAAGCGGCGCACGTGTGAAGACCGACCGGATCGACGCCAGGAACCTCGCGAGGCTCCACCGCGCGGGCGAGCTCACATGCGTGCGTGTGCCCACGAACGCCGAGGAGGCCGTGCGCGACCTCATCCGCGTGCGCGAGGAGGTCAAGTCCGACCGCAGGATCGCCCGCCAGAGGATCCGCAGCTTCCTCATGCGCTAC
>JAUSOQ010000078.1 GCA_030655755.1 Coriobacteriia bacterium
GAGCGGGGTCGTAGCGTTTCTCTTGGTCATCGTCTCCTCCTTGGTAGTCGGCCTCGAACACCAACCATCATGGAGGGCGGTGGCCACCCTCGTCATCTCAGGCGGCCATGCTACTTACAGAAGATTCCGGACACGACCCCGAACACAGTTGCTATGCCAAAGTTCGACGCGTCTTCAGTGGTGTGCAAAATGACTGCTTTACAGCCCCTGATACCTTAGATATGGTACGTGCGAAACTGAACACCGAAGGCCTCGAGAGGCCGATCGATGCGAACAAGGAGAGTCACATGCCCCGACCCATCATCAATGAAGACGAGTGCTCGGGATGCGGCATCTGCGTGGATGCTTGCCCTGAGGGCGTCCTGGTACTCGTCGGTGACGTGGCCAGCGCCGAGAACGAGGACGCATGCACCGGTTGCGCGACGTGCATGGAGGAGTGCCCGATGGGTGCTATCGAGGAGATCGAAGAGGACTGACCGGCCTGTAGACCAAGAGTATGGGGCGTCTTTTCAGGCGCCCCGTTTCGTTTCTTGCGGCCATCATCCGCGTCGCACACTCTTGAGCTGACGCCACACGCGGAGCTTGCCGTCCTCGTCAACAAGCGAAGCCTCAAGCCCGTCGATAGCTAGCACGATCCGGCCCGCGACTCTCACCGGCTCCCCGGCGCGAAGTGTCTCGATGCCGAGCGCTGTACCGACATCGGCAGCAGCGACCCCGTCTAGGGCAAGAACGAGATCGGGGTCGACCGCTTCGACCACCACTGCGAGAGACTCCGGTCCGAGTACGACCGTCTCCCCCTCGCGAGTGCAGATGGCGAACGACGACGTGTCCCAACCTAGCGCGGAAAGCGCCTTGTGCGCCGCCTCTCCGTCCTCGCCGGCCAGCGCCGTACCCAAGGACACGTCCTGCGCTCCTGCGACACCCTTGATCAGCAGCACATCGGCAGGAGCTGTGCCCGTTGGGGCCACTCGGCCCGCAGGGAGGACCGCTCTCAGTTCGGCTTCCGTCTTCTGCGACACCAGACGGGCGAGTCGCGCAGCGGCTGCGTCGGTCATCGGTTCTGCGCGAACCAGGCGGCTGTGCGCGCCAGACCGGCTTCAAGGCTCACCCGCGAATGCCAACCGAACACCTCTTGGGCTTTCGTCGGGTCGAGCACACTGCGCGCAACATCGCCCTCGCGCGCAGGAGCATGCTCTACGGGACCGAAGTAGCCCGCCGGTGAGCGCAGGTGCTGGATGAGCATCTCGACAGACGTCTCGTCACCAGTCGAGATGTTGTACGCCGATCCGTCATCACCCGGCAGAGCAAGAGTCACGTCCGTATCGGCGGCCTCGATCAGGGCCAACACGATGTCACCCACGAATATGAAGTCCCGCGTCTGCGTACCTTCCCCGAAGACCACCGGCGCCTCCCCCGCCGCCATGCGTCCACAGAAGATCGCGACAACGCCGCCTTCACCATGCGGATCCTGCCGTGGTCCGTATACGTTGGCGAAGCGCAGCGACGCGAAGTCGACGCCCACCGGGCGGAGCTCGTCGGCGAGAGCCTGCTCTGCGGCAAGCTTGGAGTGCCCGTAGGGGTTCTCCGGAACCTTCGGATCGGCCTCGCCCACAGGCAGCGATACCGGAGTGCCGTACACGGCCGCCGAGGATGCTGAGAGCACCCGCCGGGCACCCGCCACCGCGGCCGCGCGTGCAACAGCCCGTGTGCCTTCGATGTTGACAAGGCGATCGCGCTCGGGGTCCCGCTGCGACACGGTGATGGAGGACTGTGCCGCCAGGTGTACGACCACCTCCGGCCGGAAGTCCGCCACCGCATCCTGCAGACCCGGATCGGTGATGTCGAGTCCCCTGAACCAGGCAGCCGGATGCAGGTTCGCCATCGAGCCTGTCGAGAGATCGTCGATGATCCCCACCTGATGTCCGCCGCTCAGCAGGCTGAAGACCAGATTGGAGCCGATGAAGCCGGCGCCGCCGGTCACGAGTATGCGCATGGACCCTCCTAACCTCGATATTTCACGAAGCACCTGAGATTCACGCCTGAAACAGGCGACGGTGGCCCTTTGAGCTGGGATAATGGGAGTTGCGAGACAACCCAGACCCCCACGCGAAAGGATCACCGTCTTGGTGAACGCTACCACGCCCGCCGCCCGCTTCCAAGTCACAGTGTTTACATAACGCCCAGAGAGATTACGCCTGGCGGCTGCACGCAGCTCGGACGAACGGTATCACCAGACAAACCATGAGCCCGGGTGAGCTAAGTCCTCTTCTCGGTGTCTGCAAGAGCACGCCTCAAGACGTCTTCCATCGACTCTACCGGCACGATCTCCATCTCCTCCCGAACGTGGGAAGGGACCAGGTCGAGATCGCGCACGTTCTCTTTGGGGATAAGCACCGTTTCGATGCCCGCGCGGTGCGCCGCAAGAAGCTTCTCTTTCAGGCCGCCGATGGGCAACACGTGGCCGCGCAGAGTGATCTCGCCGGTCATCGCGATGTTGCGGTGCACCTTCCTGCCGCTGAGCGCAGACGCGAGAGCAGTGGCCATCGTGATACCGGCAGACGGGCCGTCCTTCGGGATGGCGGCGGCGGGCACATGGATATGTATGTCCAGCTTCTCATTGAAATCGGGGTCGATGCCGAGCTCCTTCGCCTTGGCCCGAATGTAGCTGACCGCGGCCTGCGCTGACTCCCGCATGACGTCGCCGAGCTGTCCGGTCAAGATCAGCGCCCCCTGGCCCTTCATGACGGTGGCCTCGATGAAGATGACGTCGCCGCCGGCCTCGGTCCAGACCAGACCGGTGGACACTCCAACCTCGTCCTTCTTCTCGGCCAAGCCGAATGAGAATCTGGGTGGCCCAAGGTACTTGTGCGCCGTCCTCACGGTGACCGAGGTCTTGCCTTTCTTGCCCTCGACCACTTTTCGGGCGACCTGTCGGCAGATGGCCGCGATCGTGCGCTCAAGACCGCGCACACCGGCCTCTCTCGTGTAGCGACGGATGATCTCGCCCAGTGCACTCTCGTCGATGACGAGTCTGCCGGACGTCAGTCCGTGTTCCGCAAGCTGCTTGGGTACGAGGTACTGCGTCGCAATGTGCAGTTTCTCGTCCTCGGTGTAGCCGGGGAAGTGGATGATCTCCATGCGGTCGCGCAGCGCCGGCGGGATCGCGTCAAGCAGGTTCGCCGTCGTGATGAACATGACGTTGGAAAGATCGAACGGGGCCTCGAGGTAGTGGTCCTGGAACGAGTTGTTCTGTTCGGGGTCGAGCACCTCGAGCAGGGCGGATGTGGGGTCTCCCCTGAAGTCAGCGCCCACCTTGTCTACCTCGTCCATCATGAAGACGGGGTTCTTGGTGCCCGTCTGCGAAATCGACTGGATGATGCGTCCCGGCAGCGCGCCCACGTATGTGCGACGGTGGCCGCGTATCTCGGCCTCATCACGCACGCCCCCCAGCGATATACGGATGAACTGACGCCCCAGCGAGCGAGCGATCGACTTGCCGATCGATGTCTTACCCACGCCCGGAGGTCCGACGAAACAGAGGATGGGCCCACGCATGTGATCGGTAAGCTTGTGCACCGCGAGGTACTCTAAAACGCGCTCCTTGACCTTCTCGAGCCCGTAATGGTCCTCGTCGAGGATGTCTTGCGCTGCGATGAGATCGAGCTTCTCCTCGTCTTCGATCTGCCAGGGCAACCCGATCAGCCAGTCAAGGTAGGTGCGGATCACGCTCGTCTCGGCAGCGGCCTGAGGCATCTTCTCGAGCCGTCCGAGCTCCTTGAGCGCCTTCTCCTCGACACTCTCGGGCATTCCCGCGACTGCGATCTTCTCGCGATACTCGTCCATCTCGGCCTGGATCTCATCATATTGCCCGAGCTCCTGCTGGATGGCCTTGAGCTGCTCGCGCAAGAAGTACTCCCGCTGCGTCTTGGACATCTGCTCCTTGACGCGGCTTTGGATCTTACTTCCGAGTTCGAGGATCTCCAGCTCCTTGCGTAGGAAGCCGGCGGTCTTGCTGACTCGGTCCTTGGGGCCGGTCGCCTCCAGTATCTCCTGTTTCTCCTCGACCTTCAGGCTCAGGTGGAATGCCACGAAATCAGCGAGTCGCCCGGGCTCCTCGATGCCGTTGGCGGCCATGATGACCTCTTGCGGGATCGGCTTACCGAGCTCGGATGCATGCTCGAAGTCGGTGACGAGGGCTCGCATGAGCGCCTGCGTCTCCACATCTGCCTCGGCGGGCTCGTCGATCAGCTCGATGCGCACGCTGAAGTACGGGTCCGATTGCAGGTACTCCAGAACACGGAAGCGCTGACGACCCTCCACAAGCGCCTTTGCCGTACCGTCGGGGAGTTTGAGTTCCTGTAGGATGCTGACCACACAGCCGAGGTCGTAGATGTCATCAGGACCAGGGTCCTGCAGCTCTGCTGCCCTCTGCGTCACGAGCGCGACAAGGTGGTCGCTGCGCATCGCTTCTTCAAGCGCATTGATCGAACGCTCGCGACCGACGAACAGCGGTACGACGAGGTTCGGGAAGACGATGAGATCGCGCAGCGGGATAAGAGGCAGCACGTCCGGGATCGTCGTTTGAGTGTCGTGCGTCGACATCAGGTCAACGTCCTTTCGTCGGTCGGCTGGTATCGTGAGATAATCTGTGCCCAGTACTTCTCTATGGTACACGGAGATACCTGCTCAGCACTCGCGGCCCGAGGGCTGCGTCGAACCGAACGGTAATGCGTGAAGCACCCCGGCAAACATTCCTTCCGGCGCACGGCCATGATGCTCATGGCCGCCGTGTTGGTGACCGCCGTGTCTGCGCCGGTCCTCGCACAGCCCGCAGAACCCGAAGTCGAGCAGCAGGTTGCTGTCTCACTTCTGTATCCCGCGCCGAGCCTTACTCCTCTCGACACTTTCGCCCTCAAGGTCCGCACCACGCTCACCACACCCGCGGAGTACTTCGAGGTGCGCGTCAGGATATACCGTCCATCCGGCGCGCTGCTGTACCAGAAGACCGAGGTCAGGCATGACGTCGAGGCCGGAGACACTTCGCTTGACTTCGAGCGGACTCTCGCCGACATCGCGACCGTTCCCGGACGATACCCGGTGGAGGTACGCGTCCTCGTCTCCGGCGCTGAACAGACGACCGTGAAGTCCCGTGTGCTCGTGACCGATGAGACCTTCGACCCGCTACCCGTGGCCGTGGTTGTGCGCCTGGACTGCTCGCCAGCGTTCGACCCCTCCGGGCGGTTCGTACTCGACCCTGCGACGCACGACTCGCAGCGCAAGGCGATAGATGCACTCATCACTCTGGTCTCGGGCCGCAGCGAAAGCCTGACGATCGCCGTGCCTCCCCTGCTACTCGAGGAATGGTCGCGTGTGGCCTCCGGTTACCAACTCATCGGACCCGAGGGTGTCGTCGAAGTCCCATCGGACGCGGACGTGCCCCGTGCGTACGCATCCACGCTCGATGCACTGTCCCTCGCCGCGCAGACCGGCCGCGTGGAACTGCTCGACGTACCGTACGCCGAGCCGAATGTGGGAGGACTCCAGCAGATCGGCGCCATCGATGACCTTGCTGTGCATTACACGCTCGGTCGGTCAGTCTATCAAACCGTCCTCGGGACGAAACCTTCCACCGGTACAGGCCTTTGCACAGACATGGTCCCGGCCTCGGCGGCACAGATCATGGCCGAGACCGATCACGACTACTTCCTCTGCTCTGCCGACTCCCAGACCGGACCGGCGACCACCGGCGTCCACCGGGAGAGCCGGACCGGGACCATTGCGCTTCTGACCGATTCCGGACTTGCCGCGCTCATGACATCGGGCACCGCCGAGGATATCTACGATCACATCTACGATGCCGCAGCCGCTAGCAACGATGTCGGGGCACTGGTCATCATGCTCGACCTGGGCCCCGGCCAGGAACACACCACGGACGATCTGGAAAGACTGCTGGCGACGATCGACAGTGTCTCCTGGCTTAAGGCCATACCTGCCGTCCGCGCTGCGCAGCTCACATCTTCAGACACGATCGACCTTATCGAGAAGGCGCCTGCACCCACAAGCGCCCCGGCGGACTACTGGAGTGAAGTCTCCGAAGCCCGCCGCAACGCGCTCGGCCTGGTTAAAGCTTGGGGACCCGAAGACCCTGCGGGTGCCGCGGCCTTGTCGGCAGCACTCATCGCCGAGAGCTACTGTTGGGCCGGACCCGACGACAGCTACCCCTTCGCCGACCGTGGCCGTGCATTCGCCGCCTCGGTCACAAGACTCGCTGACGACGTGTTCGGCGGCATACATGTCGAGATGCGCGACGTCACTCTCGCCGGCCGCACGGGCGACGTACCGCTGACGATCGTCTCGACCACCAACCGCGAGCTCATACTTCGAGTCGAGACCAGCGCCAGCAGACTCTCGCTGCGAAGCACCGAGGAGACGGCCGTTGTCGAACCTGGAGACAACTTCCTGACGATTCCGGTAGACCTTGGCACAGCGATCTCCGACTCACTCGAAGTGCGCGTCTTGGCAGGCGATGTGCTTGTCGCCAAGACAACGGTGACCGTGCATGCGTCCTACCTCGACCGCGTGAGCACCGTTGCAGTGGTCGTGCTCGTCCTCATCGGCCTGCTTCTGTTCATACGCAGGAGGGTCAAGACCGCTGATGCTGGTAGTATGCCAGTGGAAGCTGGCGAGGGACACGACGCGACTCCCGACCACGAGTGAACCGACCGAGTGAGGCCTCATGCGCACTGTTGTTCTAGACACCAACGTACTGCTCGCGGATCCCAACACGCTCCTGGCGTATCCGGATGCGGAAGTCCTGCTGCCCGAGACGGTTCTCGGCGAGATCGACAAACTCAAGACGAGTCGCGCTGATCCCGAGCTCCGGTTCCGCGGACGCGAAGTCAGTCGGATCCTCTTCGATCTGTCCGAGACCGGCAATCTGCTCGAAGGCGTCGACCTTCCCGAGGGAGGACGTCTCCGCATAGCCCCGCTCGACAACGACGCCGAGATGCCCGAGGGGCTCTCGACACGCAACGCCGATGATCGCATCCTCGCAGTCGCCCACCAGGCATGCGCGGCGGGTTGCGAGGGGCTCACCCTGGTCACCAACGACCTCAACATGCTCCTCAAGGCCCAGGCGTTCGGTCTTACTGTGGAGCGACGCGAAGACGCCTCGGACGGCAGCTGGGCCAAACGCTTCATCGTCCGCCCGTTCCAGCGCTACAAGATACCGATCGCCATTCTCGCAATCGCCATAGCGGTGTTCGCCGGCGTCGTCGCATTCGCTTTCTACTCGTCGAGCCTGGTCCAGCCCGGGACTGTCGTATCGGGCGTGCCTGATGAGTTCCGCGACCAGCTCAGCTCGGAGAACCGTGCACTGCTTGACGGGCTCACCGCGCTCGATGCGGATCCTAATGACGTCGAAGCGATGCAGTCGGTCGCAAACGCCTATTACAACCTCCGCGATCAGACTGGCAACGTCGCCTACACCCAACGCGCGATCTCCTATTACGAGCGCTACCTGGCAGCACGGCCGGATGATGCGGCCGTCCGGACCGACATGGCCGCAATGTATTTCTACTCGGGCACGACCGATCGGGCGATCCAGGAAATCACCAAAGTGCTCGAGACCGAACCCGATCACATACAGGCGAACTTCAATCTGGGTATCTTCTATTGGCGCGGTCGCCAGGACTACGAAGCGGCAGCGCTGCAGTTCTCCAAGGTCGAGGCGTTGACGCGCGACGGCGATGTGCACGCGCAGCTGATCAATGAGGATGCGAAGACCAACCTAGCGGCCGTCATCACAGAGGCTCAAGAAGCAGGGCAACCCATCGACGTCCCCGGAGGCAGTATCTAGATGGAAACAGTCGACATAGCGATCATCGGCGGAGGACCTGCCGGACTCACCGCAGCGCTCTATGCAGCCCGTGCCCGTGCGAAGACCGTCGTGTTCGAAACGGGACTCCCCGGGGGGCAGATCGTGACGACCGACTGGGTCGAGAACTATCCCGGCTTTCCCGAGGGACTCTCCGGTGCCGAGTTGGCCGATCTCATGCACAAGCAGGCTGAACGTTTCGGAGCGGAGTTCCGCACGTTCGCCCAAGTCGAGAGGGTCGAGCCTGTCGACCTTGACTTCAAGCTGACAGTCGAAGGCGAGGACATCCTTGCTCGAGTGGTCATTCTCGCCACAGGCGCAGTACCCAAAAAGCTCGGTGTTCCGGGTGAAGCCGAGTTCACCGGCCGCGGCGTCTCGTGGTGCGCAACGTGTGACGGCGCTCTCTTCCGCGACAAGACGGTCGCCATCATCGGCGGCGGCGATGCGGCGATCGAAGAGGCTATCTTCCTCACCAAGTTCGCGAGCCGTGTGCACATCGTGCATCGTCGGGACGAACTTCGCGCCACGAAGTGCATCCAGGAACGTTGTTTCGAGAACGAGAAGATCGAGCTGCACTGGAGCCGTGTCGTCAAAGAGGTGAAAGGCGAGAACGGGAAGGTGACCGGGATCGAACTGGCAGCCACCAACGACGATCCCGACGAGTTCCTGCCCCTCGACGGCATCTTCATCTTCGTCGGCATCGACGCGACGAGTGGACTCGTCAGCGACCTCTGTGACCTTGACGAACGCGGCTTCGTGCAGACAGACCATAACGGCCTTACCTCGTATCCGGGCTTGTACGCCGCCGGAGACGTCACTGATTCCGAACTGAAACAGGTGGTCACTGCTGCGGCGAAGGGCGCTTCAGCAGCGTTCGAGGCATTGCGGTATCTTGACAACAGGCTCTGTTCGATCTGAGCGTCCCACACGAAAGGAGCGTCGAATGAGCGAGAATCTCACGCACGTCACCGATGATAGCTTCGAGGCTGACGTCGTCAGCAGCGACAAGCCCGTCATCCTCGACTTCTGGGCACCATGGTGCGGCCCATGTCGCATGATGGAGCCCATCTTGGAGGAGATCGCTGCCGAGTACGCATCCAAGATCTCGGTCGCCAAGCTCAACGTCGATGAGAACCCTGTTACCGCGACCAAGTTCGACGTGCTCTCAATCCCGACATTGCTCGTCTTCAAAGAGGGTAAGGTCATCAAGAAACTCGTTGGCGCCATGCCCAAGAAGCGTCTCATCGAGGAACTCGCCGGATTGCTCGGCTGATCCCGGACTACGTCAGACCGCCACTGGTACAGGCCACGCACGTGGCCGCAACGAGGAGGAACCTGCATGTGTGAGGGAGGCATCAACACCGGTCAGATGAAGCAAGCGATGGCCATGGTCGACGACCAGCTGGCGCTCGCTCAGCAGTGGCTCGAGCAGCTGCATCACCTGGCCGATCACGGTGATCGTGCTGCTTCGAGCGCAGAGTTGGCGCAGGTCACCGTGATGCTCGGCCAGGCTCGTGAGAAGATCGAGAACGCCGTGAACCAGCTCGACGTCGGGACCGATGACGTCACCATCGAGCGCGTCTGAGATCCGCGTGATCGGCCCGGCCCCGCTCTCCATAAGACGGCGGGGCCGTTTTGCGTCTTGTCGGAGGCAGGTTACTGCTACAATCAGCTGGATGACAGCCAAGCGATATACACCGAAGACCGTCTTTGCCGAGGCGACCGACTCCGCACCGGTCTACTGGGAGTGCCCGGTCTGTGGACACCTTTCCGGCGACCCCAAGTTCCTCGACGTCGAGCATCCTTGCCAGCACTGTCACGCCACCGGCAAGACACGGCGCACCTTCCCCGCCGACCGCATCCGGCGCCTTGACGAGCGCATCCGCGCCTACGAACGCCAGGGCGACTCGGAGGTCGTCGTGATCTTGGTGATGGCGTTCCTCGAAGCGTTCCTTGAAGACGTGCTCGACCGCATCATGGCCTCTCACGGGGCTGATCTCAGACTTCGACGAACCGTCATGGACATGCAACGCTCGATCGGGGTACGCATAGGGAAGGTCTTCCCTACGCTCGCCGGCGAGGAGTTCGAAGACGCCGCAGCCGAGCTCGGCTACCGTGACTTCCCGAAGCGCTGGCGTCAGATGCGGGAGGCGCGCAATGCGTTCATCCACGACTCGCCGTTCAACGGCCCCCAGGAGACCCTCAACCCTCAGATGGCCACCGACGCGATGGAACTGCTCGACCAAGCGTATAAGCTCTTCGTGCTCATGAACAACCGCTTCGTCGCGGACAGCGTCCACAAGAGGTGAGACGGTGACCAAGGCGCTGTCGCTGCACGTCACAGGCGTCGTGCAGGGCGTGGGTTTTCGCCCGTTCGTCTATCAACTCGCCAGTGATCTGAGTGTGTCCGGCTGGGTCCGCAATGCCTCCGACGGCGTCTACTGCGTGGTCGAGGGAGACCCCGCCGCCGTGGATGCGTTCGCTCGCAGTCTGCACGACTCCGCCCCTCCGATGGCGGTCGTGGAGTCTGTGGTCGGCGAGGAGGTCGACCCGGAAGGCTTCGAGGGCTTCTCGATCATCGCCTCCGAAGCGATCGAGGGCGTGATGACGCTCGTCTCCCCCGATATCGCAACATGCGAGGCATGCGAGCGCGAGCTTCTCGACCCCGAAGACCGCCGCTACCGCTATCCGTTCATCAACTGCACCAACTGCGGTCCGCGTTTCACGATCATCTCAGACGTCCCCTACGACCGCCCGATGACCACGATGCGAGACTTTCCGATGTGTCCCGAGTGCTCCGCCGAGTACGGGGACCCCATGGACCGTCGATTCCATGCCCAACCCGATGCATGCTTCATCTGCGGTCCGCGCCTGTATCTGAACGCTCCCGGTGTCGAAGACGAATGGCGATGGTCGATCGAGCGCGAGGTGACGCCTCGTCCGCATCGAGACCAGAAGGCAGAATGCGTCCGCTCCGACGCGCTGCTCGCCTCGGCAGCAGAACGGCTGCTCGGCGGCGACATCCTTGCGGTGAAAGGACTCGGCGGTTTCCAGCTGGCCTGTGACGCCACCTCCGAGGCTGCGGTCACCCGGCTGCGCGAGCGCAAACATCGCTGGGGCAAGCCGCTTGCCGTGATGGTCGCGACTCTTGACGAGGTACGCGACCTTTGCCACGTGCCCGACGAAGAGGAGGCCCTGCTCGCTGGTTCCGCTCGGCCGATCGTGCTTCTGCGCGTGCGCGAAGACGCGCAGGTGCTCGCGCCTTCCATCGCACCCGGTCTGGCCGAGGTGGGCGTCATGCTGCCGTACACGCCGCTCCACCATCTGCTGCTGCGCGAGGTCGGTCGGCCACTCGTGATGACCAGCGGGAACCTCTCGGAAGAACCGATCGCGACGGGCAACACCGAGGCGCTGGAGCGACTCGGTGATATCGCTGACGCGTTTTTGATGCACGATCGCGACATCTACTCACGCTATGACGACTCGGTCACGCGCGTCGTACGCGGTGCGACCGAGTTCGTCCGGCGCGCACGCGGCTTCGCGCCGTTCCCGCTCCGGTTGCCGTTCGAGAGCGATATCGCGATCCTGGCGGCCGGCCCCGAGCAGAAGAACACCTTCGCGCTGGTGCAAGGCGACTACGCCTTCGTGAGCCAGCACATCGGCGACATGGAGAACGCCGAGACGCTCGAGTACTACGAGCGCACACTAGAGCTCTACCGGCGGCTCTTTCGCATACGCCCCGAACTCGTGGCCTACGACCTGCACCCCGAGTATCTGTCCACGAAGTTCGCGCTCGCCCTCGATCTGCCGAGCGTCGGCGTTCAGCACCACCACGCACACGTCGTCGGCGTCGCCGCAGAACACGGCGTCACGGAGCCGTTCGTAGGCGTCGCATTCGACGGCACCGGCTACGGGACCGACGGCCACATCTGGGGAGGCGAGGTCCTGCTGTCTCGCTGGGACGGCTTCACACGCTTCGCACACCTGAGCGAGATGCCGCTCGTCGGCGGGGCGTCCGCTATCCGCAGACCCGCTCGCATGGCCGTGGCGGCACTGCAGGCGGCGGGGCTTCTCGGCCATCCGGGGGCAGAGGCACTCCGCTCACGTCTGGCTGAGGGCGAAGAGCGCACACTGCTCACGATGATCGAACGCGGAGTGAACAGCCCACCGACATCATCGATGGGAAGACTCTTCGACGCGGTGGCAGCGCTCTGCAGCGTTCGTGACGACGCACTCTACGAGGGACAGGCGGCGATCGAACTCGAAGCGCTTGCCGACCACTCGGCGGACGGCGAATATCACTTCGAACTCGTGGGTGGCGATCCGGTGATCATCGACAGCGGACCGGTGCTCTTGGGCGTGCTTGACGATCTAGCCTCGGGCATACCCTCCCGGGTAATATCAGCACGCTTCCACCGCGCAGTGGTTGCCGCTATAGTTGACGCATGCGTCCGGGCGTCTGCCGCGCTCGGGAATGCGACAGTCGCCATGGCGGGCGGAGTCTTCATGAATCGCCTCGTCTTAGGCGGAGCGATGGAGCGGCTGACCGTCGCCGGCATGCGGCCACTCACCCATGTGCGCCTCCCCGTCAACGACGGCGGTATCTCTTACGGCCAGGCCGTTGTGGCCTGGGCGCGACGACACGAAGTGTGAACGAACGGAGGACGGCATGTGCCTTGCGATTCCCGCGAAGATCATCGATAAGCCCGAGGACAGTCCGGTAGCCACGGTGGACATCCTCGGCGTCAAGCGCCAAGTGAACATCATGATGGTGCCGGGTGCCAAGCTCGAGGACTACATCCTCGTGCACGCAGGGTTCGCGATCGAGGTCATCTCAGAGCAGTTCGCTGAAGAGACCCTTGAGATCATCAAGGAATATGGCATCCCGACAGAGTACGAAGAGATCGACGTCGAAGAAGCTGAGGCGTCGTGAGCGACCTGGTGTCGGGCTTCCGGGATCCTGAGGTCGCCCGGCAGGTCATCGAGCAGCTCCAGCGCGTCGCGACCCGGCCATGTAAGCTCATGGAAGTCTGCGGCACCCACACCATGGCTATCGCGAAGAACGGACTACGCGGAGTCATGCCCGAGACCATCACGCTCCTCTCGGGTCCTGGCTGCCCGGTATGCGTGACCGCGAACGCCGAGATCGATCTCGCGATCGAGATAGGCCGTCAGCGCGGCGTCATCCTCACCACCTTCGGCGACATGATGAAGGTCCCGGGCAGCTACTCATCGCTGTCGGGCGAAAAAGCGGACGGGCGCGACGTGCGCATCGTCTACTCGCCGCTCGACTCGCTCACCATCGCCGAGAAGAACCCGGACAACCACGTCGTGTTCCTCGGCGTCGGCTTTGAGACCACCGCGCCCGCCGTTGCCCTCACTATCCGTGAGGCGGCGCGTCGCGGCCTTGAGAACTGGTCGGCGCTCTCGCTCCACAAGACGGTCCCCACGGCGCTCGAGGCGCTCGTTAACGACCCGGACGTGCAGATCAACGGCTTCATCCTGCCCGGCCACGTCTCCACCATCATCGGAGTGGAACCCTACCGCTTCTTGGCTGAACGCTACGGCGTACCGTGCGTGATCACCGGCTTCGAGCCGGTGGACATACTGCAGGGCGTCTACATGCTGGCCCGCCAGCTGGCCGAAGGCCGCGCCGAGGTCGAGAACGCCTACAAGCGAGCCGTCATGTCCGAAGGCAACCGTACGGCTGTGGCTGCGATGGAGAAAGTCTTCGAGCCGACCGACGCCGAGTGGCGCGGCATTGGCGTCATCCCGGGCACCGGCCTTGCGGTACGCCCCGAGTTCGAGCGCTACGACGCCCGCATACGAGTGCCGGTAACGCCGCCGGAACCCCGCGAGATCAAGGGCTGCCAGTGCGGTGATGTACTGCGCGGCGTGGTGCTCCCCTACGAGTGCAAGCTCTTCGGCAAGGGGTGCACGCCAGAGCATCCGATCGGCCCGTGCATGGTCTCGAGCGAAGGCTCGTGCGCGGCGTACTACCGCTACACCGACTACGGCAGGGCCTAACGCCCGCCATTTCTCCAGGGAAGGAACTGCGATGCTACAGGACCGCATCTTACTCGCGCACGGCAGTGGCGGCACGATGATGCGCGAGCTCATCGAGGACGTCTTCATGGCAGGCTTCGCTGACGATGCGCTCATGCGCATGGACGACGCCGCATCGCTCGACTTTCCTGGTTCACGTCTCGCGATCAGCACCGACACCTACGTCGTGAACCCGCTCTTCTTCCCCGGTGGCGACATAGGCCGTCTCGCGGTCTGCGGGACCGTGAACGATATCGCCACCTCCGGCGCCCGCCCGCTCTACCTTTCGGTGGGCTTCGTGCTCGAGGAGGGCATGCCAGTCGCAGACCTTCGTCGCATCCTCATCTCGATGCGCCAGTCCGCTGCCGAGGCAGGCGTTCGCATCGTCACCGGGGACACGAAGGTGGTCGAGAAGGGCCACGGAGACGGCTGTTACATCAACACTGCCGGCGTCGGCGTATTGGCCGAGGGTGTCGACCTCTCCGGATCGCACTGTCGCCCCGGCGACGTCGTGCTTCTCTCGGGCACACTCGGAGATCACGGCATCGCCATCATATCCACGCGAGAGGGTCTCTCTTTCTCCACCGACATCAAGAGCGACGCAGCACCACTGAACATACTCACCGCAGCCGTGCTCGAAGCCGCGCCTGATGTCCGCTGCTTCCGCGACCCCACACGCGGCGGGCTGGCTTCCACGCTCAACGAACTCGCCAGCGCGTCCGGAGTCTCGATCACTGTCGAAGAGTCCGCCGTACCCGTACTCGACCAGGTACGCGGTGCGAGCGAGATGCTCGGCTACGACGTCTTCCAGGTCGCCAACGAGGGCAAGATGGTCGCCGTCGTTCCCGCCGAACAGGCCGACGCCGCACTGGCAGCGATGCGCGAGGCGCCCTACGGAGCCGCGGCGGCGATCATCGGTACCGTGGCCGAGGGACCCACCGGCAAGGTCTACGTGAAGACCGCCTTCGGTGCGACACGCATCATGGACATGCTCGTGGGTGAGCAGCTGCCACGGATCTGCTGACGCGCCATGATACGCGCGGCTCACAGCGATACCGCGTCCGGCCTCACCCTGATCGCGACCGCCGCGATAGCCTGGGGGACGATCCCGCTCGTGCTCGAGGCAACCGGGAATGTCCATCCGGTCATCGCGGTCTTCTACCGTGTGGGTATCTCCGCGCTCGTCCTGCTCGTCGTAGCGCCGTTCACCGGCACCTATCGCGAGTTGAAGAGTATGTCCAGACAGAACTGGCTCGGGCTGGCGACCAACGGAGTACTCCTTGCAGTGAACTGGGTGCTGTTCTTCCTCGGTCTGAGGCTTGCCGGGGTCGCAATAGGCGAGATCTTGGGCTACACGGGCCCGGTCTGGGTGGCGGTCCTGTTGCCACTCTTGCTCAATGAGCGGTTCGATCATCGTGTGGTGCTCCCGCTTGCACTTGCGCTGAGCGGGACCATAGCGGTGCTGCTGGCGACGGTGGGACACGAGTCGGGCAGCTCGATGCTCCCGGGCGCATTGCTCGCGTTCGCCTCGTCACTCACCTATGCGATGCTTATCTTGAACGCGAAACGGCTGCTGCGCGGCGTGGGAGCCGTGACACTGATGCTTGTCGAAGACGTGGTCGCGGCCACCCTGCTCTCACCTGCACTGCTCTTCCTCGCCGGACCCGCAACGGCACGCGAATGGGGTGCGCTCGCAACGCTCGCCATCGTGTTGACGGTCGGCACCGGCTTCCTCTTTCTCTCGGGACTCAAGCGTGTACGCGCGGACCATGGGGCTATACTCACCTACGCCGAACCGGTCAGTGCGGTGATCTTCGGCGCGATCTTCCTCGGCCAGCATCTTACGTTCCTCGTGGGGCTGGGAGGGGCACTCGTCGTCACAGGGGGCGTCATAGTGGCTAGAATGGGACCAACGCCTGCGATCGAAGTGCCGAGTCTTATCACCGACGCAATCGAATAGGGGGGCCAGTCATGGACGCGCTGCAACGGCTCATCGATGCCGACGCCATCGATCGGCTCAACAACCGCGATGCAAGCCTGTACTGCGAGGAGTTCGACAATCGCATACCTATCGTCCAACGTATGGGCTGGACCGACCTTGCGAGCAAAGCCTCCGGTCGTTTTCCGCTACTCGAGAACCTGGCAAAAGCGATCTTGAGCGAGGGCACCGACGACCTCGTGCTGCTCGGCATGGGTGGCTCTTCACTCGCTCCGCTGGTGCTCTCACGCGTGATCGGTTCGGCACCGCGGATGCCGCGGATGCACATCCTCGACACGACCTCTCCACTCGCGGTGAAATCCTTACTCGACACGCTCGACCCCAACCGCACGTTCTTCGTCCTCGCGTCCAAGTCCGGCACGACCCTCGAGCCGCTGTCGCTCTACGCGATCTTCCGTCAGTGGATGGAAGCTACTATGCTAAGACCGGCAGCCGGACGACGCTTCATCATCATCACTGATCCCGGCTCGCCCCTTGAGAAGCTACGCCAGCGCGAACTCATGCGCGTGACGCTCTCCGCACCCGCCACCGTGGGGGGACGCTACTCGGCGCTCAGCATGTTCGGCCTTGCACCTGCCGCACTCATCGGGATCGACGTGCCTACGCTGATCGAGCGTGCTGCAGTCATGGAGGAAGCGTGTAAGGCCCCTGCCGAGCAGAATCCGGGCGCCCTGCTGGCCGCATGGATGACCGACCGCTACGAAGCGCAGCAAGACAAACTGACGCTCGTATGCTCCCCGACCCTGCGCTCGTTCGGCCTTTGGATCGAACAGCTCGTGGCCGAGTCACTTGGTAAGACGGGCAAGGGCATCGTGCCCGTCGTGGAACAGGGCATCTCCATACCCACCGGCTACGGACCCGATCGTGCAGTCGTTGTCATCCGTTACGCAGACGATGAGGACCTGCGAACCTGGTCGAAGAACGTCGCGGCAGACTCCCCCATCTTCGAACTCGTGTTGTCGGATCCTTACGACATCGGCGTCGAGTTCCTGCGCTGGGAGTACGCGGTGGCGCTGACCGGCTTCCTGATGGGCGTCAACCCGTTTGACGAACCCAACGTCACTGAGGCGAAAAAGGCGACGACGGCGATCCTCGCCGGTGAGTCATCGGCACCGCGCGCGAGCGCGGACCTTGGCGGGACGTGGGTGACCTACGCCGGCGGCATGGCCCAGCCAACGACAGAGCCGACCGAGCGTATCGAGGCTCTTCGCGCCCTGTTCGGCACACTGCAGCCAGGCGACTACCTTGCCGTCCTCGCCTACCTTCCCGAAGACGAGACGTTGCTGATGCCTCTGCGCACCGCGACCAAGCGCATCGCCGATGCGACAGGGGTGCCCGTCTGTCTCGAACTCGGACCCCGCTACCTCCACTCGACCGGCCAGCTGCACAAGGGCGGTCCCGACACAGGTGTCTTCCTTGTCCTGACGACGCGCGATCACACCGACTATGAAGTACCGAAGCAAGACTTCCATCTCTCGGCACTCCATCGTGCACAAGCCGAGGGCGACCTCGTCACGCTTGCGGCACACGGCCTTCGCGTGATGCGACTCGATCTCCCGGGCACCGATGCTCACGACATCGCGGCACTGGTCGACGACCTCGCAACCGCAGCAGGGACTTCCTGACGAACGTGAAAGCGCCGGCCCTCCGGGGGACGGAGGGCCGGCGCCTGTGTCAGAAGCTCCCTGGGGGGATGAGCTTCGACCGAGGGGGGTCGATTTAGTGCTTGTTGAACATGGTACTCACTTTGTCCAAGCCAAGATCTCTCTCATGCCGCTCGTGGGCGGTACCATGGATTCGCATCCAGATCTCGTCCAAGTTCTTGGGAAGCTGCCCGTCCAGCTTGCTGACGACGATGATCGTCGCGATCGCCAGCGGGAACGTGAACAGCGTCGGGAAGGTCAGACCTCCGAGGAACCCGATCAGGCCCGTCTTTCCGATGATGCCAAGCTGGCTCAGGATGTTCAGCACGATGATGAATATCGAGCCGCCGCCGCCGACGAGCATGCCGGAGATAGCGCCACGCTCCGTGGTGCCCTTCCACCAGATGCCGGTGAGCAACATCGGGACGAACGCTCCCGCGCCAACAGCGAACGCCCAGGTCACCATCATGGCGATCAGCGCCGGGTACGCCTGGTCCAGACCTGAGGCCGGGATACCCAGACCGATACCCATCGCGATGAGAGCGAAGACGACGACTGCAGCCTTACCGACGAACACACGCTGCTTCTCACTTGCATTGGGGTTGACGTACTTCTCATAGACGTCGTGGCCGACGGCTGATGCCGAAGCGATGAGCAGGCCACCGATCGTGGAGAACATAGCCGCGAAGGCGCCCGCCGAGACGATACCCATCAGCCATTCGCCGCCAAGGATCTGAGCGATGGTCGGCATGATGGCGTCAGACTTCACAAGCATGCCATTGACGTAGTCGGCGGTGGCCGGAGCCGTGCCGTTGGCCACAGCATTCTTGATGAGATTGATACCGGCAAGACCGGCGATGGGGGCCATGATATAGAAGATGCCGATGAAGACGAGCACCCAGAAGGTGGAGCGGCGCGCTGCCGCACCAGACGGGTTGGTGTAGTACCGGTTCAGGATGTGTGGCAGACCCGCGGTACCAAGGACAAGGGCCAGCACCATCGAGAACTGGTCGAAAGTGTTGTAGCGATGTCCCGGCTCGTTGAAGAGCGCATCGCGCATCTCGTGCAGCTTGTTGACGGCAGGCAGTGCCACGGGGACCTTGGCAGCTGAATCACCGGCATCAACGACCGCTTCTACCTTGGCGAACTCCTCGGCAGACATGACGCCTTCGGCTTTCGCCAGCATCGCGCCGTCGTCGGCGGTCAACTGCTCGACCGTCACTACCTTGCTGTTGATGATCGTACCGTCCGATGCCGCCTGGAGAGCAGCCGGATAGCTGAAGCCGTTGCCGAAGGCGAAGATGACCACCATGATCATCGCGAAGTTCAGCCACCAGAACTGGAAGATCTGGTTGAGCGTGGTGCCCTTCATGCCGCCGACGGCGACATAGAACATCATGATCGCCGCGACGACGACAACGCCGGACGTGTATGGATTCATGCCGAAGATGCCACGACCCACGAGTACCTTCCACGTCGTGCCTGCGCCATACATCTGAGGCGCCATGTAGAACATGCTCGTAATGAGCACCATGACCACGGTAACGAGACGGATACGGTGAGATCCGAAACGCCCGAACGCGAAGTCGGCGACCGTGTACTCACCGAAGCGGCGAAGCGCCGATGCGATGAAGAGCACCACGACCATGAAGCCGCCGGCAAATCCCGCCGCGTACCAGACGCCGTCAAGGCCGGACGCGTAGACGGCGCCGGCGACGCCGAGGAACGACGCGGCGGACAGATAGTCGCCCGAGATCGCCGATGCGTTGGCAAAGGAGCCAACCTTGCGACCAGCCAGATAGAAGTCGGCAGTCGTACGGGTAAAGCGATTAGCGAAGATCGTCAGCGAGACCGTGAACAGGATCAGAGCAATGACGAGCGCGATCGCTATGGTGTTGAGGTTACCCACCGCTACCCCTCCTTTCCGGTCATCGCAGCCGACGCCTCATCGGCGTCCGCCATATGCATGAGCTGTTCGTCGAGCTTGTCGGCCTGCTTCGAGTAGGTCCAGGCCATCGTCCAAAGAAACACGTAGTAGAACAGTGATACGAACAGGTAGTTCAACGTGAAGCCGCCCCAGATCGGGGTGGCGTACCAGCCCTTCCACCACACCGAGGACGCCGGGATCGCAAGCGTCACGCCGAAGAACCACGCGCCGTACGTGAAAGAAAGCTTCCGCTGGGCACGAAATACTATGTCGACGTTCTCGATGGTGTCGACGTGGGCCCCGTGCCGGATCTCCGTTTGTGAGTTACCTGGTCCCGCAGGGACTGCGGCTTTCATCGTCGTGTCTCCCATGTTGCACCTCCTTCATTGCCTTCCAGCCGAGTCCCTCGGCATAGGAACGAAAACGTGTCTAGTCGACCTTCACAACCATCACAGGGATGGGCGAACCTTTGACGACCGTCTCGGCGACCGAACCGAGAGCGATGCGTTTGATGCCCGTACGGCCGGTATCACCGACAACGATCATGTCGGCCTTCCACGACTCGGCTTCGGCGATGATGCGCTTGGCCACGCCGCCTTTGATGACGTCGACCTCACACTCGACACCGTTGCGCTCACACATCGTCTTAGCGATGACAAGTCCCTTGATCGACGGGTGGACACCCTCGTAGACGTCCTCGTTCATAACCTCCTCGGGATATTCAAGAGCTTCCAGACCCGTATCCACGTAGATCGCCCTGACCTTTGCACTGAACGTCTTGGCTAGAATCACCGCGTATTCCGTTGCCGCGACCGAAGGCTCGGAGCCATCAGTCGGAAGCAGGATGCGGTCGATCTCGTGACACACCTCCTGGATATCGCCGAGTTTGAGGTCCTCTGCGGCACCCTTGATGCAGACCTTCATGCGCTTCACCTCCTAGCAGACAGATGGGCGGATCGGCCGCCCGCACAATCAACGTACAAGGGCAGCGCCGCACGCGCGATGAAGCCGCCGTGTACGGCGTGCGTTCTTCGGTCAGAGGGATGACTGGCGAGGTGAGTGGCGAGCGACAAGGTGGCCGAGCGTTTCCAGGCCACTCACGGCCCCTGACGACCGTTCACCGCCGGTGTAGGGGCCGTCCGCAGGGCTTAGAGACCGACGATGCGTGCCTCGAGACCGCCGACGGCGTCTTCAACGACGGCAACGGTGTGGCCGTGGCCTCCTCTGCTGCGCGAAGCCGAGCCGGGGTTCACATACAGGACGCTGCTGCGGCGTTCTACCAGCGACACATGTGTGTGCCCGAATACGATGACGTCGACGTCATCGGGAATACCCGACCTTACAAGCTCGGCAAGGACGTGTCCCACGAGGAACCGCGTGGACCCGATCGCTACCGAGATGCGGCCGGGAAGCGTGAAGGCGATCTCTGCGAAGTCGGTGTTGCCGTGCACCGCAGTGACGGGGGCGATCGTCTCAAGTTCGGCGATGACAGCGGTCGAACCGATGTCGCCGGCATGGATGATGCGATCGACGCCCGCGAACACGTCATGTACCGCCGCAGGCAGTGAACCATGCGTGTCCGAGATGACCCCGACGCGCATGGGTTACAGTCCTAACGCCTTTTTAAGCGACGGCACGCGCCGTCGGGACGCGGGAACCTGCGTCGAGGCCTTGTCTTTGAGCGTCAGAAGCATCGTCCCACCGTACATCGGTGCGATCTCTTTGACCTGCGAGAGATTGACGACGAAACGCCTGTGTACACGGAAGAAGCCTTGTGGCTCGAGCTTGTGCTCCAATTGCGCAAGCGAGATGGTCGAGAGGTAATGCTCCTCAGATGTGAAGATATAGGAGTAGTCGTCTTTGGCCATGATGTAGAAGATCTCGCCCACCTGGAGAAGCAACTTCTTGCCCGCCTTCTCCACGGGAATGCGCTCGATACGCACCGGAGTGTCCTCGGGCGGAGTGAGCCGCTCGATGGCCTGTCGCAGCCGGTCGACCTCCACCGGTTTGACAAGGTAGTCCGTCGCCTGCACCTCGAAGGCTTTGACCGCATACTCACTGTAGGCGGTGACGAAGATGACGGCTGGCTGACGCTCGAGTTGGGCAAGCACCTCGGCAAGCTGCATGCCCGAGAGACCCGGCATGTCGACATCGAGGAAGACGACATCGTAAGGAATGGCCCTGACGAGCTGCAGCGCCTCTTGCGTATTGGACGCCTCGCCTACCACTTCCACGCCGCCGGCCTCCTCGAGCAGATAGCGGAGTTCGGAGCGTGCCGGAGCCTCGTCATCGACGACGAGCGCTTTAAGCATCACTGCCTCCCTCCGACTCCTCGGGCAGCATCAGCGTCAGCGTCACTGCCGTACCGACACCCTCGACACTCTCCACGAGCAAGCCGCTTCCTGCGCCGAAGTACCCTTTTAGTCTATCGTCGATGTTCTTGAGCGCAATGCCTAGCCCCTTGCCGAAGCCGGGCATGAGCACCCTTGGTAGATCGTCAACGGCGATGCCGGCGCCGTCATCCCGCACGATCAGGGTCGCCACTCGTCCATCACGCATGCCCTCGATCGAGATATTGAGCGCACCTTTTGATGTGATCCCGTGCTGTACGCAGTTCTCGACGAGCGGCTGCAGGATGAACGCAGGAACCACGATGTCGAGCATCTCATCAGGGACCCGCTCGGCTATGCGCACCCGTTCCCCGAAGCGAGCTTGCTCGAACTTCAAGTAGCTGCGGGTGTAGTCGAGTTCTTCGCGCAGCGGAACGAGCCCCTCATTGTTCTCAAGCATCCTGCGGTAGAAGCGGGCAAACTCGCGGAGCAGGTCACGTGCCTTCATCGGATCGGTTCGGATCAGCATGGCGATGGTGTTGATCGTGTTGAAGAGAAAGTGCGGGTTGATCTGCGCTTGCAGCGCCTTGAGCTCCATGCGGCACGCAAGCTGCGTCTGACGCTCCAGCTCGGAGAGTTCGAGTTGCGTCGAAAGCAGCTTGGCCAGACCCTCGACCATGGTCACCTGCGTCTCGTTGAGCAGACGCGGGGTCGTGTAGTAGAACTTGAGCGTACCGACAGGCTCATTGCGGATCTCAAGCGGCACCACGATGGCGGCGCGAAGCAGACAGTCGACCCTGGGACAACCGATCTCCTCCCGGGTCGAGAGTACGCGGCGTTCGTTGGTCTCGATCGCCTCACGGGTCGCACGGGTGAGGATCGGCCTACCCACCTCATGGTGATCCTCGCCAAGGCCAGCGAAACCCAACACCGTCTCAGTGTCGGTGATGGCAACCGCCGCAGCTTCACTATCCGCGAGCGCGAGGCGGCACACGGCGCCCGCCGTCTCTCTGTCCAGGCCGCGGCGCAGGTAAGCGAGACTGCGATCGGCAACCTCGAGGATCTGGTGCGATTGGAGAGCCTTGAGATGATCCGGTCTGGTCGCCATGCGTGCGATGACAGAACCGAACGCAACGATAGCGAGACCGATGACGGCCGTGGTGAAAACGGGCCGGGGCACGCTGTCAGGCACGATGATGGCGGCAGCGCTTATGACGCCGATGACCGAAGTCGCGATCACCAGCACGATGTCGATCACGATAGTCCGTCTGCTCGACATCCGGCTCCTTCCGACAGCTTCAGATCGCGTGCGTCTCCGGCGTCCGGCCGAACGCAAGGAACACCGACGACCCGCCCACCTCGCGAAAACCCGCTCTTCTGTACAACGACCGCGACATCGCGTTGCCCTCCTGCGTGCACAGCGACACTGCATGAACGCCCGCGCGAGCCAGGTACTCCACCGCGTCGTTCAGCAGTCCGGTACCCACACCGCGACCACGGTGAGGGGGTACCACCGCCAGGCGACCAAGCATACCCTCACCACGCTCGACAGTGGCAAGAGTATAGCCGATGACCCGCCCGCCGACCTCGGCCACCATGACGCGCCCGAACGCGAGATAGCGATGGATGGTGGGGACGTCTCCACGCCAGAACGCGTCGAATGCAACGATGTCGACAGCAACAAGCGCCTCCAGGTCGTCAGGGACGCCCAGGCGCAGTGCCACTCCTTCCGGGAGGACCGAGGGCACCGACTCCCTGCGCTGAAGGCGATCGAGTCGCATAGTGATCATGCGCTGACAGATGACCATCCCCGCATCTGTATACTGTCCCGCGTATGACTCCGGTACCACGGGGCTCAACAGATCGGCGAAGCCCTGACGGGACGCAACGTCATCGAGCGCCCGCATGAGGGGTGCGACCCGTCGCTCCGTACACCACAGGCTGCGAACGCTCAGGATGCCGAGATGGTCTCGCCAGCGCTCGAGAACGACAGCCTCGCCGGTATCGGTGACCTGGACGCGCCACGGGGCCTCCCTGAAGAGCCGTTCCAGCTCGGCGCGCTCATCGAACACGTGAGCAGCGCGAACGGCGCTCCACACCATCGCGAGATCGCCTTCGGTGGCGACACGCAACATGTCCCTCATCCGAGCACTCCGAGCTCTGCCAGCGCAAGCACGATGCCCACCACCAGCAACAACCCCGAGAACGCGATCTTGACGAAACGCTCGCTCGCCAACGCCGTGACGCGTGCGCCGAGCAGCGCGCCCGGTACGACGCCGAGCGCCATCACCCCGGCAAGCCATAGGTCGACATGGCCGAGGAAGTAATGCGTGATACTACCCGGCACGGCAAGCACCGAAACGACCACGAGACTCGTACCGATCGCACGCTTGGCGTCGAAGCCGAACCAGCGGATCAGAGCGGGAACGACGATGAACCCGCCGCCGAGACCGAGGAACCCGGAGTACAGACCGGTCATCAGTCCGAGCAAGATGTAGCCGACCGGCAGCCGTTTCGCAACACCATGCGGCACTGCCGGTACGACACCGGACTCCACTTCCGCCGACGCTTTACGGAATGCCAGAAGCGCCATGTCCATCGCCATGTAACAGATGACGACAGCAGTCACGACAAGCACGAACGAGCCGCCGACCAGACGCGTGGACCAAGCGCCCGCCACAGACGCGAGCGATCCCGCAAGACCGACCGTGAGTCCCGCTCGCACGTCGATCAGTCCCCGGCGCGCATACGCGATCGCTCCGGCAACCGCCGTCGGGATGATGATAGGCAGAGGCGTGCCCACAGCGATAAGCTCCGGCCTGCCGAGCAGCAGCCTGATCGCGGGAGTGGTCACCATCGCGCCACCGATGCCGAACTGGCCGGAGAGAAAGCCCGACCCGACGCCGATGAGCACAGGCAATACGACGTCTAGGGCAGACATCAGTCCGGACGGATCACAGGAAAGCGACCCGTGATCGCGCTGCGGTCGACACGACGCTCCCCGGTGAACAGTGACTTAAGAGCGATGTCCTCCCACAAGCGATCCATGAGTATCGGCCAGCGACGCTGGAAGGCGAAGTAGTGCTCGCAGTTGACGCGAGCATAGGTGGAAGCCTCCGATACGGCGGTACGCGCGATGTTGAAGTATTCTCCTCGCTCCTTGGAGGCAACGGCGCGCAGCAACGCGGTCGCACGCGCACGCCAGTTGATCGACGAACTCACGAACTGGCCCGGATACGGCATGAGCGACTCGGGGGTCACCTGCCGGAGATCGACCTGCGACTTGGAGAACTCGAGCTTGCGGTGCTCGTAGATGAAGCGGTAGACGTCCTGGCGGAACTGGCGCGCCGTTCCGGCGATCGTCGGCGGCTTATGAACGATCGGCCACTCACCGTCGAGGAACACGTCACCCCCGTGCATACGCGCGTTGATCACGTAGTCGATGTCTTCGCCACGTGCGACCCACGGGTCGAAAGAGACGTTGCAGTACATGTCACGGTGCAGGGCCAGACAACCGCCGAAGGCCAGCGAACTCGGCCGGATCCGGGGAGGGGCGGTGATGGCCGCAAGTGCCTGGTTGTAGAAGTCGTTCTGACGCCAGAAGACATCCGACCACGGTGCGTTGTCCTTGGCGTGATAATCGCCCGCCTCATCGGTGTAAAAGCCGCTCTTGGCAAGGATGACCTTGCCGGATGCTGTACGTTCCCCTATCCCCTCCAGTGCAGTCCCAAGGAACGCCGGGTCGGTGATGATCTGGTCGTCATCCACGAACACGACCGTTTCACTGCCGAGCACAGCGGCGGCTATCAGCCCGACATTGCGCACAGCGCCATAGCCGCACAGGCTGACGCCACCGATAAGGTCGGCGAACTCCAACTGCTCCATGCGACGGTGCAGCGAGCCCATCTCGGCGCCACCGATGACGAGCGTGTCGATCTCCGGGAAGTCCGCAAGGATACCCTTGACGCGATCCTCAGCCTCGTGCTCGATGGACGGGTCGGTCGTCGCTACAGTCACCAGGACACGACCGAGGCCGCGAACCTCCTCAAGCGAGCGCAGCAGATCAGGAAGCGTGCCGTCCTGATCGATAGGCGTCGGATGATCGTAGGTCGCGTGAACACGCTCGGAACCGCGGGGGCGGCGGCGCGTCCAAAACGTTGGGAGTATGACGCATGGATACACGCAGGCATCCTCTCATGAACGGCAGCATCGGAAGCGGTCGGACACTATGATACCGCTTCATCACTCGACGATGTTCAGCCACTCGCCGCACTTCGCACACGACCCGGCCGATGTGTCGCGCTCCGTGATCCGATAGTGGTCCCGCCGCACAGCAACCGACCCGCACGCAGGACAGTGCGTGTCCTCGCCGCCCGGCTCATCGATGTTGCCGAGATACACGAACCGTAGCCCCTCCTGGACACCGATGTCGCGCGCACGATGCAGTGTTGCGAGCGGAGTAGGCGGAAGGTGCGAGAGTTCGACGTACGGGAAGAAGCGCGTGATATGCCAGGGTGTCTCAGGGCCAAGCGCTTTCGCGATCCATGAGGCGATCCCCCGCAGAGTCGGCTCATCGTCGTTGATCGTCGGTATGATATTGGTGACGACTTCCACGTGCATGAGCCAACGCTTCTTCGCGCGCTCGGCCATTTCAAGAACGGGCTGCACGGACCTCACTTTGCACAGCTCACGATATGTGCGGTCGTCCAACCCCTTCACGTCCACGCGCCACACGTCGATCCGTTCGCCGAGAAGATCAAGGCCCGCTTCGGTGATGTAGCCGTTCGTGACCATGACCGTGTAAAGACCAGCGGCTCTGCACGCGTCTGAGACGTCGGCAACGTACTCGACCCAGATCACCGGTTCGTTGTAGGTGAACGCGACACCCTCACAATCGTAGCGTCGTGCGAGCGAGACCACGTCTTCCGGCGCCAGGTAGTCCAGTTCCCCGTCCGCCGGTTTCGCGCGGCTGATCTGCCAGTTCTGACAGTGTGCGCACCGCATGGTGCATCCGACGCTCCCGAGCGACAGAGCGTGGGTGCCCGGTCGGTAATGGAAGACGGGCTTCTTCTCGATAGGATCCACCGCCACCGATGACACGCGGCCGTATGTCGTGGCTATCAGTCTTCCATCGCGATTCTCACGGACACCGCAGACGCCTGCGTGCCCGGCAGCGATACGACAGTCATGCGGACACAGGAGGCAGTGGACACGACCATCATCGGCTTCCCACAACAACGCCTCGTGCATCGGACCTCCCTAACCGGGAGCCAGACGCGCCTGGTCGTTCCCGGCAGCCATCGCTTCGATGAGCGCAGCCTCGGCGGTCTCCAGCAGGACCAACGGCTCCTCCCGGGCAGGACTCGCACTGGTCACCCCCACCGAGAGCGTCAGGCTCACCTCATGTGTATACCCGTCGCCCTCGACCCGAACGGGTTCCTCGCGAGCTACGTCCTTGAGTTTCTCGGCCACCGCATAAGCGGCGGTCTTGCCGATGCCGGGCAGCAGCACCGCGAAACGGTCGCCATCGTGTCGGGCAAGCATGTCGGTGGAACGCAGCTGCGTCGCCAATCGTTCGCCGAGCGCTCGCAGCACCCGGTCACCGACCGCCTCGCCCAGCGAGTCATTCACTTCACCGAAACTGTCGACATCCATCACCACGAGCGACACCGGCGTCTGATACCTCGCGTAGCGGGCCATCTCAAGCGCCAGGCGCTCGCCGAAGATACGCACGTTCCACAGTCCGGTCACCGGATCGAGCGTTTCCAGGGTCTCGAGTGAACTCTCAGCATCACGTAAGCGGCGCCGTTGCAGCGGGAAGCACATCTCCCACGTCGAACCGCCCTGGTGGATCGCAATGGCATGCTCCACACACGTCGAAAAACCACATGCCCCGCAGTCCAAAGCGTCCTCCCGGGACATGAAACCACCTTCGGCCAGGATCTCATCTATCCGTGACTGCGTCGGTATGGGGACAACGACCGGTGTCACCGAGAAGGAGCGCATCGTATCGATGGTCGGCAACACTCCCAGCAGCGCACGCGTGCTCACGTGCGTCTTGCCACTCGCAGCGTTCGCCGCAGACTCGATGTTGCGCTTCGCGAAAAGCGAGAGTCCGGGACTCACCGCCGGACCATCGATGCATCCCTCACAGTTGAGCATGTCGACGATGGCCGGCGCGATCTCGCCCGATGACATCGCCCTAAGCAACCGTTCGAGCGCTTCGATACCGCGAACCACATGCACCTCTGTGTCGGTCATGTCTCGGGAGGTCAATGTCTGCCGAGGAAAGCCATCGGTGAGCGAGATCTCCTTCAGCAGGCCCGAACGCTGTTTGCCGACCATCGCCGCACGTCCGTGCGTGGGTACATCCTCAAGACCGTCCAGGAGGCGTTTCAACTCCAGGAAGTCTATGGCCGCATCCACGGCGCCGCCGAACTCGTCACTGATCGCCTCGTCTTTGCGCGCGTAGCACGGACTGACGTAGACGACAGCGATGTCATCTTTATAGAGCTCCTTGATCAACCGCGCCTGCGCGATGTAGGGAGGCACGACCGGCGCCAAAGCCGGTGCGAACTCGGGGTAGTAGGTACGCACGAAGTCAGTGACCACCGGGCACGTCGAACGCAGGATGAAAAGCATGTCCGGACGAGCGTGCAGGCGCTCGTACTCTCGCGCCACGATCTCCTCACCCAGCAGCGTGCTCTCGACCGCATGGAACCCGAGCAGCTCGAGCGAGCGTTCGATCTGCATGGTCGTGAAAGGATGCAGGGCCGCGGTGAACTCAGTGGCGAGCAGTGCGACCACAGGCCGGGGACCGCGCAGCAGCTCGACGACGTCGGGTACGTCGTCACGGACAACGTACGCATGATTGCCGCACTCGTTGACGCACAGTCCGCATTTCACGCATTTCTCGGTGATGACCTCGGGACGACCGTCGACCATCCGGATCGCGCGAACCGGACAGACATGCACGCAGCCCAGACAATCACGACATCGCGCCGCGCAATGGATGATCAGCGGATCCCGAAGCGACAGCGACATCACATGCGGTGCATCGGTTCCCATCGTCCCCCCTTAGGAGTCCTCAGCTAGTCGGCTGAAGCCGAGTCTCTTCAGACCAGCGTACAACGGCAGACCCACACCATAGATAACGACCGCCTCTCCGATCCCGACAGCCGCGACACCGAGCAAGTACATGCTGAGCCAGTGCCCTTCGAGGTCGATACCCAAGAAGGGAACCTCGTAAAGGCCGAAGCCCTTCAGCAGTATCGGCAGATACGCCGGCACGATGAGAGCATTAGCGATGACCGGCCCCGCGAGCGCGAGCAGCGGGCGCTTGCGCATCCGCCACATCCACGCGGCGCCGAGCAACGAGCCGAGCGAACCGAACACCACGTCCAGCAGCGCCAGCGGACCGACCTGCGTGAACATGAACGCGTTCGCCAGAAGCGTCCCGACGGCCAACCCGGGAATGCCCGCAGGAGTGAAGAGCGCGACCACCGTGACAGCCTCGCTGACACGGAATTGCACGAGCCCCCATCCTAACTGACTCGGAAGCTGCAAGACGAGGAGTGTGAGAGCGGCATAAACGGCGGCGATGACGCCCGCCTGGGCGATGTAGCGCGTGCGTGACATGTTCACTCCTTGATACGGGTGCGTGGCAGTTCGATGTGGAACGTCGTACCCACTCCAACACGACTCGAGACCGTGATCGAGCCTTGGCTCATGTCAACGATATGCTTTGCTATCGCGAGACCCAGACCGAACCCACCGGTGTCTTTGGAACGGGATGCATCACTGCGATAGAAGCGTTCGAACACGTTCGGCAGATCCTTCTCGGGAATGCCGATGCCCGTGTCCTTGATCTCAACGCTCGCACGGTCCCGCCGCTTGTGTGTCTCGACAACGATGCTACCGCCGGCCGGCGTGTACTTGCCGGCGTTGTCCAGCAAGATGCCGAGAAGCTCCTCGATGCGATCCGGATCACCAACGACCCACAACGGTCCCTCATCAGGACCGGTGAACTCCAGGCCTTTGCCGATGTAACGTGTTGCCGCGGTCGCAAGCGCCTCGCGACTGAGCGCATTGATGTCGTAGCGGACATGTCGGTACTCGAGCATCTCTTCACTACGGATCATCGACAGGAGATCGCTGCAGAGTTTCGCCATCCGGCGGGACTCACGGTCTATGGCGGCCACCGCCTCGTCACGTGTGGTCGGGTCTTCAGAACCCCAGTCGCGCAGGATGTTGACGTAGCCCCGTATACCGGCGACCGGTGTCGCCAACTCATGCGAAGCATCAGCCACGAACCGTGTCTGTGCCTCCGCTCGAAGCCTGAGACGGTCCATCAGGTTGTTGAGCGAGCGCGCGAGTTCGGTGATCTCATGCTCGCCCTCCTCGGGCAGACTGATATCGAGTTGACCAGCGTCGATCGAATCGGCCGCCATACGGACATTGTCCACGAGCGAGAGCACCCAACTCATGATGATCTGCATCATGAGGATAGCAACGAGCAGCGCGAAGGCGGCGGCGATGAACATGGGCGCCCGGGCCGAGTCAAGGATCGCTTCTTCTTTGTCTGGAGTGTAGACCACATCCAGCACACCCTGTGTCCGGTCCGGGAGTATGAGCGGCACGTGGACGACATACGTGCCGAGGTCAGCGCTGGTGAACATCCCGGTGATCGCACCCGTCGAACCCGGGCCGGACTGTATGGGCTGCTGGCGCTCGATCGCAAGCCTTCGCGGTACCTCTAGCTCGCTTACGCCCGCCTTATCGCTGTACCACACAAGCCGCAGCACGCCGCCCTCGTCTTCCAAGTAGAGGGCGTACGCACCTTCCTCTGCACCTCCGGAGGCCAGAATGTCAGGGATCGCGCGCAGAAGCTGGCGTTCAGCTTCATGTTCCCGCTCGACGCCTTCGAGGCCCTTGGCTGCGGCGTCGAGCTTGACGCTGGTGGTGGTGCGCGCGATCGAACGCGAGGCTATCTGGGTAAGCCGCCACGTCGTGTCCTGCGCGGACCGCGACATGCCGTCTGCAACGAAGAAGTACGTGGCAAGCGTGACGCTACTGACGAGGAGGAGCGAGAAGACGCCCGCCAGGTAGAGGACACGCGCGCGGATCGAAGAGAAGCGCATCTATCCCCTCGCGAAGAAGTATCCGACTCCTCGGATCGTCTGGATGATCTTGTTGTCGCGATCGCCGATCTTGTTACGCAGGTGGCAGATGAAGACCTCGATGACGTTGCTGTCAGTGGTGTGCTGACCACCCCAGACGGCCTCAAGGATCTCATCACGGGAGATCACCCGACCGGCGTTCTGCACGATGTAGCACAGAAGATCGAACTCCTTGGCGGTGAGGTCGAGCACCCGACCCTCGAGCGTCGCCTCGCGCTTGTCGATGTCGATGCGTACGCCCGAAGCCTCGTAGGGTGCACTCGGCCCGGCAGCCTTGGCGCGCTTGAGCAGCGCACGCACACGCGACAGCAGTTCAGGTATCTCGAAGGGCTTGCGCAGATAGTCGTCGGCGCCTGCCTCGAAACCAGAGACGACATCGTGGGTCTCCGCACGAGCAGTGAGCATCAAGATCGGCACATCGGAGCCGCGCTTGCGAATGTGCTTCGCAACGTCGATGCCATCGATCCCGGGGAGCATGAGATCCAAGATGACGAGATCCACCTCATTGCCGTTCATAAGGTCGATCGCCGCAGGTCCGTCGCCCGCCCTCAGCACGCCGTATCCCTCGTGCTCAAGTTCCAGCTCGATGAAGCGGGCAATCGTGGCGTCGTCCTCGACAATGAGAACACTGGGTTCCGTCATGGTCACACAGCTCCCCTCAGAGAATGCCTCTTTGCAGAGACAGAACGCTCCAAATCGTCGTCCGTTGCGGCCTCGTTCCTTAATATTAACGCGCCAGCAGTGCTTCGGCTATCTGAACGGCGTTGAGCGCAGCGCCTTTTCGAAGTTGATCCGCGACTATCCATAGAGCAAGACCGTACGGCACGCTCTCATCCGTGCGCAAACGGCCCACGTAGACGTCGTCGCTGCCCTCGAGCAGCGCCGGCATGGGATAGCTGAGTGACACCGGGTCGTCAGTGACGATGATACCGGGGGCGGTCTGAAGAACGGCACGTGCCTTCGCCACGGTCACATCACTATCGAACTCGATGTTGAGAGACTCAGAGTGACAACGAAGCACCGGGACGCGGACGCACGTTGCGGCGATCTCGATCTCGGGTGCGTGCATGATCTTCTTCGTCTCGACGACCATCTTCCACTCTTCTTTGGTGGACCCGTCATTGAGGAAGACGTCGATCTGCGGGATGCAGTTGAAGGCGATCCTGTGTGTGAACGCGCTAGGCACGAGTTCGCGACCCTGCAGGAAGTCACGTGATTGATCGTAGAGTTCGTCCATCGCCGCCTGGCCTGCACCGCTCGCCGCCTGATAGGTGGAGACCACCACACGACGGATGGGTGAGAGCTCGTGCAAAGGACCGAGAACGACAACCATCTGAATGGTCGAGCAGTTCGGATTGGCGATGATACCCGAGTGCCACTTCAGGTCGCCCGCGTTCACCTCGGGCACCACGAGTGGTACGTCGTCGTCCATTCGGAAGGCAGAGGAGTTATCGATGACCACGCACCCCGCAGCCACGGCAACAGGCGCCATCGCCTTGCTCACTGCGGCTCCTGCCGAGAAGAGCGCGATGTCGACGCCATCGAGTGACGTCTCGGTCATCTCCTCGACGATCAGTTCACCACCCGCGAACGGCAAGCGCTTACCGGCCGAACGCGAAGAGGCAAGCGCGATCACTCTGGACGCCGGGAAGTCCCGCTCCTCGAGTGTCTTCAGCATCTCGATACCGACAGCGCCGGTCGCGCCCGCTACCGCGACGACGGGATGTTCGGGTAAGACCTTGTCCCAAGCCATCAGTTGCCACCTCCGGTAGTGGGGGCCGTCTCGACATACACCTCATGCTCGGCGAGGCCGAAGGTCTCGTGCAGAGCGCGCACTGCCTGCTCGGCCTGCTCGCCGGAGATCACGCACGAAACGCGGATGGAAGACGTCGAGATCATGTCGATATTGACTCCTGCCTCGGCCAACGCGGTGAACATCTGCGCGGCGACACCGGGATGCGTCTTCATTCCGGCGCCAACGAGGGAGACCTTCGCGATCGACTCATCCACCGACCATGTGCGCGCGCCAAGGTGGGCCACCATCGTCTCAACGGTCCGCTTGGCACGCACAAGGTCCTCTTTTGGGATCGTGAAGGAGATGTCGGTGCTCCCCTCCTCGGACACGTTCTGTACGATCATGTCGACGTTGCAGTTCGCCTCAGCCAACGCCGAGAAGACCTGTGACGCGACGCCAGGCTGGTCCGGAACGTCACGGATGGTGATCTTGGCCTCGGAGGTGTCGTGCGTGACACCGGAGATGATAGCTTGCTCCATTGAAGCGTCAGCCTCCTTGACGATAGTTCCCGGAAGGTCATTGAAGCTCGAACGAACATGCATGACGACCCCGTGGTTGCGGCCGAACTCCACCGAGCGGAGCTGAAGTACCCGCGCTCCGGTAGCGGCCATCTCAAGCATCTCTTCGTAAGAGATGACGTCGATCTTACGCGCGTCCGCCACCACCCGCGGATCGGCCGTGAACACGCCGTCGACGTCCGTGTATATCTCGCAGACATCGGCCGAGATGCCGGCGGCTATGGCAACAGCCGTCGTGTCTGAACCACCGCGGCCGAGTGTGGTGATCTGTCCTTCGGGCGTACTGCCCTGGAAGCCTGCGACGATGACGATGCGACCCTCCGCGAGCGCGTCTTTGACGCAGTCGGCCCGGACCTCTTGGATGCGCGCCTTCGTGTGGCCGGCGTCGGTCACGATACCTACCTGCGCGCCCGTGAACGAGATCGCTTCGTGACCGAGCGCGTGGATCGCCATGGCGAGCAGCGCGATGGTGACCTGCTCACCCGTGGCAAGCAACATGTCCATCTCGCGCTCGGGGGGTGCCGGATTCACGGCCCGGGCGAGCAAGAGCAGCTCATCGGTGACATCACCCATGGCCGAGACGACCGCAACACACTCGTTGCCGGCGATATGTGTGGCGACGATCCGCTCGGCCACAGCGCGAATGCGTTCGGTCGTGCCGACCGAGGTGCCGCCGAACTTCTGAACGATGAGGGCCATGTTTCCTTCCCAACCCACCAGCGGTTCGCCGCAGGTGCACCGTGCAGGTCACGAGATCGGGAGATAGTGTACCAGCATTCTTCGTGCAGGTGGCGAGAGCAAGCGGCACGTTCGCTAGACAACGTCGAGCAGACACATCCTTTGAGCGAAGGAACGCATGCGCTCAGGTAGTGCATCGACAGTCTCGGTATAGAAATGTTCCACGAGACTCGCCCCGGACGTACGCTCCATTGCTGCCGTGATGACACCCATCGCCCGTCGCATGTCATCGAGCTGCTCTGGTGCGGCGACGCTCCCACCGCCTGTGATGCTCAGATGCCCCGCAACGATCGTGAAGGGCATCTGCTTGTCAGTGAAGGCCAGGTTAAGATCTCGCTCCAGGTTCGCAGCAAGACGCGGACCGCCAAGACGGCGGAAGCTTAAGACCATGCCATCGGCGACCGCCACGAACACGGCACGCCTCTCATCGCCACCCTCGTCATCGCCCAGATCCTCACGACCCGGCCGCTCATCGATCGCCGCATGTTCGAGAACCCGGATGAAAGCGTCGACAACGCGTGGGTCGAAGTGGCTGCCTGAACAACGACGCAGCTCCAAGATGGCATCCTCCTGCGAACGACCGCGACGATACGGACGATCCGAGACCATTGCCTCAAAGGCATCAGCGACAGTGAGCAACCGGGCCAGCATCGGTATCTCCTCACCCTTCAGCCCGGCCGGGTAGCCACTTCCGTCGTAGTGTTCGTGGTGATGGCGGACGATCGGCGCAATGGGCCAAGGAAAAGCGACCGGCCGCAAGATGTTCGCGCCGATAAGCGGGTGATGGCGCATCTGCGCCATCTCCTCATCAGTCAACTTGCCCGGTTTGAGCAAGATCTCCTCCGAGATGCCGATCTTGCCGATGTCGTGTAGGTAGGCAGCCATCTTGAGGGCGATATGCTGCTCGGCGGACAGACCCATGCTCTCTGCGATGACGAGGGCGAACTTCGCAACCCCATCGGAATGGCCACGTGTGTACGTGTCCTTTGCATCGACCGCTGTGGCCAGCGCGCGCACCGTCGCGAGATAAGCTTCCTGTAGGCTCGAGAACAGATCGATGTTACCGATCGCAATGGTGACATGGTTGGCGATCGTCGAAAGAAGGCGGACATCGTCACTCGTGAAGCGCTGAGTCGCGTCCCGACTCCCAACGGTGATGGCACCGAGTGTGCCCTCGTTGGAGATCAACGGCACGCACAGCGCAGCCAGAGCGCCACTCAGCGTATCGATGCGATTCTCCTCGCCACCCCGGGGCGGGTTGAAGATGAGCGGTCGGCCCTCACGGATAACCCACTCCGACATCGATGTCCTCACGGCGATCTCATCAGCATGGGACGCACTCCCGCCACGCCGTGTGCGCACACTCAGCTCGCCCGTCTCGCGGTCCCGCAGTGTCACATAGCCGATCTCGACGTTGAAGATACGCATCGCCGAGTCAAGGACTGAATCCAACAGCACGTCAAGATCAAGGGTCGATCCGAGTGCTCGGCTCATCTCGTAGAGTGTCGCCAGTTCGAGCACCTTCTTAGTGAGATTCTCACTGCGGTCGCGCAGAGAATCGGTCATACGGTTGAAGTTCTCGCTCAACTCCGAGACTTCATTAGAGCCCTCGAACGTGACCTTGGTCGAGAAATCTCCATCGGCAACGCGAGCGACACTATCGGAAAGCGCTGTAAGGGGGTCGGAAACGCGGCGGGCCACCCACCAGTTAAGTCCCAACAGCACAGCAACGGCCACGACCGACCACAACATGATGAGGTTCCGCGTGGCCACGCGTGTCTGCTCGGCTACGCCTGTGCCCAGCACGGTCACGAGATAGGCGGCCGAACGCGTAGGGTCGCTCTCGAACAGGATCTGGGTGGCGACAACACGGTATTCGACCCCCTCGAAGATGAACTTCCGTGTCACCGCGGCATCAACGTCCTGCCGCGCGGCTTCGAGCGCCTCCATCACGCTGCCCGTGGGCGACTTGAGCTCAGCGACCAGAGACTCACCGCCGAGTTCACCCGGGATCTCGATACCGATGGGCGAAAGATCCGCATCATACAGACAAAGACCCGCACGTGTGCCCACGCCGAACTCCGCAACGAAGCTGTCGTCCATGATCTGTGAGTAGACCAGCGCATAGACGCGCTGTTCGGGACCCTTGACGGGTTCGAAGACCGTGAGCGTGTCCTTGCCCTGCAGCCGGATCATCAGCGGGTGGCTCATCGTAAGGCTGACCCAGTTGCTGTCCTCGCTGCCAAGCGGGGTATCGTCTGGCGCGATGCTTAGCCCTCCTGTCGACGCGACGACTCTTCCCGTTTCGTCCAGCAGCATCAGGTTGCCGGTCCCAACCCTCTTGTAGCCCGTGTCGGGAGCGTCGAGCGCCTGGTTGATGCCGACCAACTGGGCGGAGATGGCCATCGGATCACCACTCTGTACCGCCTCGACGAAGCGGGGGTTCTCAGCAACGAGCCTGACGGCTTGCTGCATCTCCGCGATCCTGTCGTCGAACCGCACGACCACACCGGCCGAGGTGGCGGTGGCCGTTTCGTCGATCCAGCCGTTGATGATCTGGTCGAGCAGCACCCAAGCGACGACAGTCGCCACCACGGCGACGACAAGCGATGCCACGACGAGCGGCACGACGATCTGATTATGCAGATGTTTTCCGAACGGGTTGAGTCTCATCGGGCTCTCTTCACTTCGCTGGTGCGAACCCCCGGCTCTTCATCAGTTCTGCGACTTCGCTGCTCGTAGCCCACTCGAGAAACGCTGCAATATCCGCTGAGGGCGTGCTCGCCGTCACGACGCCGAGTGGACGCACCATCTTGTACGACCCGTTCAAGATGTTGTCCACAGTCGCCGCGACACCGTCCAACTCGAGATAGCGGACCGGCACGTCCTGGGAGAGCCCCTGGCCAAGAGAGAAGTAGCCGATCGCACCCACCGTTGACTGCAGGCCCTCGATCATGTCCGACTCGTAGTAGAGATTGACCGCCTTGGGCGTGATCTCCAGATCGGAGCCGAGCACATACTGGCGAAGGATGATCTTTGCTGATTCGTCCTCGTTGCGATCGAGTATCGTGATGGGCGCATCCTCCCCACCGAGCTCGGCCCAGTCAGAGTACTTGCCCGCATAGATATCGCGGACCTGCTGTGTGGTCAGACCATCGATGGTGACCGAAGGGTGCACCGCGATGACGAGTCCGTCATCGGAAAGTGCGACGTAGTCCAGACCGAGCGCCGCTTCATCCTCGCTCAACTCGCGTGACACCGCGCCTATTTCGAGGTCGCCGTTCGCCACACCCTCGATCCCACCGCCGGAGTGTAGACCAGGCAAGTACACGAATTCTGCGTTGCCGGGATATTCCTCGCTCAGAATGTGAACGAGGGGAAGACAGGTACCTGAACCCGAGATACGAAGCTGCTCACCGGTAGCCGCCACGGAAGCGTCGGTCCCACTATCGACAGAAGATGTACAACCGCCGATCAGGACGAGTATTACCAGTGCGAACAGGGCCAGGTATGCGCGACGTCTCACAATCGATCCTTTCGCATGACGCGCTTAGCGACGTTCATGCTCCAATAGTAGCATCAGGAGTTCCGCTCAACGTCGCGGAACCCCTGATGAATAGCAAGAACCGTACCGCCGAAAACCTGTCGGCGGTGTGCCTATCCTTCGCAGCGCGCCAAGACTGCGGCGTATGCGCGATCGACGTCTGCCTGGATCTCGGCAAGCAAGTCGGCGTTCTCGGGCTTGAAGAGATGCTTGAAGCGGCCCTGGGGCCTCAGGAACTCCTCGACCGGCTTCTTATTGTGGACCTTGACGGTCTGGCGCCATACACCGTCTTCGACCTCGTACAGCGGCCAGAAGCCGGTCTGCACCGCAGCCTTGGCGACCTCGACGGTCTTGTCGTACGGGATGCGCCACCCACGCGGGCAGGGGGCGAACACGTTCATGAACGCCGGACCTTCCACCGCGAATGCCTTCTCGGCCTTCATGGTGAGGTCCTTCCAGTGCGAGATCGAAGCCTGCGCGACATACGGGATGCCGTGCGCGGCCATGATCTGTGTGAGGTCCTTGCGACGCTGCTGCTTGCCCTGCTGTGCCACGCCCACCTGAGCGGTGGTGGCCCAGGCACCCTTCGGCGTGGCCGAGGAGCGCTGGATGCCCGTGTTCATGTACGCACCGTTGTCGTAGCACACGTAGACCATGTCGTGCCCACGCTCCATCGCACCGGAGAGCGACTGCAGACCGATATCGTACGTACCACCGTCGCCGCCGAACGCGACGAACTTGATGCGCTTGTCTGCCGGGATCTTGCCGGCGGCCTTGAGCCCCTTGAAAGCAGCTTCGACGCCGGACACCGTCGCAGCGGAGTTCTCAAAAGCGTTGTGGATGAACGGGGTCTTCCACGACGAGTACGGGTAGATGGTCGTGGACACCTCGAGGCAGCCGGTCGCGCAGCCGACGACGACCGGGTCTTCGCCGGCGCCAAGAAGCACCTGGCGGACGGCGATCGAGGCGCCACAGCCGGCACATAGACGATGGCCGCCTTCGAGACGATCCTCGCGATGGGTGAGTTCCTTGAGTGTTGCCATGTGTGACCTCCCTCCTACCGGGCGCCCAGGTAGACGAGTCCACCGGGCTGGGCGGTGCCGGCGGCGATATCGGACAGGTCAGCATAGACGCGCTCGATGAGGTCCAGGCGTACATCACTGCCACCGAGACCGTAGATGTAGCCGACGATCGGCACACGGGTCTCGGCATCGTAGAGCGCACTGCGGACCTCAAGGAAGAGCGGTCCACCCTCGGCGCCAAAGGACTCGGCACGGTCCATGACCGCAACGGCCTTCACGCCGGATAGCGTGGCGGCAAGCTCCGCGTACGGGAAAGGTCGGAAGACGCGGACCTTCACCACACCGGCCTTCACACCCTGCGCACGCAGCTGACGCGCGACGTGACGGGTGTTGCCGGCGGTGGAGCCGATGACGACAATCGCGACCTCGGCGTCTTCCATGCCCCATGTCTCGATGGCGCCGAACGGGCGGCCGGACAACTCACTGTACTCGGCAGCAACGCTCTTGATGACCTCACGAGAGCGCTCGATCGCGTCGCGCTGCGCACGCTTGAACTCGAAGAACGGGCCGCCGAGACCGGAGAATGCACCGTGCGTGACAGGCTGGTCGATATCGAGCAGCGCGTTCTGCGGGACGTACTCGCCCACGAACCCGGCCACCGTGTCATCGTCAAGAACGTCGATGCGATCGATCGAGTGTGTGGTGATGAAACCGTCCAGGCAGCTCATCACGGGCAGAAGCACATCGGGGTTCTCGCCGATACGCGTCGCCATGATGGTGTTGTCGTACGCCTCCTGGGCGGTCTCAGCGAAGAGCATGACCCAGCCGGCGTCACGCGCGCCCATAGCGTCACTGTGATCGCAGTGGATGTTGATGGGTGCCGACAGTGCACGGTTCGCGTTCGCCATGATGATCGGCAGACGCATGCCGGACGCGATATGCAGCTCCTCCCACATGAGCGCCAGACCCTGCGAAGAGGTCGCCGTCATGACGCGAGCACCTGCAGCCGAAGCGCCGATGCAGGCGCTCATGGCCGAGTGCTCGGACTCGACAGTGATGTACTCGGTGTGCACGCGACCTTGGGCGACATACGCGGCAAACTCCTCAACGATGGTGGTCTGAGGAGTGATCGGATACGCAGCCATGACGTCAGGCCTGCACTGGCGCATCGCGTCGGCGACGACGATGTTGCCGGTAGTAGAAACGGTCTTCTGGGTGGCCATCTACTTCACCTCCGGCAGTTCGCAGCCCTCAGGCACCATCGTGATGGCGTCTGCAGGACACTCGTTGGCGCACACGCCGCAGCCCTTGCAGTGATCGAGCTTGAAATCTGTGACCTTCTCATCGACCACGACGATGGCCGAGTCGGGGCACATGATCCAACAGATGAGGCACTGGGTGCATTTTTCGCTATCGCGCACCGGCCGCTGACTGCGCCAACCGCCGGTCACATATTCACGCGAGTTGCCGGACTCGGGGATGCATGCGCCGAGAGGGAACTCGTCGCCCTTCCACTCGTCGATTCGCGAGATGTCCCACTTAGCCATCGATGGACACCTCCTCATATGCCGAGCGCACCGACGCGATGTTCGCGTCGATGACTTCCTGGGCGAACTTCTTACCAAAGGTCTTGGATAGGTGGTCGCACACAGCGTTGAGTTCGAACAGGCCCGTCACCTTCGCGAGCGCACCGATCATCGGAGTGTTCGGCATGTCGCGCTTCAGCTTGTCGAGCGAGATGCCTGAGGCGTCCACGCACGCGACGCGACCGGTGGCGCGGCCGAGCCGGACGCGAACATCCGCTGCAGGAGTACAGGTGTTCACGATGACGGCGCCGTCATCCTTGAGCCCCCGCACCACGTCGACGATCGAGAGTAGGCTCTCGTCGAGTACGACGACGACGTCGGGGTGCTCGATGTTGTTGTGGATCTCGATGGGGGTCGAGCTGATGCGCGTGAACGCTTGGATCGGCGCGCCCATGCGCTCCGGACCATACTCGGGCATGGCTTGCATGTATTGATCGAGTTCCAGCGCGGTCTCGGCGACGAGCTTTGCCGCTGTAACGGCGCCCTGGCCGGCGCGCGCATGCCAACGGATCTCCGTCAGCTGCTGCATGGTCTCACCCTCCTCAGAAATCGTTGTGACCCGTCCCCGGGGTATCGTCAGATGCATCGTATGTGTGGTGGGACGGTGGGTCACACAAGGATACGGGTGCGACTGGCGGTGAGGGGCTGTCTACAGCGGTGAGCGGCGGCAATGAATCGGTGAGCGGTAGCCAATTACTGGCATATGTCACATCTCACGGCGAGCTTCCAGCGCCCTTCCCAGAGTCACCTCATCAGCGTACTCCAGGTCACCGCCTACCGGCAGCCCCGATGCGATCCTGGTGACGCGCACGCCAAGGGGCTTGACCAGCCGGGCGATGTAGAGAGCGGTGGTCTCTCCTTCAACGTTGGGATCGGTGGCAACGATGAGCTCAGTGATGCCGCCCGCCCCGATACGATCGATGAGTTCACGGACACGAAGCTGCTCGGGGCCGATGCCGTCGATCGGAGAGATCGCACCCTGCAAGACGTGATAGAGGCCCCGGAACTCACCGGTACGTTCGACCGCCACGACATCACGCGGCTCTTCGACAACGCAGAGAATCGACGCGTCCCGCTCGGGATTGGCGCAGATGTCGCAGAGATCTTCCTCGGCGAAGTTGAAACACTTCGAGCAGAAGTGGATCAAACGCTTCACGTCGACGATGGCGGTAGCGAGGCGTTCAGCCGCCTCGTCATCGGAGCGAAGGATATGGAACGCGAGGCGCTGTGCGCTCTTCGGACCGATGCCCGGGAGTCGCTCCAACTCCTCGAGTAGTCTCACGATGGGTGCGGCGTAATACGGCATCTACATCAGACCGGGGATGCCCAGCCCACCGGTGACGGCGGCCATCTTGCGCTGCGCGACCTCTTGAGCCTGGCGAACCGCTTCGTTGACGGCGGCAGTCACGAGGTCCTCGAGCATCGACACGTCATCGGGATCGAGTGTCGCAGGATCGATCGTCACTGACTCGACGAGTAGCTCACCGGTCATGACTACCTTGACCGCGCCCCCGCCAACCGATGCTTCCACGCGCTCGAACTTGAGCTCGTCCTGTACGCGGGCCATATCGGTCTGCATCTTCTGGGCCTGCTTCAGCATGCTGGCCATGTCGTTCGGTTTCATCGTGCTCCTCCCAAGAACGCCTACCGATGTCAGCTCTCGGTCTCGTGTTCGACGATCACTTCTGCCCCAAGCTCATCCATGACGAGCTTGGTGATGTCGGCATCATCCCCTGCGACCGACGGACGCGAGTCCGTCTCATCGGTCAGTGGCGACGCCGTGTCTTCTGCCGAGGGCACCGCAGCATGCGGGCGTGGCCCAGAACCCCCTGACCTGCCGAGTCGCAGCTCAAGCGGCGGGTCTACGCGGAGAACCACCGCTATGCTGCGCTTGAGCAGCGGCATCGTCTCAGGTGTGCGCGCGATCTGAAGCGAGAAGTCCTGACCGGCAGGGAATTCGATGACCAGTACGTCACCCTCGACTTCGACCTCGGTGCTATCGAACAGGTGCGAGCGCGATGGCTTCAACTTCTTGAACTCTGCCTGCACCGCCGGCCACGCACGCTTGATGGCGGCCGGGTCGAGCGGCCCGCCCGCCACTGCCGCCACTGGGACGACCGTAGGCGCATCGGGCGAAGACGTGCTCTCGTCGCGTTTCACCGGAGTGACACTCTCCGGGGCGGGCGCCTTCGCAGCCGGGGTCGGCGTAGGTGTCGCAACAGGCTGCGGTAGCCGACCGAACGCTTCAAGCTCGGCGATCCTTTCGGCAAGCCCCTCGAGCGTCAAGTCCGTCTCCGGACGGGCCATCCGCGTGAGCGCTACCTCGACCGTGAGCCGTTGATCCGCGGCCCAACGCAGCTCCGCAGCGAGGCGACCGAGCACATCGAGCACGCGCGCCAGACGTTGTACGCCGAACGCTGCAGCCTGTGCCTCGAGACGCACCAGCGCCTCGGTAGTGACATCGACAGCGCCACCCACATCACCCACCGCCGAGATGACGAACAGGTCGCGAAAATGCTGGATCATGCCCTTCACGAACTCGGTCATGTCAACGCCCGCTTCGGCCAAACGCGCGACGAAACGGAACGCGCCGGCGACATCGCGTTGCAACACGAGATCGGCGACCTCGAAGAGCAGATCATCGTCGACCTCGCCGAGCAGTCCTTCGACGTCACTCAACGCGATGTTTCCCGATGTGAACGACGCAAGCTGTTCCAGCGTCGTGATGGCATCACGCATGCCGCCGAGCGCATGTTTTGCGATGAGCGTGAGTGCACCGTCAGAGACCTGCACGCCCTCGGTGTCAGCGATGTAGCGCAATCGCGCGACGATGTCTTCGACACTCAGACGGTGGAAGTCGAAGCGCTGGCAACGAGAGTGGATCGTCTCGGGCACCTTGTGCGGATGCGTGGTGCACAGGATGAAGACGGTATGGAGCGGAGGCTCTTCAAGTGTCTTGAGCAACGCATTGAACGCCGAGGTCGACAGCATGTGGACCTCGTCGATGATGTAGACCTTCCACGTGCGCCGGGTCGGCGCATAGTTCACCCGAGAGATGATCTCCTCACGCACCGCGTCGACACCCGTGCGCGAGGCGGCATCCAGCTCATAAACGTCCGGGTGGCGACCTTCGGCGATCAAACGGCAGTCTTCGCAGGTGTCATCAGGCTCGCCGGTCGGACCCTTCTCGCAGTCCAAAGCCTTGGCAAGGATGCGCGCGGTCGTCGTCTTGCCGGTACCGCGCGGTCCGGTGAACAGATACGCATGCGCCACACTGTCGTCGTCCACGGCATTGCGCAGCGTTCGCTCGATGTGCGACTGCCCGACGACCTCGTCGAAGCGCTGGGGACGGTATGTTCGGTACCAGGACTGGTGTGCCATGTAAGGCCTTCCAAGAAGTCACAGAGATCGCGTGTTCCACCCACAGAAGTATACAGGGCCGAACCGACAAACGGTCCGACCCATCAGCTCCGGTGCTCGCGACCGGATCCGAACACCCGGCAGAGGCCGCTTATGGCTGCTTCCTTCCGGATCTGACCAGGTTCACGACATACCGCCGTCCGGACCCGGACGCCAGCATCGGAGCGCGAATGCACAGTATAGGACGAAGGGGCCAATGGCGCACGTTCTCAGACGCGGGCATCCAGCAAGACACGGATGCGCTGCAGCAGGCCTTCCGCATCCACCGGTTTGGTGACGTAGTCGTTACAACCTGCCGCAAGCGCCTTGCCGCGGTCGCCCTTCATCGAATGCGCCGTCAAAGCAATCATCGGGATGTCTTTGAAGCGCTCGTCAGCCTTGATCCGCCGAGTGGCTTCATAGCCATCGAGTTTGGGGAGCTGCACGTCCATGAGGATGAGATCGGGGCGCTGTTCTTCCACCAACGCGATCGCCCGCTCGCCATCTTCTGCCGAAACGACCTCAAAACCGTTCTTCTCCAACAGGAACGTCACCAGGTAACGGTTCTGGGGGTTGTCCTCGACCAGAAGTATCTTCTCAGCCATGCAGTCCAGCTCCTTGGGCCAGCCGCCTCGGGGGGAGCGGCATGCCTTCATCTATCTTGTCCACTATGTACCCTGACACGACCCGAGGCAAAGTACCTTATTTTTCGAGGCATCACGAGTCCCGCGCGAAGCGACATCTCTTCATCGTTCGTGTCCACCGTGTACTACACTTGGATTCGGAACTGTCAGACCGAAGCAAAGGGGGAGCCGTGGAATCCGGACAGCTGCGATTCTGTACCGCTTGTGGCACGCCGATCAAGCCCGGAGCCGCATTCTGCGCGGCATGTGGCGCAAAACTCGAGATAGTAGCGGATATCGCAGTCCCCTCTCCCACGCCGACACCTGCGCCTCCAGCGTCCCCCGCCGTCACATCCACCGAGATGCCCACCCCGACGCCCGTTGTCTCGATGGCGGACCCCAACGTCGAACGGATCGTCTCGGCAGCCGCAGGCCTCAGCATGAAAGCCGGGCTGCTCAAGCGTGTGACCTACACGCTCGTGATGACGAACTACCGCATCCTGTTCGCGCAAACGACTTCAGCGATGCTCAAGCAGAACGTCATGGAGGCGCGCGACAGTGCGAAAGCGGAGGGTGGAGGCTTCTTCAAGCAATGGGGAGCGCAGATCTCGGCCGGATTCAACTACGCTGACCGCTACCTGGAGATGACGCCCGAGCAGGTACTCGCCGAGACACCCGGGAACTGGGCACTTGAGATCGCACGCATACAGAAGGTGAAGTACAAGGTGGGTATGGTCGGCGACGCCGAGACGACCAGCACGCCCGACAAGATCACCATCAAGACCGCCAACCAGAAGTACGTGCTGGAGCTGTCCGGTGGAAGCACCAACGCAACACGTCAGGCATTCATCGACGCCGGCCTCATCTGAGGCCGGCGTCGCTACGCGCGATCGTGATCAGGCTCGACCCGTGAGGGATGCTATCTGCCCTTTGAGCCCGTCGAACGCCTTCTGCACCTCGTTCATGCTCTTGTAGTACTCGGCTCGCCCCTTCTGCCAGTCGGCTTCCGCCTCCTTGCGAACGCGCACCTGAAGCTCCTTGCCGGACATCGGCGCCAAGAACAGCATCACCACGGCGCCGACCACGACGCCTACAAGGAGCCCCACCAATGCGCTCGCCATGCGATCGGACATCTCACTCTCCCCTTCCAGGGTACGAAGAACGTCTCTTTTGAGTAGATACCCATGCACGGGCCCCCTCTCGCCCGTGCGGGACCACATGTCGAGTGTCAGTGCGGTATCTGCCAGCCCCGGTGAGGGTCCCGCCGTCAACGACGGTGGATGAGCCTGCCCAAGATGGGCGTCTTCACGGTGATCGCGTGCTCCGGGCAGAGCTCCTGACAGCAATAGCATCTGATACAGCGCTCGTAGTGGTATACCGGCGGCACCGCATGGCCCAGCTCGCTGTCGAAGTCCACGGCCTTGGGATCGATCGGACACATCTGGACACACGTACCGCAAGACGTGCAGCGAGAAGTGTCTATCACCGGTCGAGGAACGACCCAGTCCTTGACGAGCGCGCCGAAGCGACCTTGCGTGGTGGTGGTCGATCCGGTGCTGCGGTTGACGACGAAGTCCTCTACGACGAACGTCTCGAGCGCATCACCGAGATACTCGATGTCCTCGGCGTTGCCGAGACCCCACTCTGCGCCCCAACGCACGGTCGGGACGAGACGGGAATCGAGCTTGACCATCGCGCACACGGTCGCATCCAGTGCGACCGGGTCCTCGGATGCGATGATGACGTTCATCATCCGCGGATCACCTCCACGCGGACCGTTGCCTTCCATCCCGAGGATGCCGTCCATCACAAACAACCTCGGTGCGATCACGGCAGTCAGGTCGACGAGCATCTGCGAGAAACGCTCGACGTCTGGCATGCGGGCATGGAACTCGCCCTTGAGCACACCCGGGATGCAACCGAACTGGTTCTTCACCGCACCGGTCATGCGGGTCAGCCCGTGTGTTTTCAGCTTGGAGAGCGATACGATCCCGTCGGCGTCCAGCACAGGTGCGGCGAGCGTGAACTGCTTGATGAGACCGCCATCCGGGAACGAGACCTGCCGGCCCTCAGTGAACTCCTTGAACGCCACATCGTAGCGCTCCGCCACCTCGGCAAGACCCCCACGCCGCGCAGCACCTTCCGCCTTGCCGAATGCCGGTGAGTCGCCGTACGTGAGTGTGGCGCCGGCGGCTTGCAGATGTCGGATGACCGCCTCGAACACCGCAGGGTGCGTCGTGACGGCATCGGCAGGTTTGGATGCGACCAGCAGGTTGGGCTTGAGCAGCAGCCGCTCTCCGGGTCGTGCGAACCTCCCGGCGCCGCCGAGCAGGTCCAGTGCCCGACCTATCGCCTCATCAACGGCCTTTGGATCGTAGGACTCACATCGAACAAGCGCCACTTGCGAGCGGGTCATCGTGAGTCTCCTCCTTCGAGATGCTCGTGCATCAGGCCGAGCATAGCAGAGGAACAGGCGCGTGGACTGCCGAGAGGACGCGTGCGACGGCGAGCGCTACGTTGGCGGGAAGCGCAGCTAGAGCACGGCGGCTATCTCGGTCGCCAGACGCACGTTCGAGTAGACCAGCTGCTTGTTCGCTTCCTCGCTCGCACCCCCTGTCAGCTCGTGGATCCGCGCCAACAGAAACGGCGTCACGTCCTTGCCATGCACGCCCTGCGCGTCCGCCTCGGCCAAAGCCGAATCGATGACGCCTTCAAGCATCTGCGGGTCGAGTTCGTGTTGTACAGGGATAGGGTTGGCGACCACTGCACCACCACTCAACGCCAGTCCGCGTTTCGCGCGCAGGAATGCGGCGATATCCTCGGCAGTCTCCACTCTTTCGTCCACGCCGAAGCCGCTTGAGCGCGTATAGAACGCAGGGAACTCGTCGGTGCAATATCCGATCACGGGCACCCCGTGCGTCTCCAGGTACTCCAGCGTCAGACCGATGTCGAGGATCGACTTGGCGCCCGCGCACACGACCGCCACATCCGTGCGCGATAGCTCGACCAGATCCGCCGAGATGTCGAAGGTCTTCTCCGCCCCGCGATGCACCCCACCGATGCCGCCTGTGGCAAAGACCCGGATGCCAGCCATGGCAGCGATCAGCATCGTACCCGCCACCGTGGTCGCGCCATCCATCTCACGCGCCGCGAGCATGGCGATATCCCGGCGACTTGCTTTCGTGATGCCCGGCGCCGTCCCGAAGTGCTCGATCTGTTCGTCTGTGAGACCTACCGTCAGACGGCCGCCCACGATGGCGATCGTGGCAGGAACCACACCTGCCTCGAGCGCGACCCGCTGCGCTTCGTACGCACACTCGACATTGGCAGGGTACGCAAACCCGTGTGAGATGATCGTGGATTCAAGCGCGACCACGGGTACGCCCGTTGCGAGCGCTTCAGCGACCAGCGGTGCAATATCGAGATGCACGTTCATCGTGTTCGCCCTTCCGCACCGGTGATGTTGGCGATCGTCACATGCGGTGCGCGGACCGCTGTTCGGCCACCGATGACCAGCACGCTTCCTGCCACGATCGCCTCCTCTCATGGGAACATCTTAAGCCCTAGGGTAGCGCGGTCAGGACCACCGCAACGAGCGCCAGGACCACGCCGATGCGCTGCACCCAGCGAAGCCGTTCGCCGAGGAACACGCGAGCGAGCAACAGCACCACGACGGGGAACATCGAGCCGAGCACCGCCGCGACCGCAAGCGGGCCGAGGCGTATCGCACCGAGCATCGTGACATTGGCGAGCGCCTCGAACGTACCAGCCCCGAAGACCGCTCCGCGAGCCGGCGCGCTTGCCACAAGCGGACGGCGCAACACCGCTGCAAGCCCGAACAGCAACACTGTCGATGTGACCCTCGCCGAGAGCAACGGCCAAAAACCCGATGCGGTGGCGGTATAGGACAGGGCGATGAATCCTAAGGCGAAACACGTGCCCGCGAAAGCCGAGAACGCCACCGCCTTCGGCGGCATACCACGTCCCTCATCTGTCTCATGACCGGGAGCGAGACTCACGACGATGACCGCGATAACGGCCAGTACGAGACCGAAGACTGCACGAGGGCCGACTTCGGTGCCGCGCAACAGATCGAAGAGTGCAGGCAGCGATCCCGCAAGGCTGGCCGTGATGGGCGCGACGATGCCCATGCGACCGATTGCAAGCGCCGCGTACAGCGACACCACGCCCACGCCACCCACGGCACCGGCCACAGCGCCCCAGGTCAGGTCGACAGTGGCGTAGTGTGCTGTCGGCGCGACGAGCAGCACGATCGCGAACATCGCGATCTCGAGCACATGCGCGTTCGCGGTCACCGTGATGGGAGACTCACGCCGACTCGCAAGACCTCCGAGGAAGTCGGAACCACCGAACAGCACGGAGGTGAGCAGTGCGAGTACCGGGGTGAGCATGCGCTAGCGTCGCAGCGTCGCAGCGAGTCGTGCGGGATGGGCGAGCAGACCGATCGCGTGAACGATGTCACCCGTGACGACATCGGCGGCGTGCATCGCCTCAGCAGATGCACCCTCGCCTCCCACCACGCAGACACCCAGCGCGACCTCGCGCAGCATCGCGGCGTCGTTCACGCCGTTGCCGATAGCGGCAACACTCGCTGCACCGAGTTCTCGCACGAACGCGAGCTTCTGGGCGGCTTCAGCTCCCCGCTCGACGATGTGTACCTCGATCCCAAGCTCGGCAGCCATGTTGTGGGCGGTACCCTGAGTGTCCGCCGTGATGGCGACCGGGTGAAGGGTACCCGACACAGCCGCGAGCGCCTCGGCAACCCCGGGTATGAGCTCGCCATCAAATGCAAGAGTGCCGTTCACGTCAAGAACGAGGTGTTCGAGATCGAGGTGACCGCGACCCGGGATGTCGATACTCAACATGGCGATGCGCCTGCGCTTCCTTAAGAGTTGGAGTGGTTACCGTGCGGATGCGCCTTGATGAAGGCGACCGCATCCTCACACGAGTCGGTCATATGTACGAGATCCGTGTCGCCCGCAGCGATTGTTCCTTCGGCGACGAGCTTCTCCAGGAAGAAGTCCATCATCGGCTTCCAGAACTCTGTACCCATCGCCACCACGGGGAAAGACTCCATCTTCCCGGTCTGGATGAGCGTGATAGCCTCGAAGAGTTCATCAAGCGTCCCGAAGCCGCCGGGCATGATGACGAAAGCGCGCGAGTACTTCACCATCATGACCTTGCGCACGAAGAAGTGCTCGAAGGTCATGACGCGATCGACGTAGGGGTTAGGCTTCTGCTCGTGCGGCAGGTGGATGTTGGCTCCAAGCGAGAGTCCGCCTGCTTCCTGCGCACCACGGTTGGCCGCCTCCATGATGCCGGGGCCACCACCGGTCATGACGCTGTAGCCCGCCTTGGCCAGCTCCCCGCCCATCTTGCGCGCCAACTCATAGTGCGGATGGTCCTCTTTGAAGCGTGCCGAGCCGAACACCGTGACCATCGGCACATCAAGGTTGAGGAACTCGAAACCGCGCAGGAACTCAAGGAAGATACGCACCGCACTCTCCGTGTTCTCGGCATGACCGTGCCCGCCGGCGAGGAACTCCGCCTCGGCGCCGACGACCTGCTCGAGCAGAGACGACGGATAGGCGTCAAGATCGTAAGGATTCGCGTCGGTCATGGGGAGCCTCCAGAGTGGTGTCCGATACGTCAATCCTAGCAGGATGGCGGGATGCAAGCAGTGGATGTCGCAGCGTCACGTGAAGTAACACGTAGCACGGCGCCGCAGGAGGGCTGTATGCTTGGCTCACGAAGGTGACCACCGGGAGGACCCATGCCGCTCGTACGTATCGACATCACCGGGGCGAAGCCGGAGACCTACAAGCGCGCGCTGCTGTCAGGTGCAAGGCTCGCCGTCACCAGCGCACTCGGTGTGCCCGACAGCCGCGTGACCGTACGCCTCTTCGAAGCCACTCCGGAGTGCGTGGACATGCCGGCCTGCCGCACCGACCGTTTCACGACCGTCGAGGTGCTGCTCTACGAAGGCCGCACACCGGAACTCAAAGCCGCTCTTATCTCGACGCTGCGCACCGTCTACGCCGGTAACCCGGGCATCGAGCCCTCAGAGGTCGCGATCTTCATCCACGACGCATCGCCGCAAGACCTCGACGTGCTGCCGGGTGAAGCCGAGGCACACTGATGCTTGGGGAATAGAAGTGTTGCGGGAGCCGCGGGGCTCCCTGACTCGAGGGGACGTTATGGGCGTGACGAAGCGGTTCACCATTCTGCACTCCAATGATATGCACGGCGACTTCCTCGCCGAGCAAGAAGCAGGCGGAGGCCCGCTCACCGGAGGTCTGCCGCTGCTCTCGGCGTACGTGAGCAAGGTCCGCGCCACAGAAGAGAACGTCATCTACGTGATCGCCGGCGACATGGTGCAAGGATCGATCATCGACTCGGACTTCAAGGGCATTTCCACGATCGAGATCATGAACTACCTGGCGCCCGATGTCGTGAGTCTGGGGAACCATGAGGTCGACTATGGTGTCCCCCACCTGCTGTTCCTGGAGAAGATCGCGAACTTCCCGCTCGTCAACGCCAACCTTTACATCAAACCGTTCAACAAGCGCATGATGCGCCCGTTCTACATCATGGAGAAGGCCGGTTTCGACATCCTGTTCACCGGCATCATCACCGAGAAGATCATGGATGCGATCAACCTCGATGAGCTCGTGGGCACGTTCGTCGACATTCATGAAGCCGCCGAAGAGGTCGGTCGCATCTGCAACGCATACCGCAACGACGACATCGACCTGACGATCCTGCTCACGCACATCGGTTTCGAGTCCGACAAGCAGCTGGCCGCGCTACTCGACCCCGACTGGGGCGTGGACATGATCATCGGAGGACACTCGCACACGATCCTGAGTGAGCCGGTGCTCGTCAACGGCGTGCTCATAGCACAGGCGGGCGTCGGCACGAATCAGATCGGACGCTTCGACATCACCGTGGATGACGACACCAACGCCATCATCGATTGGAAGTGGGAGCTCATCCCGATCGATGAGCACCTCATCGAGCCCGACCGTAAGCTCATGGAGTTCATCGACTCCTATAAGCAAATCGTCGACCGGAAGTACGGCGTGGTGATCTGCAAGTTAACCGACACACTCACTCACCCGTTCCGCGAACAGGAATCCTCGCTCGGCAACCTGCTCGCCGATGCGCTCGCCGAGTCGATCCAGGCCGACGTCATGCTGCTCGGCGCAGGCTCGGTGCGCGTCAAAGAGCTCGGCCCCACCGTCACGCTGATGGACTTCATGTCCTGCTTCCCATACGACGACAGCGTGAAGCGCTACACGGTGACGGGTGCGACGCTGCGCAAGATGTTCGCGCACTGGATGCGCACGCCCAACCGCGACGGCGAGGGCGAGTGCTACCAGGTGAACGGTGCGGTGCGGGCGGCCTACTCGGACGCGGAGGGTCGCCTCGTCTCACTGCAGGTGAGCGGCGTCGAGGTCGAAGACACAGCCACCTTCACGGTAGCGCTTCAGGGCTACCACGCGGCGAATGCGAAAGCGTACCTTGATGTGTCTGCCGAGGAGCTCACGCAAGAGGGAGACCCCAAGGTCGTGACCACGTCGGCCGCCGAGGTCCTCGAAGAGTGGCTTCGCACCAACCAGAACGTCGGCCGCCACATCGAAGGACGGCTCACCTACGTGTAGCCGTCAGCTGCGGCGGTTCTTCTTGCGCTCGTTCTCGGTGAGCAGACGCTTGCGGAGCCGGATGCTCTTCGGCGTGATCTCCACGAGTTCGTCGTCCTCGATGTACTCGAGCGCTTCCTCCAGCGTGAAGGTCGTGGGCGGCGCAAGCTGGATGCCTTTGTCTGCCGCGGCGGCGCGCATGTTCGTGAGCTGCTTGGCCTTGGCGACGTTCACCACGAGGTCGTTGTCCTTGGCGTGCTCGCCCACGATCATGCCCTCGTAGCACATGACGGTCGGGCCGACGAAGAGGATGCCACGTGTCTGCAACGCGTCAAGCGCGAACGCCACCGACCTGTCAGTGGACATGGCGATGAGAGACCCGCTGATGCGGCCGCCAAGGTCGCCCTTGTAGGCGCCATATTCGGCAAAGTGGTGGAAGAGTGTCGCCTCACCGCGCGTGGCGTTGAGAATACGCGTGCGCAGACCCATAACGCCGCGCGACGGGATCTTGAACTCGAGGTGCACGTGCTCGTCACGCTGGACCATGTCGGTCATCTCACCGGAGCGCGCGCCGAAGATCTCGATGACCTTGCCGGCGTACTCGCTCGGCACGTCGACGACAGCTTGCTCGATCGGCTCGAACGTCTTGCCGTTCTCCTTCTTTAAGATGACCTGTGGGCGTCCGACCTGGAACTCGTAGCCTTCGCGGCGCATGGTCTCCATGAGCACCGAGAGGTGCAGCACTCCGCGGCCGGAGACCTCCATGCCGCCCTTGTCCTCCGTCTCGACGATGCGCATCGAGATGTTGGACTCGGCCTCGCGGAACAGACGCTCCTTGATCTGACGACCGCCGACTATCGTACCTTCCTGGCCAACGAGCGGGCTGTTGGACGGCGCGAAGACGACCGACATGGTGGGCTCTTCGACGTGTATCGGGTCGAGTTGCACAGGGTCGATACGGCAGGTGAACATGTCACCGATGTCCGCATCATCAACGCCGACGACCGCACAGATATCGCCCGCGTGTGCGGACTCGGCCGCCTGGCGACCCATGCCCTCGAACGTGAAGAGGCCTTTGACCTGAGCCTGGTATCGAGTGCCGTCGTTTTTGACGACAAGGATCTTCTCGCCATCATGGATCGTGCCCGAGAACACACGACCGATGCCGATCCGGCCGACGAAGCTCGAGTAGTCGATCGTACAGACCTGTATGGCGACGGGACCATCGGGATCGCAGTCCGGCGCCGGGATGTGCTTGATGATCGCGTCGAGAAGGGGCGCCATGTCATCGTTGTCGTCTTCGGGCTCGTAGCGCGCATAGCCGTTCACGGCGCTCGTGTAGACGACCGGGAAATCGAGCTGCGAGTCGTTCGCTCCCAGATCGACCATGAGGTCGAACACGGCGTCGATGACCTCGTGTGGGCGGGCGCCCGGGCGGTCGATCTTGTTGATGACGACCATGGGCTTCAGGCCGTTCTCCAACGCCTTTTTCAAAACGAAGCGCGTCTGCGGCATCGGACCTTCGAAGGCGTCGACGATGAGCAGCGCGCCGTCGGCCATCTTAAGGACCCGCTCGACCTCGCCGCCGAAATCGGCATGGCCGGGAGTGTCGATGACGTTGATCTTCACGCCCATGTAACGGACGGAGATGTTCTTGGCAAGGATGGTGATGCCGCGCTCGCGCTCCTGGTCATTGGAGTCGAGAACGCGCTCGGCCACCTGCTGGTTCTCGCGGAAGACGTGCGTCGTCTGCAGTAGCCGGTCGACCAGGGTGGTCTTGCCGTGGTCGACGTGGGCGATGATCGCGATGTTACGGATGTCAGTCTGACGCATGATGCTCCGAATGTTGAGGATTGCTGATGCAGGCCCGCGTATCGGGCCGCACGGATGTGACTTCTACGCTCTTGATCCTAGCGACGACCGATCCGGCCGCGACCGCCGCGACGACCCATGACGCCACTGGAGAACACAGCACGCGTCTTGGTTGGAACCGCACGATCCGCGCTGGGCACGATGCGGTCCTTGTAATCGAATCCCTCGAGGTCTTCGCACGCGATCGTCGTACCGATCTTGCGCTCGATGTCCTGCAACTGCGCGTTCTCCTCGTAGGCGAGGAAGCTGAGCGCGCTGCCGGAGGCGCCCGCACGGGCCGTACGGCCGATGCGGTGTACGTAGTCATCGGGGCTGTTCGGCATATCGTAGTTGATGACGTGTGTGATCTCGTCGACGTCGATACCACGCGCCACCACGTCAGTGGCAACCAGCACCCGCGTCTTGCCGGCCTTGAAACTGTCGAGCGCCCTCTGCCTCTGCGCCTGGCTGCGATCGCCGTGAATGGCGGCCGCACTGATCCCACTGCGCTCCAGGATACGGTGCACCCTGTCGGCACGGTGCTTGGTGCGCGTGAAGACAAGTACGCGGTCGAGACCCTCGCGCTTCATCAACGCCACGAGAAGGTCCGACTTCTGCATCTGGTTCACGGGGTAGATCGCCTGATGAATGTTCTCCACCGGCGTCGCCGTCGGTGAGGTCTCGACACGCACGGGCTCGTGCAGTGTCGATTGCACGATGCGCAGCACGTCGCTCGACATCGTGGCCGAGAAGAGCAGGTTCTGGCGCTTCGCGGGCAGCAGATTGATGATGCGGCGCACGTCAGGCCAGAAGCCCATGTCGAGCATGCGATCAGCCTCGTCGAGCACGAGGACTTCGATACCCGAAAGATCGATGGCGCCGCGGTTGTGGAGGTCGAGCAAACGACCGGGTGTGGCGACGACCACGTCGACGCCCTTGCGAAGCTTCTGGAGCTGCGGCTCGTAACCGACGCCACCGTGGATGACGACGAAGCGGTGACCCGTGAAGCGGGCCGCGTCACGGGTGACTTCGCCGATCTGCAGCGCAAGCTCCCGCGTCGGCGTCACCACAAGTGCCTTCAGCCCGCCACGCGGCGGGATCCGGTGCAGTGTGGGAAGCACGAATGCGGCGGTCTTTCCTGTGCCGGTCTGGGCACAACCGACAACGTCTGAACCCCTCATGATGTGCGGAATAGCTTCCCGCTGGATGGGCGTGGGCGACGTGTAGCCCAAAGCCTCCACGCCTTTGAGCAGGCGTGGTTCAAGGTCGAGCGCATGAAACGACATATGTCTCCTGTACTGGGCGCCTTTCTGGCGCTCCTGTTGCAGACGCAGCTGATCCGTAAAGCGCGCTGCATTCCGCAAGGCACAGGACAACCGAGTCTTAGGTGTAGAACCGAACTACCTGGAGCAGTATGCATGCCAACGCCGAAAAAAGCCAGCTTGACGGCTACAGGCTCTCGGCCACCCGCCCGTCGATAAGACGCAGTATGCGGTCCGCGCCCTCGGCCATCCGCCCGTCATGAGTGACCATCAGACACGTCATGGCGCGACCGCGGACGTGTTCGCCCAGCATCGTGACGACCTGCGTCCCGCGCTCCGTATCGAGGTTGGCCGTGGGCTCGTCCACCAGCATGATCTCCGGGTCGTTCATGAGCGCCCGGGCGATGGCCACCCGCTGACGCTCGCCTCCTGACAGCTCCGAAGGCATGTGCTTCGCGCGCTTCTCAAGACCGAACTCGCCGAGCAGCCCACGCGCCTTCTCGCGATGCTCGGCGGACACCCGACCCGCGAGTCTCGGCATCAGAAGCAGGTTCTCGACGGCGCTCAAGTACGGGATGAGATGGTAGTCCTGGAACACGAGACCTATCTTCTCCCGGCGATATGCGGCTGCCGTGCGCGACGAGCGGAGGTGGATGGGATCCCCGTCGATCACGATCTCGCCCGATGAAGGCTGGAGCAGACCCGCGATGATCGAGAGGAGCGTGGTCTTCCCCGAGCCCGACGGACCGAGGATGGCGAGCATCGAGCCGGTCTCGACCGAGAAGGTGACCCCGTCAAGGGCGGCCACAGCGGCTCGACCGGAGCCATAGGTCTTGCTCACGTCTCTGACTTGAAGAAGGCTCATCTTGTGGCCCCTAGTGTTCCGCATGATCCAGCGCGGTGGCCGGATCGATCCGCAGGATACTGCGCAGGGAGAACAGACTGCCGACGAACGCCATCAGGTAGACGAGACCTAGAGTGACGGCCCAGCGATCCAGCCGCGGATCGAACGCCATCGTCGACGGCATGCCAGCGCCCGCGCCAAGTGCGAGACCGGTGCCGATAAGTGCGCCGAGTGTCACCAGCACGAGTATCTGTGCGAGAAGCTGACGGTAGACGAAGGCGTTGGACGCACCGAGCGCCTTGACCGCAGCGATCTGCCCGGTCTTGTGCAGCGTCGTGATGTAGAAGAAGACGCCGATCACGAGCGCGCCGATCACGAATGACACGACCTGTATCCCGTTCACTGCAAGGACCATCACCGGCATTCCGTTGCCCGCAAGCGCTGCCTCATCCGGCGTCACGACATCGAACTCCCCGCCAAGCGTCTGTGCAAGATCGTCGACCGTCACGCCCGGCTCGAGCTTGACCGCTACGACCGAGACACTGCCATCGACCGCGTCCGTGACATGTGTGGCCGAGGGAAGCTCGGCGTCAGTCGTCTCGGCCATCGCGCCGAACATCGACGCCACGCGAAGATCCTCGTAGGTCTTGAGGTTGACGTAGAACACCGGAGCCATGACGTAACGGCGGTTCTCGGTGAAACCGATGACGGTGAGTTCGCGATCGATCGGTGTGAGGGCGAGCGTGTCCCCCACCTCGATGCCGTCGGCCCTCGCCGTCTCGTCCACGATCGCCTCGCCGTCGGTGGGCATGCCGCCTGTTCCCTCGACGATCGGTAGCTGCTCGAAGTCCCCCTCGAGTCCGAACGCGCGTGTGTCGAACGCCTTGGCGGGTGCGTCCACCGAGATGAAGATGTGCCCGACGCCGTAGGCTTCGGCCACTCCGTCCGCAGCGCGGACCCGCTCGACCTCCTCGGCGGTGAGCAGACTCCGCTCGAGGTTGAGGTAGGTATCCCCTTGGAAGACGACCGCGTCGGCGTCGAGGTTCCCTTTCGCGCCGGTCATGCCGGTGACAAGCCCTTCGGACATGGCCGAGAGGGTCATCGTAAGCGCCACGATCAGCCCTATCGCAAGCGCGATGAGCGCGAACTTGAGCTTGCTGTGCAGTATCTCGCTCAGTGCGAGCACGCCGACTCCTCCAGATGCATGAATGTCCGCTCGATGATACCCGATGTCATGTGGTGGTGCCGCGACACAAAAGAAGGGCGGCCCCCGTGAGGGCCGCCCTTCCGCTGCATGCTATGTGCTTCGCCGCTCTTAGATCTTGCGGACGTTGCTCGCCTGCTGCTTGCCGTTCTGGCCCGTCGTCACTTCGAACTCCACGGCCTGACCCTCGTCGAGAGTCTTAAAGCCCTCGCCCTGGATCTCGGAGAAGTGGACGAATACGTCCTCGCCATCCTCGCGCGCGATGAAGCCGTAGCCCTTGTCCGGGTTGAACCACTTGACGGTACCCTGTGCCATTTAAATCCATCCTCTCGCCCCGCAGGGCAAAAACAGAGCGACTCGACCTTCCCCGACGCGTCTGCTTTCAGACGCTTGCCCTCTACAGACCCGGGGTGTCACGCCGCGAATCCTTGGGCCGTTAGTCGACCCAAAACACAGTGTAAGCGAATCTTTCCCCGATGGCGATAGCGGTGACTTTCACTCAGATTGGAGCCATGCCGGAACGTGTCCCCAGCCAACATCGCGCAGCTCGCGCTTGAGCCTCCTGTGCCCGGGCTCATGCATGCCGACACGCGCCCAGAAGGCCGCCGAGTGATCAAGGTTCACCGTGTGGCAGAGCTCGTGCAACAGCACATACTCGGCCAGCGGGGCCGGCAAGAAGAGCAGCTGTGTATTGAGGCTGATGGTTCCCGATGGCGAGCAACTGCCCCACCGCGAACGCTGCCAACGCATCGCCACTCGCCTTACGGCGTAGCCGTGCTCCTCGGCCAGCAGAAGGAGTCTTCGTGCGAGGGTTGCCTTCGCACGTCGCGCCAGCCAGCGTCTGATGGCATCCCGTGTCGCTGTGGGGTCGGCGATGCCACCCGACACCACGAGCCGGTATCCGTCATGCTCGCGTGCCGAGACACCCGCAGCGGTCGTCTTGCGGTACTCGACACTCCACTCCTCATCGATCGCACGCAGGTGGAGTCTTTGTGGTGGCCCCGCAACGAGTTGGGCGGCCCGCAGCTCCCGCTGTGCTTCGACACTTCCAAGGGCCCGCTCGATCCACGGACGCCGAGACTCCAAGAGCGCCGGGACCCGCCTGACCTCGAAACCACGCGGTACCACGACCACGAGACCATCGCGAGCAGACACGCGAAACCGCACGTTCCGAGCCCGCGGACTCTCACGAAGGGTGTAGTCGAACATCTCAGGATGCATGCGCTATAAACCGAGGAGACGCTCGGCATTACCGCCGCAGATGGCGTCGATCTCCAATGCCGTCAACGGCAGAGACCGCAGATGCTCGAGCTCCAACGCCTGGTCTGTCCATGGACCATCGGAACCGAACAGCACGCGCTCGGCACCATGCTTGCGCACGAGCGAGACGAACTCATCATCCGGCAGATGGCCGAGCGTGAACGCGGTGTCGAAGTACACATCGCGACCGGCCAGCACCTCGGCAGTCTCGGACCATTGGCGATAGCCGCCCATATGCGCAAGCACTGCCGTGAGCCCGGGAAACTCATCGAGCATCGTCACGAACGCGCGAGGTGTGCCGTGTACGGTCGAGTGGATCTCATCGGCACCCGCATGGAAGAGCACGACCATCCCGTACGCTTCAGCCGCCACGTAGATCGGCGTGAGACGCTCCTCGTCAGGCGCGAAGTCCTGGTGCTCCGGATGCATCTTGAAGCCCCGCAGACCCAGCTTGGCCATCCGGGCAACCTCAGCCAGCGGATCCTCGAAATCGGGATGCATGGCACCGAACGGGACCACACGCGGATCATCAGTAGCTGCGACCCAGTCGTTGATGGAGCGTACCTGACCCGGCTTGGTCGCGACCGGTTGGATCACCGAGATGTCCACACCCGAACGGGCCATCTGGCGAACAAGACCGCGGATCGTGCCGTCATAGACCGCCCGCAGAGTGCCCCGCTCCTCAAGCGTGGACACCGCCGCCGAAGCGATGTCGTCGCGAAACACATGCGTATGGAAGTCGATGATGTGCACGGTACTCCTCGGGTCTCGACCTGCCGTGCTTGCCATGGTAGCGCGGGCATCGCCGGAGTGTCAGACCAAGCTCACTCCGTTTCCGGATTACTGCTCTTGCCCGCCTTGTACAAGCCGAGGAAGTAGCGGTGCGGACCGGGTGTACCGTATGGCACGAACGCGACCTCGTCTTCCGGCCTGATGGTGCGGTCCAGCCCGTAGACAGTGTGGTTGCAGAACACGCCTTCGATCTGATCGAGCGGCAACCCTAACTCGACAGCAAGCTCGCGGGCCGTGATCCCCTCGGCAGGTACCTGCATGGTGACCACAGATGGCAGCCCCCGCTCCTTTCGAAACGCCTGCAGCATACCGAACATCCGGACGTTCACGTTGTCCGCGCTCATGCGAGCCTCCCTAGATAGCGTCGCGCGCGATGGGGCATGTCATGCAGTGGCAGCCGCCGCGTCCCTTGCCGAGTTCGGAACCCTCGACCTCGATGACCTCTATACCCGCTGCGTGCAGGCGAGCATTGGTGTGCGAGTTCTTCGAATAGGCCACGACCACGCCCGGCTCCAGCGCGACGACGTTGTTCGCATCATCCCACTGCTCGCGCGCCGTCTGGAAGCTGTCGCCGCCCGTGGGTACGATACGCATCCGTTTGACGCCGAGCGCATCGGCCAGCGCCGAGAGCAGGTCGCGTTCCTCGGTGATCTCGAAGACGTCCGAACCGTCGCCGGGCCGCACGCTGTACACCTTCATGGCGTCGATGACCGGCGGGTAGAGCGTCACCGCATCGCGATCAAGGAAGCCGAGCACGGTGTCCACATGCATATACGCGCGATCCTGGGGCATCCGACAGGCGATGATCCGCTCGACCGATCCTGCCGAGAAGAGCGAGCGGGCCAGATGCTCGACCATGCAACCGGTCGAACGCTCCCCCATCCCGACGAGTACGGTCTTGTTGCCGATGGGCATGATGTCGCCGCCTTCAAGCGAGATACCCTGCCCGAAATCCTCGACAGCGAAGCGCTCCGCATCCCCGGACGGCGGATACCAGAACGAGAAGCCGGCATCTGCAAAACACGGGTGGAAGCGGTAGATGGTCGAGACGTTCACGACCTCGAGGCGGCGTGCGTGCCAGAACAGAGGCGGCAACACCACACCACCGTAAAGCCATGCGCTCGAATCGCGGGTGAACATCGTGTTCGGCAACGGCGGCAACACGAACGTATCGGGTCCCGCCATGACGGCGCCAAGCGAGTGTCGCGTCAAGGCCGCGTGGTCGACGCCTTCCATCTCCGAGAGGAGCAGACCGCCGACAAGAGCAGACGCAAGTCGGGCGGCGGGCAGTTCGAGAAGGAACGCACGCAGCTCAGCAACGAGCGAGAGGCCGATCGTGAACGACGACACGGCGCGCTCGACGACGAAGCGCCGCGCCTCTATTGAGGCCTCGAGTGTCTCGGAGAGCAGCGTCTGCAGATAGAGCACCTCGGCGCCACGGCTGCGCAATGCATCGCAGAACGCATCGTGCTCGCGTTGTGCGCGCTCGATCCACACGAGGTCGTCGAAGAGGAAGTCCTGACGATTGGAGGGTGTCAGTCGCTCGAGCGCGAGACCGGGACGGTGGACCATCACCGTTCGAAGTGTGCCTACTTCCGAGTGGACGCCGACCTGCATCAGTGACCCTCCGGTCTTCCGGGCACCTCATGACAGTCAGGGCAGCGCGCCTCGTAATAGTCGGCGCCGCCCACGAGTACCGTCGGCGAATCCCATGGGGCGGGACTGCCGTCCACGACACGTTGCGTACGCGTGGCGACTCCGTGACACCTCTGGCAGATGGCGGTCAACAGTGAAAGCTCGTCAGCGAGCGACATAAGCACCGGCATCACGCCGAACGGCTCGCCACGGAAGTCCTGGTTGAGGCCTGTCACGTACACCTCATGCCCATCCGCCAGGAGTTGACGGACCTTGGGCGCAAGTCCGTCGCCAAAGAACTGCGCCTCCTCGATGGCGACCACGCGACAACCGTCGCCGAGGATCGCTTCGGGGCCCGATACGACCCGTGCCTCCATCTCCGTACCGAGTCGCGAGCGTGCCTTACAGCCGTCACGAGAGTCGACCGAATGCTTGTAGATCACCATCGTGTCGCCGATGACGGCATGGCGCGACAGCAGACGGATGAGCTCACCGGTCTTGCCACTGCTCATGCAGCCGGCGATCACATGCAGACGACCGTACTTCTCCGACACGGTACCTCCTCCGGTTGCGGTTAGACAGAGCCGTGCTCAGCACTCTTCGTTCATGGGCTAAAGTCCCGGACGCCGGGTCGGCGTACGCAGGATCATCCAGCTACCGGCCACGGCGCAGCCGATCACCGCGATGTCTCCGACCAGCACGGGCACGACGATGATTGCCGAGGAGACACACGCGATCCACATCAGCGAGAGCGCGACGATCTTGGCGCGCAGAGGCATACCTTTGCCCGAAAGGTAGTCACGGATATAGGGGCCGAGGAGCGGATGGGCGATCAGCCATGCGTGAAAACGTTCGCTGCTGCGCGCGAAACACCACGCCGCGATTATGAGGAAGATCGTGGTCGGCATAACGGGCAGGAACACGCCGACGAAACCCAGTCCCACACACAGCCAGCCACACACAATCAATATCGGTCGCGAGAAGCGTCCCATCCTGCCTCCCGAGGTTCGATGACCCGAGGTCGCGGTCGCGATACCCACCCATACTACCAGCAGCAAGTCGCAGTGCGGGGCCCTGGGCACGATGGCTCCGGGGAGCGGTATCATCCATGGTGCGCCCGCAATCACACCGGAGGACCGATGACCGCGTATGAATACTCGAACTACGATGCCGCCTTCGCCGACTTCCTCGGCAAGAACCACGGGTACCGAGACACCTCACACCTGGACACGCTGCGGGCGACCGACTACGGGCGGCTCGATCGTCTCGGCCATGTGTATCTGGACTACACCGGCGGAGGACTCTATGCAGAGTCTCAGGTCGCCGCGCACCACGAGCTGCTCAGTAAGGGGATCTACGGCAATCCCCACTCACACGATCCAACGTCGCTGGCCGCGACGGTCCTGGTGGAGGAGGCGCGCGACGGGGAAAGTCCCCAACACGATCCGATTGTCACTGGGCCTGGCTTCCAACTTCCCGGACGTGTACCGCTTCATGCGATTCGCCGCCGCGTTCAAGGACCGGAACGCCGAACAGGGGGATGACTCGTGAGACAACGAGTCCTTGCAGCTCAGAACATCAGCCGCATGTGTGTGGTGTGCGGTATCGACAACGATATGGGCCTTCACGCCCGCTTCTACGAACTCGAGAACGGCGAGCTGTTCGGCATCTTCGCGCCGCTCGAGCACCATCAGGGCTACCCGGGGCGACTGCATGGTGGTATCGCTTCAACGATTCTCGATGAGATGATCGGCAGAACCATCAACATCAGCGACCACGATGTATGGGGTGTGACAGTCGAGCTCTCGGTGCGCTTCAGAAAGCCGGTCCCTCTCAATGGCGAGATACGCGCGATCGGACGCATCACAAAGAACTCCAGGCGGCTGTTCGAGGGCACCGGGGAGATCGTGCTGGAAGACGGCACCGTTGCCGTGCAGGCCTCCGGTCGCTACATGAAGATGCCGATCGAGCGCATAGCCGATGGGGACTTCGGCAAGGAGTGGTTCGCTGACGAGCGGGAGCGCCCTGACGAGGTGGAGTTCTAGGGCAGCTTCCCGGCTGGAACGACGTTCGTGCCTGCCTCGCCGTTCACGATCAGCTCGATGTCCTCGAGTCTCCCGATGGCCGCCCGGTTACCGGTCTCTCGCACGAACCTGACGGCCGCTTCGACCTTCGGTCCCATCGACCCGGTCGCGAATTCGTACTTGCCAAGCTCCTCCGGGGTCACATACCCAAGAAGCCTCTGTTGAGGCGTTCTCCAGTCCAGATACACACCCTCTGCATCCGTCGCCATCACGAAGAGGTCAGCTCCGAGCTCACGGGCCAACAACTCACTCGCGAAGTCCTTGTCGATGACGGCCTCGATCCCCACGAGCGTGCGCGTGCCGTCAGGGAGGTAGCCGGTGGGTATGCCGCCACCGCCCGCACAGATCACGACCACGTCATGTTCAAGCAGCCACTTGATGGGACGGAGCTCGAATATCCGCTTGGGCTCCGGCGATGCCACCACTCGACGCCACTTCTCGCCGTCTTGCTTGAAGCTCCAACCCTTCTTCTCGGCAAGGCGATCCGCATCGCCCTTGACATAACCGGGACCGACGAACTTGGTAGGGTCATCAAAAGCGGGATCAAGCGGATCCACCTCGACCATGGTGAGAACGGTGGCAAGCGGCTTCTCGAACGGCAGGAGGTTGCCGAGTTCCTGCTCGACCATGTAGGCGATCATGCCCTGCGTCTGTGCGCCCAGCACGTCGAGCGGGAACGGCTCGGCATCGCTGTAGGCCGCGGCCTGCAGCGCGAGCAGCCCGACCTGCGGACCGTTGCCGTGCGCAAGCACAAGATTGTACTGCTCAGCCAGCGGTGCGAGCGCCCTGGCGGCGATCTTGACGTTCACGCGTTGTGCCTCTGCCGTCATCGGGTCCGAGCGTCGCAGAAGCGCATTGCCTCCAAGGGCCACGACGACCGTTGGCTTGGCCATGACAGTCCACTCCTTTGTGAGCTGGGGCGATCCAGAACGCACTAGACATATGCGTTCTCGGCACCGTCTAGTCGAGTCTCCCGCCGATGATGCGTGCCACCTCGGCCTTGTCGCAGTTGCCGCCGGTCTCTGCGACCACAAGTCCGATCGCCTTGCCCATGTCGCGCTTCTCCGTGCATCCGCCCTCGGCAAGCACGCGGTCGATGATTGCAAGCAGCTCGTCGCCCGCGACCTGTGTGGGCAGGTAGCCGTTCAGTATCTCCACCTGCTCTTGCAATAGCGCGATGCGCTCGGCGTTCGTGCCCACCCTGATCGAACCCTCCAGGGTCTCGCCGGTCTGCTTGAGCACCTTCTTGAAAGTCGCGACCACCTCTTCGTCGGTGAGTTCACGTTTGGTGTCCTTCTCGCGAATATCGATCTCGTTCTTCACGAGTCTTAAGATCGCGAGGCGCGGCTTGTCGCGGGTGCGCATCGCTTTCGTGATCTCGGTGGCGATAAGGTGCTTATCCATGTGCTGCTCCGTTCCAACTGTTCTGATGTCACAGAACGTACCACGACCGTGCACTCCGGTACCGCCTACATCGGCGTAGGAAGCGTTCCGCCAATCGCTGACCTGATCTCTTCTTAGAGCAGCTCCCATCATATGACAGTCACGTTGGATACGGCGCCCGCAGATGCGGGTAAGGTAGTCTCAACGCGGGTCGGATATGAGGGGGAACCGATGTCTAGATACGTGAACACACTCAAGACCAGTCTATCGGCCGAACAGGCGCAAACGACAGTCACGCAGTACCTAGAGGGAGAGGGTTTCAAGTACGTTGACGAGCGCAATGAGAAGGTGTGGCGCAAGGGCTTCGGTGCACTCGTGAACCCACAGTTCATCAAAGCCGATGTGGCGAACGATGGCACCGTCCACATCGAGGCCTGGACCGCGGGCGTATCACTTGTACCGGGAATATACGGCGGCGAACTCGACCCTATGCATGGTGTCTTCGGCGCTGGCCCGAAGTTGGCGTTGCGCCCACGCGTCAAAGAGCTTGAGAGCCGCCTTGGCGGAACTGCAGTCGCGGCAACCGCACCAGCTCCGATAGCGGCAAACTGGTTCCCGGATCCCACCGGCAGACACGAGCATCGCTACTGGGACGGAACGCAATGGACGGCCACGGTCTCTGATAGCGGGCAGTCCGGGACCGACCCCGCCGGGGCGTCGTAGGGGGCGAACGGCTGACTAGTCGCGTGTCCAGAACTTCGAGTTCACGAACAGGTCCTCGACCTGCTTGCGCGCCCAGGGCGTCTTGCGCAAGAACTTCAGCGACGAGCTGATGCTCGGATCGCTTTTGAAGCAGTTGATGTCGATCCGCTTCGCAAGTCCGGGCCAGCCGTACTTGTTGACCAGTTTGCGCAGGATCGTCTCAAGAGTGATGCCGTGAAGCGGGTCGTTTGACTGCGTGTCAGCCATGCCTTCGCCGCTCCTTCGCTTCTGGATGCATGCTCGATAGAGGTACGCCACCGATTGTACTCGCCGGAGTGCAGGTGTCAGCCACACTTGAGCATACGTCTCGCTTCGCGAGGAACACAGGATGCCCGCCAAACGGTCCTCGAGGCCGCCGCATCGAATCCCTCTGAAGATCTTCCCGTGGGGTATCGTTGTATCGAACGTGTGACTCTCGGCAGATTGGCGGTCGCGATGGAACGCACGATGAAAGCAGTGGCGAAGACTGCGGCCGCTCCCGGCGTCTCACTCATCGAGGTGCCCGTGCCGCAGATCGGTCCCGGCGATCTGCTGATCCGCATCGAGAAGGTCGCCATATGCGGCACCGACGTGCATATCTACGACTGGAACCCGTGGGCGCAGCGCACGATCCGTCCGCCGCAGATACTCGGACATGAGTTCGTGGGACATGTTGCCGAGGTGGGCGGCGGCGTCAGCGGGTTCAGCGTAGGACAGCGTGTCTCGGGCGAAGGACACATCGTGTGCGGAGTCTGTCGCAGCTGTCGCGCCGGACGACGCCACCTGTGCACCAACACCGTCGGCGTGGGCGTCAACCGGGATGGCTGCTTCGCGGAGTACCTCTCGCTCCCGGCGTCGAACGCCTGGCACCTCGCGGACTCCATCCCCTCCCGGATCGCCGCGATCTTCGACCCGTACGGCAACGCGACGCATGCGACTCTCAGCTTCGACCTTGTGGGCGAAGACGTGCTCATCACCGGCGCCGGTCCCATCGGTATCATGGCCGTGGCCATCGCCAAGCACGTGGGCGCGCGCAACGTCGTGATCACCGACGTCAACGACTACCGCCTCGACCTGGCGCTGCGCATGGGCGCCACGCGGGCCGTGAACGTGAGTCGCGACTCCATCGCGAACGTGATGAAGAACCTGGGGATGATCGGCTTCGACATCGGGTTGGAGATGAGCGGCAACGGTGCCGCGTTCGAGACGATGCTCGAGAGCATGCACAACGGCGGGCGTATCGCACTTCTCGGCATCGCACCCGGCCCGGTGAGCATCGACTGGGACGAGGTCGTCTTCCGCGGTCTTACGATCAAGGGTATCTACGGGCGCGAGATCTGGGAGACCTGGTACAAGATGCAGACCATGCTCCAGAGCGGCCTGGACATCGCCCCCGTCATCACGCACGAGCTGCCGTTCACGGAGTACGAGACTGGCTTCGCCGCGATGTCGAGCGGGCAGAGCGGCAAGGTCGTGCTGGACATGGGAGGTCTGTGATGTTCGGGAGCATGAAAGACGCGCTGCACTCCGAGATCGACGCCCTGCGCGCCGCCAGTCTCTACAAGAGCGAGCGCGTCATCGTCTCGCCGCAGGGCTCGACGATCCACGTGGCCGTTCCGGACTCCGGGCAACCGCGTGAAGTCATCAACTTCTGCGCCAACAACTACCTCGGCCTGGCCAACGACCCGCGCGTGAACGAAGCCGCGCGTGCGGCGCTCGATCGTTGGGGGTTCGGTACCTCCTCGGTCCGGTTCATCTGCGGGACGTTCGAGATACACAAGGAACTCGAAGCCGCCTTGAGCAAGTTCCTCGGCTGCGATGACACCATCCTGTACTCGTCCGCCTTCGATGCCAACGGCGGCTTCTTCGAGCCGTTCTTCGGCCCCGAGGACGCGATCATCGCAGACGCACTCAACCATGCGTCGGTCATCGACGGCGTGCGACTCACGAAGGCGAAACGCTTCATCTACGCGCACTCGGACATGGACGATCTACGCGCGAAGCTCGAGGACGCGCGCAGCGCGCGCTATCGCGTGGTCGCTACCGACGGCGTCTTCTCGATGGACGGCGACATCGCCAGCCTCGCACAGATATGCGACCTCGCCGATGAGTTCGATGCACTCGTGATGGTGGACGACTCGCACGCCACCGGTTTCGTGGGCCCCACCGGTAGAGGTACGCCGGAGTTGTGCGGCGTGCAGGACCGTGTGGACGTGATCACGACGACGTTCGGCAAAGCGCTCGGCGGCGCATCGGGCGGGTGCCTGAGCGGTCATCGCGAGATCGTGGAATGGCTGCGCCAGAAGAGCCGCCCGTATCTGTTCTCCAACACCGTGGCGCCGGTGGTCGCAGCGACCACTGTGGCGGTCTTGAACCTGCTTTCCGAGACCACCGATCTCCGCGACAGACTCGAGCGCAGCACGCACTCCTTCCGCGAGCGCATGACCGCCGCCGGCTTTGACATCCGCCCAGGCACTCACCCGATCGTCCCTGTCATGCTCCACGACGAAGCCCTCGCCCACAAGCTGGCCGAGGAACTTCTCGACGAGGGTATCTACGTCATCGGCTTCAGCTACCCGGTGGTGCCCAAAGGCGCCGCACGGATTCGGGTACAGGTATCGGCCGCCCACACTGACGAGCAACTCGACCTCGCAGTCGATGCGTTCATGCGGGTAGGAAAACGGTTCGGTGTGATCGCCTAACACAGTTCGCTTAGGGTAGGCGACTGCGGGTAATCTCACAGTGTACGTCGCGGAGAACGTGGCCTGCAGGGTCAGCCTACCGCTTCCGCATGACTGTGACTTCGTTCGAAAGAGGGTGTTTGTTATGACTGGAAACCGCACGAGGATCGCGCTGATTTCCGTACTCGTGTTTGTCCTCGTCACGGTTCTTCCCGCAGCCGGTCTCTCGGCTGGCGATGCTCCCGTGCGAACCATCGTCGTGTTCGACGAGGGCGTGAGAGCACCCGCTCTGGCGCAGACAGCAGCACCCGGCGCAGTGAAGGTGAAAAATCTTCCGCTCGTCAACGGCGCGGTCTTCTTGCTGCCGAGCAGAGCCTCCCAAAAAGCCGTCGCTCGCCTGGCCGGAGTGAGATACGTCGAATCAGACGCGATCGCGTATACGACCGCCAAGCCCGTGAAGCCCGCCCTGCCTCAGGCTCTCCCTTGGGGCATCGACCGCATCAACGCCGACGCGGCTTGGGCAACCACTACCGGTGACCCCGTGAAGGTCGCCATCGTCGACACCGGCATCGACACGACGCATCCGGATCTCGCCGCAAACGTCATGGGTGGGATGAGTGCAGTGAACTACACCAGGAAATACACGGACGACAACGGACACGGCACGCACGTGGCAGGCATCGTGGCGGCCCTGGACAACTCGATCGGCGTCGTTGGCGTCGGCCCGGACATCGATCTGTACGCCGTCAAAGTGCTCAACCGGAAGGGCTCCGGCTATGTCTCTGACATCATCGAGGGACTTGGCTGGTGCCAGCGTACCGAGATGGATGTCGTCAACATGAGCCTTGGTACGAGCAGCGACCTCCAATCGTTCCATGATGCTGTCAGCGCGCTGTATGAGAGCGGCACGGTGATCGTGGCAGCTGCCGGAAACGACGGGATCGGTTCGGCCGTGAACTACCCTGCTGCATACTCCGAGGCCATCGCGGTGAGCGCAACCACCCAGACGGATGGTCTCGCATACTTCACGTGTACGGGACCAGAAGTCGAGCTGTCGGCGCCCGGCTCGAGCATCTACTCGACATACAAGAACGGCGGCTATGCCACCCTGTCCGGCACGTCCATGGCCTCGCCGCATGTCGCCGGCGCTGCTGCACTGGTCCTCGCGCGCCCGATCGATGGATCGGATGCGAACGGAGACGGCAAGTGGGATCCTGCCGAGGTACGTGCACGCCTGCATGCAACGGCCGAGGACCAGGGAAGTGAAGGTTGGGACTCTGACTTCGGGTACGGACTTGTGCGAGCGGATCTCGCGATCGCGCCATAGGAGAATCCGGGCCTGATGCTTAAAGACGCCTCCTGAAAGACCGTGGTCCCGACTCCCTTCTCGGGCTGCCGGGACCACGTTTTCTCTGTCTATGGCGGAAGGGAGAGATTCGTAGTCCGGCGACTCGGGGCGAGTTCGGGGCATTGACAGGCTTCGAGTACCAGAAGACCCCTCGCACGGTGACGCCTGATACACTTGATGACATGTCTCTTCGGCGGACAACCAGCCTCATCCTCGCCACAGCAGTCGCTCTGTGCCTCGCGCTGTCGTTTGCGATGCCCGCGATCGCGGCACCCCCGGCTGCCCAGACATCAGCTGACCGCGCTGCGTTGGAGCGCGCTGTAGAGCAGTATGAGGCGGCGATAGCGCGGTCTGCGCAGCTCCAGGCGCAGGCGGCCGAGGCGTCCTCAAGACTCGATCATGCCCTTGAAGATGAGGCGGCGGCCCGCGAGAGACTCCGCAGGTGGATACTCACGACGTACCGCTCTGATGATATCGACTTCATGTCAGTACTGTTCGGCGCCTCGACGTTCGAGGACTTCATCGCCCGCTGGGACCTGCTGACACGGATCGCCCGACAAGACGCCGAGATCCTTGAGGTTCTGCGAGCCGCACGCATCGAAGCGGAGCTCTCGGCCGGACAACTCCTCGATCTTCAGGCCCAGGAGGCGCGCGCACTCGACGCACTGGCCGAGGAGGTCACTCGCGCCAAGCGAGAACTCGCCGCGAGCGAGGCGGCTTTGCGTGAATACGAGGCTCGAACCGCCGCGAACACCAAGGCTGCCGCCACGGACCGGACGCGACAACTCACGGGATCAGGCGCCTGGCAGACTGCGGTCGCATCACACTACGGCATCAATTTCACCGGGCGCGGCGCCAGCGGCGAAGCGATCGGTCCGTACTCGATGATGGTCGCCCACAAGACACTGCCGTTCGGAACGCTCGTCGAGTTCGAGTACAACGGCAAACGGGCCGTGGCCAGTGTCGAGGACTGCGGCCCGTACACCGAAGGCCGTACCTTCGATCTGGGTCCCGGGGTCATCAGGATACTCGGCTTCCGCGGCGTACACGAAGTCCGGTATCGGATCATCACAAGTTAACTGGGCCCAAATGCGTGGGGCGAATTCTGTACTGCCCCTGATCCTCTAACGATCACGTAGGTAAAGACTGCCCCAAAGATCACGTTCACTGCAGCATAGACCCAGTACGCAGTCTCTGGTTGCCCTTCTATTCCATGCAAGAAGGGCAAAAACGGTGCAGCTGTATTACTCATCGCGTGGAAGAACATCACGGGGATGAGCTTCTTGCCTCCTGAGTTGTAAAGCCAGGCATAGACCACTGAGATGCTGATAGTCATCAGTACGAACGCGAAGAACGAGTACGAGCTGTGCAGGTCTCCCTCCATGAACCACAGCGGCAGGTGCCACACGCCCCAGATCACACCGATGATCAGGCGCTTGCCGGTATGACGCCGATCCTGTCTTGTAGGGGCTCCTGGGCATACCCACGCCAGCCGAATTCTTCCTGCCCGCCACCAACGACCAACATGAGAATGAAGTACGGGATCGCCAGGATGACCGGTGCGACCGGAACCTCGGCCGGGATGAGCGTTGAGGCAACATCCAAGCCGAAAGCAACGGACATATAGTGGGCTATCAAGTGGATCACCACTGGCACCGCGAGTGCGGCTACCAGGTAGACCGGCTTGAAGCGAAACTCGAGTACCCGCCCCAGGAACGCCTTGACCCCTGTCCATCCTGACTGCCGAGACACCAATGTGATGGCGGCCAACATCGGAGCGAATGCCCCAACCAGCACGGCCACGATCGTGTACTTCGTCACATCGACCGGCAGCTTTACTCCTATGCCGTCCAACACGGCAGGCATCCACAGGACCCACGAATACACATATGTCAGCAGGAAGAACAGCCAGGGACTTCTGTGTTGAGAACGATCCGTCATTGCTCTCTCCCTTGCATCGGGAGTATCAGTGTATCGCATGATGCGATCTGCCTCGTCCGAGAGAGTCGCCACCTTAGTGGTAGAAGTCGGCGAACTCACTCGTCAGGCAGATCAAGACCACCGGGTCCTGCGTGCGATCGAGCCACCTCAAGAGCTCCACCATCTTGCTCTCGCCGATGCTCACACAGCCGGCCGTATAACCGGAACCCGTGTTGCAGTGGATGAAGATCGCGTTGCCTTTTCCGGGTTTCTGCTCGGGGTTGAAGTTCGTGTCGATGCCGTACTTGTAGGCTGTCGGCAGGTACATGTACTCGTAGTTGTCACCAGCAGACGGAACGCCCTCCACCTGGTCGTTGAAGGTCGCCGAGCCGTAGTTGCCGTCGTAGTACGTGTTCGTTCCGACGCGCTCGTAGGCCAAAGAGGATCCGCTGGTATTCGGATTGGCGGCTATACCAAACGCGTACGGCAGAGAGTACGTACCGATGGGTGTCTGCAGCTGTCCCTCGACGCGCTCGGCATCGAGCACCAGACCCCTCTTCCCAACGCAGGCACTCGTCGACATGACTGCGCCCCAGGTACCGCCCGACTTCTGATACGTCCTCAGCGTGGCCCTGGTGGTACTCATGCTGTCCGCGGTGACGACGATGACCTGGGTCGCGTCGCCAAAGGCGGATCCGTGAAAGGACTTCGGGGGCTGCACTATCGTGACAGGAGGAGGAACTGGCGGCTCGCTATCGCTCACGTCCGGCTCCGGGGTCTCGCTGGCGACCACCGCGTCCGCAGTATCCGTGGAGGAGGTGGAGGTCTCAGACGCCGTCTGGTCTTCTTGCTGGTCCACGTCCGTGATGTCAGCCAGACGTGGCGGGACGGGTTCGTCAGGCGTCCGCATGGTACCAAGCCAGAGTGCAACTCCACCGGCGACTGCACACACGGCGAGTGCCAAGACGACAACGGTGAGTCGGTGTCGACTCATGAAGTTCGTCATACCGAACCAGAACCTGGTCCTGGGCTTGGGCTTACCCAACACGCTCGCACCCCTCTCGACGGCTCCGCACAGCCCAGCTGCTAGAATACTAGACTCTGCAGGTACGGCACCCAGATCCGTCAAGTCCCAGTCAGAGGTGTGACATTGGCGAAGACAGGCAAGAGACTCGTCCTCACAGTCCTGATCGCGAGCCTGACGCTCGCGCTTGCTTCCTGCGCCCGCACGACGACTCCCGCGACCGAAGACAGCGTCTACAGTCCCGCGCTCACGGAATCCGTGGCTGCCACCGCCGCTCTCGCTACGAAATCGACTCCTTCGACCGAAGCATCTCCAGTACCCAAGCTAGAGGCTCCTGCCGAGAAATCTCCCACGCCGGAGCCATTGGTCATCGACGGCTTCGTCAAGGTGACCGATATCGACAGCAGTATCGTCATCGACCTCAGGTATGCGACGACCGAAAACTTCACGGGACAGAAGGTCTACCCGACCGATACCTGCGTACTACGACTCGCCACAGCCGAAAAGCTCGCCGCCGCCAACGCCGAGGTCGCAAGACTCGGCTACCGCATCAAGGTGTGGGACGCCTACCGACCGGTGTCGGTCCAGAAGATCTTCTGGAGCATCTATCCCGACAGCAGGTATGTCGCAAACCCGTCTACCGGCGGCTCCGTCCACAACCGGGGATGCGCGGTCGACGTCACCCTTATGGACCTCAACGGCGATGAGCTCGTCATGCCCTCCGCCTTCGACGACTTCTCGAACAAGGCCTCGCCGAGCAACCCGAGCATGTCTGCCGAGGCAAGAGCGGACCTCGACGTTCTTCGAAAGGCCATGATCGGCGCCGGTTTCAATGCATCAACGTCGGAGTGGTGGCACTTCAGCGACAGCAACTGGCGACAGTTCCCCGTCGCCGAGGTCGATCTGTCGCTCTTCTAGGGCGGCGCCGCACATGAACGACAGGCACCTGGGCATCCGTGCTGCGCTGATCGAGTTCGACCTCCACCGAGGAACCCTCTTGGGTACGGGACCAGGAGTCGATCGTGTAGACGACCGTTGGGTCATCCAGGGTCACGAGAAGGATCGCCGCACCGTTCGGCTGCGCGCGCAAACCTTCGCCCTGCCTAAGCGTGCATCAGAATCGCGTATTCTCTCTCGGTCCAGAATGTATCGTACGCGCCCGCCCTCGCCCGCTTGACCATCTTCTTCGCGACCTTGGTCCGCGACGCTTCATTCAGCGGCTTGACGATTCGCACGATTGAGACGTAGGCGACGACCGGGATCGCAAGGGGCACCACGACCTGAAGCCCGACTCCAGGACCGCCCAAGTCGGATTCCAGATCGAGACTGCTGGCCACGATCAGGACGACGGTGGCCACCGTCAGCGGTATGCTCCACAGCGCGTTGGTGATACCGACGACTCTTGACCGATGTCTCACGCACGCATCGCAGACCGGCACGGCGTCAAGTTCAAACAGATCATCGCGTCGGCCCGACTTCCTTCGCAGGAGACTTGGCCGACGTCTGTCCAGCGTACTGACGGAGAGGGAGGGATTCGAGCCCTCGTAACGGGGGATACTCGCTCGACGGTTTTCGAAGGTGGTACTCGGCACTCGGCCTTCGTGAAGTAGACTGTGGTCATGAAGCTCACCGATGGAGGACATCGTAGAGACCGCCGGAGTCAGTCGTATGCCTGAGACCCCTTGGTGGAGGCGCGGAGTCGTCTACCAGATCGCCGTACCCAGCTTCGCGGATTCGAATGGCGACGGCAGAGGCGATCTGCGCGGCATCATCGAGCGGCTGGACTACCTCAACGACAGTACGGACACCTCACTCGGCATCGATGCTATCTGGCTCACGCCGATCAACATGTCCCCCCTGTCCGACTTCGGCTATGACGTAAGCGACTACTACTCCATCGATCCGCGCTTCGGCACGATGCGGGACTTCGACGAACTTGTTGAGGAGTGCCATCGCCGAGGCATCCGTGTGGTGATGGACCTCGTTCTCAACCACACATCGATCGACCATCCCTGGTTCGTCGAGTCCCGCTCGTCTCGCGACAATCACAAGCGCGATTGGTACATCTGGCGAGACGGCCGTGCGCCCGGCAAACCGCCGAACGACTGGCTGGCAGTCGTCGAAGGAAGCGCGTGGCAGTACGACGAAACCACCGATCAGTACTACTACCACGCCTTCCTCCCCTTCCAACCCGACCTCAACTGGCGCAATCCCGATGTGCGCCGAGAGATGCTCGGCGTCGCCCGCTTCTGGCTCGACAAGGGCGTGGACGGCTTCCGCCTCGACCTCGTGAACTGCCTGTACGAAGACGTGCTGCTGCGGAACAACCCTCCCAAGCTCGGCCCGCGCCCCTACCTGGCCCAGAAGCACGTTCACGACCTCTCTCAGCCGGAGAGCCTCGAGATCGCAAGCGAACTGCGCCGCCTCGCTGACGAATTCGAAGGGCGCGTACTCATGGGTGAAGTCCTCACCGACATGCCCGATGTCTGCGTCGACTACCTTGGTGACGGGACGGATCGGCTGCACCTCTCCTTCTACTTCGACTTCATCCGCATCAAGTGGAACTCCGGAGCATTCCGCAGATCCGTGCGGTGGCTCGAGGAGCACATCCCGCGCGATGAATGGCCCTGCTACTACCTGAGCAACCACGACCTGCCGCGCTCCTACACCCGACTCGGCGGCAGCCATCCCCGTGCCCGTGCCAAGGTGGCCGCCGTCATGCTGCTCACGCTCCGCGGCACGCCCATCCTGTACTACGGCGAGGAGATCGGCATGCCGTCGAGCAGGGTGCCCCGCAGGATGCTCGATGACCCTATCGGCAGGAAGTTCTGGCCGCTGCGCGTGGGACGGGACGGTTCACGCGCCCCGATGCAGTGGAGCGCGAAGGCGAACGCCGGCTTCAGCTCGTGGAGATCCTGGCTGCCGGTCGACTCGTCCTACCGATCGCGAAACGTCGAGCAACAGGGCGGACGACCGGACTCGCTTCTCAGCTGGTATCGACAGCTGCTGTGTCTGCGTAAGGCGAACCAAGCGCTCCACAGCGGCGACTACCACGAGATCGACCAGGTGCCCGCGGGGGTCTTCGCATACACGAGGCAGTCGGGGCCCGAGGCCGTGGCCGTGTACCTCAACTTCACTGCGCATCGCATCGCATGCCCTCGGCCGCCGGAACCGCCGCCGGGGCGGGCCTGGCACGTGCTGCTCTCAACGCATGAAGCGGACCGGACTTCGGGTCTCTCCCACATCCGGCTCATGCCGAACGAGGCGCTGCTCATCGAAGCGATCTGACGTTCGCGGGATGTTGTCGCAACCAGGACCCACCACGCAGAAAGGCCGCCATCGCTGGCGGCCAATCATCATGTCTTTATGGCGGAGGAGAGGGCGGAGAGGGAGGGACTCGGGCCTCGTAACGGGGGATACCCGCTGAACAGTCTTCGAGGGAGATCATCGGTACGGATTCACTACTCCCCGTCAAGAGACGCGCATCACGAGCGAGCGAACGCGCGCAGCGGCCCACAGTCGAAGTCCGCATCGGCTTTGCGCAGCGCACCGAGATACTCGGATCGAGCATCGCCTGCCCCAGAGAGGTCAGCACCACCCCAAGTGAACCGCTTGCCGCCTAAGGCGACGACTAGGAGATCGGCAGCCAACCGAGCATGACGCCCGTTGCCATTGAGAAACGGATGAATCTGGACGAGCCGATGGTGGAACCAAACGGCTATCTCGTCAGCCGCATCCACAGGGTCCTTCGCGGATTCAATTCGCGCTCTTGCGTCAGCAAGCAAGTTTCGAAGTTGGACCGCAATCTGACTTGGAGCGACACCGATGCTCGTCTCACGCAGCCGATACTCCCCCGCCCACTCCCAGACATCGTGGAACATGCGCCGATGGAGTTGCCGAATTGACTCATCTGACAGAAGCGATTCAAGCGCCCATTCCTGGCCGAACGCCCAGTACATCGCTTCAATGATGTTCTCTTGCTCGACTGCGTTGAGCTCTCCGCGACTGCTGACCCAGGTCGGAATCAGCCCTACCAACTCATCCGGGCCGAGCGGGGTCGCCCCATCCGGCTCCAGCATGAGGTCCGTCGAGTCAATCATCGCTCGTCCCACGTGCGCGACCACAGATTGCGGGAACGAATGATCTCCTCCAACTGCCTTTGGCGAGCGGACTCCGACCACTCTGACTGCTGCTCCTCAAGTCGCATCGTCTGGTCTGCGTGTTGCTGCAGCTCAGAGAGGATCTCCTCGGCTCTGCGTCGCACGGTCTCATCAAGACTCTCCCTTGGGACGAAGGCATATACGAGCGTGCATTCCATGGCTTCAGCAGCGCGCCTGAGAGTTGAGAGTCGGACCCCGCCCTCTCGCTCGCTGGCTTCGATCTCGCTGATCGTCGCCCCGCTCACGCCCACTCTTCGACCAAGCTCGCGTGCGGAAAGCCCAAGCGCGTCACGAATTGCACGAACCCAACCCGCTCGTGGCGGGGCAAACGCGGAAGCGGGAGGCAGTTCGCTCAATCGACGATCAAGCATTCGACGGGCGCGTATTGCCTGTTCGCGTTTGTTCACAGGTTTCTCCCTGTCATAGCTACATCGTATGACATACTATACCCTGTCGGTCTGCAACCTTGCAACAGGTTATAACCTATCATACAAGCTGCCCTTGATAGGCGTATCCTGTCGTATCGTCATGTTTCCACCTTCGCATCAATCCTGAAGAGTGGACGCATACAGAAACTGACGTGGTGCATCCTCGCTTGGCTTGAGCTCCGTGGGCATCTTGATCTCCCCAAGCAAAGGATCTATCTGATCGGCGTGTTCGGCCGCCCAGACAATCCATTCGGCGGCCGCATGACACGACAAGAGGCCCCGACTGGTGTGCCGAGGCCTCTTCATTGTCTCTATGGCGGAGAGGGAGGGATTCGAACCCTCGTAACGGGGGATACCCGCTAAACGGTTTTCGAGACCGCCGCATTCAACCACTCTGCCACCTCTCCGCGGTGGCGCGAGCCGCATCGCGGCGGCTCCAAGCGCAAGGCGTAGTATAGCGACCGCACAGTGGGTGGGCAACGCGACGGCGGGGTCGGAGCGCGATGCGGGCACATGTCGGGAGACGAGTAGATTCATCGGTAGTGCTTGCTTCCCTCTCACTAGAAACGGAGCGTCCCAGGTGCCCATCACCGATGCACTCGACCGCGTACCTCAGGAGACCTGGGACTGGTTGGCCGAGCCGGAGAACCCGGCCGTCGCAGTCCTGACGCGACGCACACTACTGGGTGAGGCGCTCTCAGAGGATCTCGAGGGGCTGTGGGATCGTCGCAACGCATACCGGTCCCGTCGAGACGATCCTCGCCTCCATCCGCCCGGACGGGTCGTGGCTGGCTCCAGAGCGCGACTACGCGAAGTACCACGGCAGCCTGTGGCAGATCCATTTCCTTGGGGAGCTGTGGGCGGATCCGGGTGACGAGCGCGTCCAACGCGCAGCGGCGTACACCTTCTCCCGCCAACTCGACGACGGCTCCTGGAGCTGCAACGGCCGGCCCGCCGCGTCTATCCCCTGTCTCACGGCGAACGTGGGCCGCGCTCTCGCCCGGCTCGGCTTCGCCGCGGACCCGCGCGTCATCGCCGCGCTCGCCTACATCGCAAACCTGTACGGCGAACTCGACTATCTCGGTTGCCGCGGCATGCGGGAGTTCTCGCTGAACGGCTACTGCCACATGACGGCTCCAAAGATACTCCTGTTCCTCGGCGAGGTGCCCCGACCACTATGGCCCTCTGGCGCGGACGCCCTGCGCGATGCGTGTATCCGGGCCCTTCGCGAGAAGGAGGTGTTCCGCTCACTGCCCGAGGAGTATGCCGAGTTCAAGGATACCGTGCTGAGGCTGCCAAGATCCGAGTTGGCCAAGGCACGGGAGGAGTTCATCGCGGAGCATGCACCGCTTCACTACCGGGAGAAGCAAGGGTGGCTGCGCTTCGGCTACCCACTGTCGTACAACTCGGATGCACTCGATTCGCTCCTCGCTCTTGGAGAGGTCGGTGAGACCCGGCGACCGGAGTACCTGCCTGCGATCGAGGCGGTGCAGGGCGCAGCGGACGAGCGTATGCGCTGGATGCTCAAGAACACGTTCAACGGCAAGATGCTCGCCGATGTCGAGACCAAGGGAAAGTCCAGCAAGTGGCTCACCCTCCGCACGCTTCAGGCGCTGAAGCTCTTCGCGTTGTAGCGCGCTCCTACGACGCCTGACGACTCCCGAAGAACGCGGGATGGAACGCGGGCGTCCCTTTGGGGACGAACGCCACGCGATCCCCGGGGCGCACGATCACATCGCCGTCGAAGAGCATGCCGTTCAGAAACTCCCCGCCGATCAGGTCGAGGGGAAGCTCGAGCGTACGCGCGATATCGAACGCGGACATGCCCGAGGAGGGAACGTCGAGTTCGACGTGCGGCGACTGCCCCCGCGATCTGCGGACATCATGCAGGAACGCGAAGGCTCGAACGCTGGCTGGTGCTATGGTCATTGCTATCAACACTCCAGGCACGGTGACGGACGCCGCTTTGTTAGCGACGACCGTGCCATGACGGCATCAACCGCTAGCCCTGGAGCACTCCGGCGACGATCGCCGCCACACCGAAGATGATGAAGAACGCCCCCGAGATCCGGCGCAGGAGCAGTTCGGGCAGGTTCTTGCCGAGCAGACGCCCCACGCCGATCGCTATCGCATCGGCCAACACCATCCCCAGCGTTGAGCCGAGCGTGACCGCCCAGAAGCGACCGGTGGCCGAGACGCCAGCAGGGCCCATCCCGAGTGTCTCCAGCACGCGCTGCACCGCAGGTCCGGCACCCTTGAGGTAGGTCACCAGCGCGGTGCCCGGGTCGGCGGCGATCGTCATCGTCATGATCTGCGTCTTGTCGCCAAGCTCGGCTAAGAAGAACGCGATGCCCGTGGCAACGACCGGTCCGAAGCGACCGCCCTTCTCGGCGTCGCTTTCCTCCACCGAATCACCGCGCAGCGTCCAGATGCCGAAGCCGATGAACAGCAGACCGCTCACCCACGGCAGCACGCCTTCGGGGATAAAGCCGCCCACCGCCTGACCCACGAGCGTGGTGAAGAAGTGGACTATGAACGTCGCCACCGTGATGCCGAGAAGTACCTGCCACGCCTTGTAGCGGCATGCGAGTGACATCGCCAGAAGCTGCGACTTATCGGCGAGTTCGCCGATCATGATGAGCACGAATGCGACCGCGAAGATGTAGCCCACGCCTAGCGCTCCCCTACAGCCTCGACCAAAGCCCGCGCACGTTCACGATCGCGTTCCGCTGCTTCGTGCTCTGCGAGAGCCTCCCGCGCGTCGGCCCTCACAACCATCAGTTCGCCCAGAGCTGAAGCGACATCGACATCAAGCGTCCTGCCTGCCGAAAGGAACGCCACCAGTCCGGCCCCGTTCATCGCATCCACCGTACCCACGGGAAGACCCGTCAACTCGCCGATCGCATCGTCGGCCAGCTCGATCGCTTCAACAGACCGTCCATCGGCGATGCGACCCATGATGCGCTGCACGAGCGCACCCATCATCTCGATGAGACGAAGCATGTAATCACTCTGAAATCCCATGCGGAGAGTATACGCCCGCATACCTGCGCAGGAAGCAGCACCACGCCATGGGACACTGGCCGAGAAACACTTCGTGCACCAACAGACGAAGTGAGAGATACTGGCAGGTGCATGAATGTTCTCGTCGAAAATGAACGTAAGTATTCAACCCTCTCGGCCACGAGAAGCCGAAAGACGAAGCAACACCTGGGGGACTTGGATGAGCACCGATCGCAACCCTACCAAGTGTAAGGTCCTGCTTGTCGAAGACACGCAGACACTGCTCCAAATGGTGAGCATGACGCTCGAGGAGCGCGGCTACACCGTGGTCAAAGCATCGGACGGGGTCAGTGCGCTCGAGCTTCTCGTAGAACATGCACCCGAGGTGGTAGTGCTTGACATCAACCTGCCTGACATCGATGGTTTCGAGTTGTGCAAGCGCATCAAAGCTGGACCAAGCAGCCGCAACGTACCCGTTCTGATGATGACCTCGATGGGCAAGTCCGGCTTCGAGATCATGTCCATCGAAGCCGGCGCCGACGATTTCATCCCGAAACCGATCGACCCCATGGTTCTGGACGCACGCATCCAGATGGTCGTCCGACGTATGCGGCGCGAACGGTTCGCCAACGCGCTCACCGGTCTGCCCGCGAATGCGCTGACCGAGGAACACCTCGGCTTTCTCATCACGCGGAAGAAGCCCTTCGCAGTCTCTTTCGTCGACATCGACGACTTCCGCGCGTTCAACCGGCGCTACGGTCAGGACCGTGGCGATCTTCTCATCCGCCACGTCTCCTCACTCATCATCGAGACCCTTCGCTTCAACGGCGCGGACGAGCCGTTCGTCGGCCACCTCGGAGGCGATGACTTCCTGTTCGTGGGTGATCCGGAGAACTCGGAGCGGATCGCGAAGAGTGTCGTGCGGGGCTTCGAACTCAGTGTGATGGATTTCTTCGACGACGAAGACCGCGCGCATGGCGGATTCAACCTCAAGAGCCGCAACGGCGAGATGAAGCGATACGGCCCGCCCACCTTGTCGATCGGTACGGTCAACGTGACCGACAAGATGCCGGAATCAGTCATCGCACTCATGGATATAGGTGACGAGCTGTTGAGCTACGCCAAACAGCTCGGAGGAGGAGCCGCTGTCACAGAGCGGCGTTCGAAGGACAACGGCCCTCCAGAAGACGAGTAAGGGCGAGGTCGCCCTCGCCCTTACTGCATGATCATCCGGCAGACGCCGGTTTCCATCTCTGGCGGAGAGTCAGGGATTCGAACCCTGGGTACCGGTTCAAGCCGGCACACACGATTTCCAGTCGTGCTCCTTCAGCCTCTCGGACAACTCTCCTTGGGCGTCCCGCCCGACCGGTGCGCCAGCCGTGCGGAAACGCAAGAGCGAGTATAGCGAGGAAGCAGTATGCGGGCAATGCAGCCGTGTGTCACAACATCGCAGATTCGTGCCGTACGGGAATCACGAGCGTGAAGGCTGATCCGATGTCCGGCGCACTCGCAACCTCGATCCTTCCGCCAAGCAACTCGGCGAGTCGGCGCGAGATCGCAAGTCCCAGACCGGCGCCGTTCTTGAGCGACTTGGTGATGTCCGTCCGGTGAAACCGCTCGAAGACATGCCGCATGTCGTCCGGGTTGATGCCCCGACCTGTGTCCGTGACCCGCACGAACGCCGTCATGCCGTCACGACTCATCGAAGACTCGACCAGCACGCGGCCCTTATCGGTGAACTTCAGCGCGTTCGAGATCAAGTTCAGCAGTATCTGCGCCGTCTTGTCCTCATCGGTCCAGACAGGGATCACGAGGTCGTCGTAGCGCACGATCAGCTCAAGCCCCTTCGTGACTGCGACCGGTCTCAGGCTCTCCGTCACTTGCTCACAGAGCGAGAGAAGATCGAATTCGTGTACGGTCACGTCAACGTAGCCCGCCTCTATACGCGAAAGATCGAGCACGTCGTTCACGAGCACAAGAAGCCGCTCTCCCGAGGAACGGATCATGCCGATCTGCCGCGTCTGCTCCTCATTGAGTTCGCCGGCCAGACCGGAAAGCAGCATGCCCGAGAAGCCGATGACCGAGTTGAGCGGCGTACGCAACTCGTGGCTCATGCTCGCGAGGAAGTCATCTTTCACGCGGTTCGCCTCAGCCAGTGCATCAAGGGACTCTTGAAGCTCCCGCGTACTCTCGGCGATAAGCGCTTCAAGTCGATCTTCTTGCGTTTTGGAGGCGGTCACATCACGGAAGACCGCCGCGAAGGTGTTGGGGCCTGTGGGGTACGCCTGGACGTCGTACCATCTGCCCAGCGACTCAGAGTGACTCTCGAACGATGTCTCGGCCTGCTGGTCGACCACGCACGCATACGTGCCGATCCAGTCGAACGACTCACTTACCATGCTCGGCAGGAGTTCTGTGGCCCATCTCCCGATGCTGGTCTGTGCCGAGAGACCCGTCATCTCCTCGAACGCTTCGTTGAACTCGAGGAACTCGTAGTCGACGATGCACCCGTCACCATCGCGAACGACCCTGTGGTGCGCGAATGCGTTCATCATGTTATGGAACAGCGACTCGTACTGGCGCTGACTCGCCCTCAGCTCCTGCTCGACATCGTGACGCTCGGCCACGTCGGTGGTCGCCCGGGCGCGCTCCTGCATCTCGGCCAGAGCCTCATGCTCGGCGACCTCGGCCCACTCGACCACGTAACCGATCTCGACCCTGTCAAAGAAGCGAGCGATGACATCACGGTACTTCCACGCAAGAGGGCGGTCTTCTATCCGCTCGCGAACAAGATCCTCGTAAGACGTCCGGTAGTACTTCATGAGCGGCAGGAACATCTGGAGTGAGACGCCGCGCGAACGGTGCAGTCGTGCCTTGGCGATACCGAACTCAAGAGCGGAATCGGACATCACGTCCTCGTCGCAGGTCAGATCAAGGTCGCATCCACGCTCGTCAAGCATCGCCACGAGAGATTCGGTCAGCCCTTGAATGGAGACACGCCACGCTTCTCCAGGCGTGGATGTAGGAGGCGTGAACCCGTGTTCTCTCGCGTACGAGAGGATGCGAGACATGAGCCAGTCCTCACTGCTGATCAACAGCGAGCGAAGCTCCTGTGGATCGGGGATCCGTCTCTCTCCCGCGCCCACCATATCCCCTCCTGAAGGTCGACCCAACAGGATTATAACTTTTTAAGGATGTGTGGGACGTCCGTGATCAGTCAAGTCCCCTGACGCGTTCTGCAGCTGCTTTCGCAAGGTCCGGCCCCACGACGAGCTTGAGCTGGTTCGAGAGGTTGTCAGCGATCGCATTCAGGTCACGATGTGTGATCGAGTCGACGTCCTTGCCGATCCGCTTGGATTCAAGGTCGACCGACACGCTCGCGAGCACGGTGCCGACGATCGGCCGCAAGACTTCCTCTATGCGCTCGGCGAGTACGTTAGGCATCTGTCGGCTCCTGTCGAGCATCCTCGTCCATCGCGGCGATAAGGTCGTCTTCCTGTCCGGTCAGACGGCTCAGGAACAGAGACATCGCCCGTCTCACTCTACAGAAGAAGATGCCGAAGAAAGCGATGGCGACCACGCCCAGCAGATCAGCGCCGAGACGGGCTTGGTCCACGCTGAAGGACGAGCTTACGAAACGCCCCAGCCAGCTCACGAGTACTGAAGCTGCGAGACACACCGTCGCCAACACGGCGAATGTGATGTTCTCGGCAAGCGCGGAACCGCCCGCAAGATGGCGCAGAGACAGCATCTCAAGTAATAGAGCAACAGCGAACAAGAGGGTGAGGACCCCGGCGCCCGTAGAAAGGGTAGGGCTTACGCTGCTGCCCGCGTCTGCGGCGAGTGCGGACACCGGAGTGGTCAGCACCATCAGTGCGACGATCGCGGCCGTCTTCGAGAACCTCATGCGTTTCCCTTCCCTATCAAAGCGCATCGCATCGCATCGCAATGAATAGCGTACCAACCATATTCGGCTGTGCGTACCGTGTTCCTTGAGTCCGTCTTGCCGAACGGCGCCGCCTGTGAAACGTGTCACCACTATCTGCCGAGCGGCCCTATCCGGCGCCGCCGCCGCCACCACCGCCGCCACCGCCACCGCCGCCACCGGAGAACCCGCCACCACCACCGGAAGACGATGCATTGGCCGACGAGGCAACGCTTGCTGCCGAGGCGACGCCGGTCGTGATCGCGCTCATCGGGGTGACACCGTAAGCGTTGGGAGTCGACAACCACAGCATGCGACCCATATACGGGTCGTCGAACACCTCGGGGACTTTGGTGCGCATCGCCTTGATGACCTCGTCGGCGATACCGAACACGACCGCGAGCACCAGGAAGTGCTTCCACAACACCACGTGCGTGGGGGGCTTCTCTTGCATGCGCCCGAAGTCCTTGAGGTAGTTGCGCACACCTTCGTACTTGGCGTGCAGCTCTGCCGCCTCGAGACTCCTGCGCTCCATCTTCGCGCCGAGGACGATCGTGGCGATGCCGGCGGGTATCGCCCACGGCAACGCCCAGCCGGTTCCAGCGACCACCAGCGGTATGAAGCCCGCTACGAGCGAGAAGACGCCGCCGATGATGAATGCCGCTTGTTTACCTCGGCCACCCTCTTCGAGGAAGCCGCGCGCGCGCATGTCCTCTTCGACGGCCTTCTTCCAGTCGGCGATCCCGCTGACATAGGTGCTCGGCGCGGCTTTCGCGCGTGCCTGCAACTCGATCATCGTGAAGCTGTCCGCCCGTGCGATCTTGTCGAAGAACAGCGTCAGCAGCTTCAACTCTGCGGGGTCGAGATTCACCGCCTTGCCGCGATCGAGCGTGAGGCGGTAGGTCTCCTCGTCTTTGGTGCTCAGGCCGAGAAGTACCTTCTTCTGCTCGATGATGCGCTCGATGTTCACCACACCGCGGTCGATGAGGTCGAGCAGCGTCGCGGTCATGTCGTCGTTGTCAGGCTGGCCCATCTTCATGAGCGAACCCACCAGCGCCGGCGGGATCTCGGCCGGCAACTCACGGAAGTACTGGCCCTGGAACTGCGGCTTGTACTCCTTGCCGTACTTGAAGAACTGCATGATGGCGGAGCCGAGGATGAGCGCGGGAACGATGAGTGCAAGCGCGAGAGAGCCCCATGTCAGCAGCCGGGCTCCCATACGTTCCCGGTTCGCCTCGTTCGCCCACTTCTCCTCTTCAGAAAGGATCGTCTGCAGCCGGGCGCCGGAGGTGGGCGCCGCCTGGCCGAGCCAGCCCGTCGGGAACGCCACGCGCGCCTCGACAAAGGTCATCGCCGGTATCTGCGGCACGGTGAGCGTGACGGTGCTCGGCTGCTCATCGATGTCCACGTAGCCGGTGAGCGGGCCGTGCGCCCATGCGCGAACGTTCTCGCCCGCGGTGACGGCCTCGCCGGGGTTAGGCAGCGCGATGTCGATACTGATGTCTTTCGCGCCCAGGTCCCAGCGATCGCCGATGAACTGCCAGTACAACTCGCTGGTGTCATCCCAACACTTGGCGGCACCCAGCACGGTGTAACTCAATGTGAACGGTGCGCTCACATCCGCGAAGCGGAAGAACGCCCGCACCTCCACGTAATCGCCGTAGTCGGTGACCTGATAGGTACCCGGGGGGCGGGTGTCAGAAGCCGCAGGGTCGTCGGTCAGCATGTAGGAGCCCTCCGGACCCTCGAGTCCGGCGACCTCGATGCCACTGGAATCACCCTTGTCGAGCTGCCAGAAGACGAACGTGTAGTCACCGCTGAAGTTGAACGTCCGCTGCTCGGCCACTTGCATCGAGCCGTCGGACATCACAGCGGCGTCGATCACCACCGGTCCCATCGTGTATGACTTCGCCAGCGCGACACCCGGTACGAGTAGCATTCCGGCGAGCATGACCACCACGACCGCTGAAACACGTTTCCACGCCGTAGACATCACTCGTCTCCCATCCCCTCGTCTTGCCGCTTGGTACGCAGATCGCCGAAGAAATCCCTAAGCATCATCGCGCTTTCCTCGGCAAGTACCCCTGCCGTCACTTCGAACCGGTGGTTGAGGCGTTCATCGCTACTGAGGTCGTAGAGAGTGCCCACTGCACCCGCCTTGGGATCGGTGGCGCCGTAGACAAGACGCTCGATGCGGGCCTGATGCATGACGCCCGCACACATCGGACATGGCTCGAGCGTCACGTAGACGGTGCAGTCCGATAGACGCCACCTGCCGAGGCGACGGGATGCCTCACGTATTGCGAGCAGCTCCGCGTGGGCGGTGGGATCGGTATCGACCTCACGACGATTATGCGCGCGCGATACGACAGCGCCGTCGCAGACGACGACCGCGCCGATCGGCACCTCGCCGATCCCGGCGGCGGCACGCGCCTCATCGAGCGCCATCATCATGTAGGTCGTGTCGGACTCCATACCGCGATGCTACACTACCTGGTGCCTCGTAAGCAGCGCACCTCACGGAGGGGTGGCAGAGTCTGGTTTATTGCGGTGGTCTTGAAAACCACTGTGGGGCAACCCACCGGGGGTTCGAATCCCTCCCCCTCCGCCATGCACGCTACTCGATCGCTCTGCCCCCCCCCCCCTCAGAGTGACGAGACCTGGTACACACCGGCCCGATCAGCACGCTTCTCAGTTGTCACACCGTGTGTATAATGGTCTCCGCGTCGCGCCAAAACGAGTGCTGACGAAGTACGGAGAGTTGGCCGAGTTGGTTGAAGGCGCTCGCCTGCTAAGCGAGTAAGGGGCTAAACGCTCCTTCGAGGGTTCGAATCCCTCACTCTCCGCCATTTGACATCTCTTCTGCCTGATGGCAGGATTGCTAAGCCCAAATGGGCGATGCGCGCCCTTAGCTCAGTGGATAGAGCGTCCGGCTACGAACCGGGAGGTCGCAGGTTCGAATCCTGCAGGGCGCACCATAGAGATACTGAAGACCTCGCCTGTGAACCGGCGGGGTCTTCTTGTCATCGGTGCACGTGACGGTCGTCTTCGAAGTGCAGTAACATCACGCCGAAGGGGGTGGTGCTATGCGCACCATCATCGGAGTGATGGGATCCGGGCGGCCCCTCGATGGGACCGCCCTGCGTGTCGCCCACGATCTCGGTGCGAGGATCGCCGCCGAGGGGTGGGTGCTGCTCACCGGCGGCCGCGCCGCCGGCGTCATGGACGCCGTGTCGCAGGGTGCCCGGGAAGCCGGTGGCCTCGTCGTGGGCGTGCTCCCTGACGAAGACACCTCAAGCGCCTCATCACACCTCGATATCGCCATCCGCACCGGCATGGGCGACGCGCGCAACGTCGTGAACGTCCTGTCAAGCGACGTGGTGATCGCGCTGCCTGGCGGAGCGGGTACCGTGTCCGAGGTCGCACTGGCACTCAACGCAGAACGCCCGGTCATCCTGCTCGGTTGGGACGCCGGCGCTGTTCTGCGTGCCTCGGCAGAAGGCAGCCTGTTCGACGCCTCGGACATCGATGAAGCGATCAGACTCGTGAAGCGCGCCCTGAGCGGTAAGATGAAGCGTGAGCCATAGCGCACGGGAGGCAAAGTGGAGGGCTACGATCACCGGCGCCGCGCACGCACCACGCCGCAAGCGTCGCTCCAGCCGAAGACTGGGACTCGCGCTCGTCGCGCTGCTCGTCGCCGTCCTTACCGTCGGCGGCGGCATCTTCCTGCTGACCCGCCCTGCCTCGGCAAGCATCATCGCTTCACCCACCGATGCGGTCATCACCTTCAACGAGACGGCTGCGGCAGGCGCGCTCGAGATGGGCGAACTGGAACCGGGCGTCTACACAGTCTCGGTCGCACGTAAAGGTTTCGAGCCGATCGAAGCTTCTGTCGAACTCAAGCGGGGCAGGAAGGCGAAGCTTGCGTACACGCTGACGCCCCTGTCCCTTCTGGTCTCGGTCACATCGCATCCCGAGGGCGCGGACTGCATGATCACGCTCGACGACGGACAGGTGATCTCAGGCGTCGCACCCTTCGAGCAGCAGGTGAGTGCCGGCCCCGTGAAGTTCTCCCTGTCCATGGCCGGCTACAACACGTTCACGAGCGACTTCTTCTTGGAGGAGACGCGTACCGGCGACTACTACATGGATCCCAAGGGCCAGATCCTCCACGGTCTCGGCACGATCACGACCCTTGGCGCACCCAAGGGCGCCTCGGTCACGCACGACGGGAGTGAGGCCTGGACGAGCATCTTAAACGGCCCGCCGTCCATCGAGATCTTCAACCCGCGTACGGGGGCGAAGATCGGTGAGGTGGACATCGGCGAGTACGGCGCGGTGGAGGTCATCTTCAACGCGGCGGGCACGCTCGCCTACACGTCGCAGATGGAAACGGCAAAGTGCTTCGAAATCGACGTGAAGACCCGCAAGGTGGTGCGGGAATTCGACACGAAGAGCGCCTGGACGAAGTGGGTGGAGCTCTCGCCCGACGAGAAGATACTCTACGCAAGCAACTGGTCGGGCGACGACGTGTCGGTCATCGACCTCGAGACCGGGAAGCTCGTGAAGCGCATCGGCGTGTCGAACACACCGCGCGGCATGTACGCCACCAATGACGGCAAGTACCTCTACGTCGCCGGGTTCGACTCGGGCGACCTCGAACGCATCGACCTTACGCCGGATGGCAAGATGCTGTTCGTGAGCTGCCGAGGCGAGAACAACCCGAAGACCTACTACATCCCCGGGCCTGAGTGGGGCTCGATCCTGGTGTTCGACACCGGCAACGGCACGCCGCTCGACGCGCTCATCGCGGGCAACCAGCCCACCGCGCTCGACGTCTCCGACGACGGGAAGCTGCTCATCTTCAGCGACTTCCTCGACAACCGCCTGCGCGTCTACGAGATCCCGGACTACGCGACCTTCGCAGCGGGAGGCGGCGGCCGTTTCGAGGCGCACTTCGCCGAGATCAAGAAGTAGCCACTACCCGCGTGGCGTCATAGGCCAAATGGATAGATTGCATCAATACGCTCTGTTGTCGTATTCTCGTTAGTACTTTAACGAACTTGAAGCGGAGCTAAGATGGTTCCTCCCAAAAACACCTGTAAGCACATCGGGTACTGCGCACTTACCCGCGACGACGCGGGCTACTCGCCTGAGCTGGTACGCATCATCCGCACCAAGTGGTGCCACGCAGACTACACCCAATGTGCGCGCTACCGCGTCGCCAGAGTACTTGGTCCCAAGGCCGTGCCGGTCGACTTCTTCCCCACCGAGATCGAGCGCACCGAGACCTTCCTGGCACAGACTGCGAGCTAGCGAGATGCTCTGCCACCCGGTCCGTGCCCGCCGAACTGGTTGCGTAGCGCCGAGAGTAGCTTGCCAGTGTAGGCCTCGGGCATCTGATCGCTGTCGATGCGATACTGCAGCGCCGCCCGGAAGTATCGGTGACGTGAGGTATGTTCCCCATCGGGTTCCAGGCAGAGTATGCGGTATGCTTTTGCTGATCTTCAGCGGCGCGTTGACCGGAGGGTTCTATGCCGTACGAGCGTGGCCCGCACGAGCATGGATACGAACATTCCGCGCCGCGTCCCCGGCGCCGCGAGACGGCGCGTACCGACAAGCGTCGCTCGAAGGCCCGTAAGCGTACGGCGCCCCCCGCAGGCTCGCCACGCGTAGCCGCCGCACTCCGCACGCCCGGACCGCGTCGGCGCCGCTCGCCGGTGCTGCTCATCGCGGTCCCGCTGCTGGCGCTCACCGCTCTGCTCGCGGTCACGTTCGTTGCGACTTCCTCGGAAGGCTTCTGTACGCGCTCGTGTCACAGCGTGCATGGTGACGACGTCGCCGCGTTCGCGCAGAGCACCCACCAGCGCACGTCGTGCGTGACCTGCCACATCGATGCCGGAGCGGGTCTGTTCGGCAGCGCGGCGTATCGCCTCGGCAAACTCGGCGACTTCGGCTCGACGCTTTTTGGCAAGGTGGAACAACCCGTCAACGCGATGAGCCTTACGGCTCTGTCGATGTCATCCGCGCAGTGTACGCAGTGCCACGTGATGGAGCAGCGGCGCGTCACACCGAGTGCTGGCATCGTGATCGACCACGCCGCGCACGAGGAGGCGGGTATCGGGTGCACGGCGTGCCACAACCGGGTGGCGCATCCGGAGGCTGCCATCACACTCGAGATCGAGGGCAACGCACCCAAGCAGGACTTCATGGCGATGACCGCATGCTATCGTTGCCACTCGCTCGGAGAAGCCTGGGCAAGCGAGTACCGTGCGCCCGGCGAGTGCGTGACGTGCCACACGAGCGGCTTCGACCTTGTCCCGCCATCGCACGACGCCGAGGGCTGGTACACGCCACGCGGGGAGTCGAAGGGCCATACGGTCGCATTCATGGCCGAGGAGGCGTCGGCGCAGCCAGCGCAGGCGGCGTGGGACGCGGCCGCGGGCGGCGGCGGGAAGCCGCGGACACTGGTGGACGTTCCGCCCGTGGCGATTGTGAACGAGTGCGACACGTGTCACCTCGCCGGTTTCTGCACGGACTGCCACGGCACGCCGATCCCCCACCCGGACGGGTTCGCCGCAGCGCACAGTCAGGAGTTCACCGCCAAGGACGCGGCCGGTTGCGCGAAGTGCCACAACAAGACCGGCGCGGAAGCCAACGACAACTACACGTGCACGCTCTGCCATCACCCGGACTACGACCCGGCGGACGGCACGTGGCGCAGGCGCCATGACGACGTGATCGACGGCGGCGTCAACCCGCTCGAGTCGTGCTACGCGTGCCATGCGGAGACGTTCTGCTCGAGTTGCCACGTGCGCGGCAAGCCCAGCACACCGTACTAGGAATCCGCTGTGATGACCTCAAGCCCGCCCATGTAGGGGCGCAAGACCTCGGGCACGATGACGCTGCCGTCCGCCTGCTGGTAGTTTTCCAGCACGGCCACCAGGCAGCGTCCCACCGCAAGACCGGAACCGTTGAGCGTGTGCACGAAGCGACTGCCCTTGAACTCGCCGCCGCGGTACTTGATGGACGCGCGACGTGCCTGGAAGTCGGTGCAGTCGCTGCAGCTGGAGATCTCCTTGTACGCGCCGTAACTGGGCAGCCACACCTCGAGGTCGTAGGTCTTCGCTGCCGAGAAGCCCATGTCGCCCGTGCACAGCGTGATCACGCGATACGGAAGGCCGAGCAGCTCCATGATGTTGCCGGCGTCGACCACCATGCCCTCAAGCTCAGCGTAGCTGGTCTCGGGCGTGGCGAACTTCACCATCTCGACCTTGTCGAACTGGTGCACGCGAATCATGCCGCGGGTGTCTCGGCCAGCCGCGCCCGCTTCTTCGCGGAAGCACGGCGTGTACGCGCAGTAGTACAGCGGCAGATCGGCGGCTTCGAGCATGTCGTCGCGATGCAGGTTGGTGAGCTGCACCTCGGCGGTAGGGATCAGGTACAGACCCTCGCTCGTCTTGAAGAGATCGTCCTCGAACTTGGGCAGCTGGCCGGTGCCGGTGAGCGTCTCGGCGTTGGCCAATGCGGGCACCGACCACTCGGTGTAGCCGCGCTCCGCGTGCGTGTCGAGCATGAAGTTGATGAGCGCCCGGTTCAGCCGCGCGCCATGCTTGCCCAAAACGACGAAGCGACTCTTGGCGAGCTTCACGCCGGCCTCGAAGTCGATGACGCCAAGCTCGGGACCCAGGTCCCAGTGCGCCTTGGGCTCGAAGGCGAACTCGCGCGGGGTGCCCCAACGGCGGACCTCGACGTTCTCGGACTCGTCCGCGCCCACGGGAACGCTCGCGTCGGGGATGTTGGGGATGGTCAGCAGCAACCGGCAAACGTCCTCGTCCACTTGCGCGAGGTGCGCGTCGATGGCCGAGATACCCTCGTTGACCTCGCGGACCTCAGCTTTGCGCGTCTCGGCCTCATCGCGCTGACCGGACTTCATCAGCTCGCCGATCTGCTTGGATGCCTCGTTGCGGCGCGCCTGCAGCGCTTCGATCTGCCCGATCAGCTCGCGACGCTCTTCATCCAGACGCGAGAACGCATCGAAGTCCCACTCGCAGCCGCGGCTCGCCATCGCCTGTTTGACGGCGTCGAGGTTCTCTCGGACGAAGCGTGCGTCAAGCATGGGTTGCCTCCGGTCGGAATGCGGCCAGTAAACGTTCAGTGCCTGGTTGGAAGTATAGCGCAGGGTGTGAGGTGGAGCGCTCCTCTGATGGTGGTATCATTGTGATACCAGAGGAGGTGCTTTGGATGCCCGACTTCCTGATCCGAGGACTGGACGAGGACACGATGACCAAGCTCAAAGCGCGCGCCGAGCAGCACGGTCGCTCGCTGCAGGCAGAGATCCACGACACGCTCAAGGGTTCGGTGCGACTGTCGAAGGCCGAGTCGATCGAGCTGATCAAGCGGCTGCAGGCCAAGACCGCCGGGCGTGGCCTGGGCGACTCGACCAAACTCATCCGGGAGGATCGGAGCTCCCGGTGAAACGTGCGGTGTTCGATGCAGGCGTGCTGGTGAAGCTGGTCCTCGGCGAGCAAGACTCCCCGGCGGCCCTACAGGCCTATCACGCATGCGATGTGGTGATGGCGCCTGACTGGGCGATGCTTGAGGTCGCCAGCGCACTTCAGAAGCACGCTGCCCAAGATGACATCACGCACACCGAAGCCCGAGAAGCGCTGCAAGCGCTGGAGCAGCTGGACCTCGAGTACGTGCCTGCAACGTCGTTCGTCGCGCTGGGCTTCGGCATCGCGCTTTCGGCTCAGCATGCAGTCTACGACTGCCTGTATGTAGCGCTCGCGGCGGCGGAACACGTTCCGCTCGTGACCGCCGACGCCGGGCAAGAGGCAGTGGCCGTCAGCGTCGGCGTGGACGTCGTAAGGTTGGGTACACAGCGCTAACAATCAACTCAGCCGAGTGAGATAAATAACTCAGTGGATTGAGTTAGTTCCATTTCCGCAGCTCAGCGGCCAACTATGCGCCGCCGTCCTCCGAGCGAAGCTCACGCAGCAGATCGACCGCCGTACGGTCATCCGGACCCCAGTCGTCGGTGATCTCGCGAAAACCCTCAATCGCTTTGTCGGCGGATTCCTTGTGGGCGCACTCCGTGAGTTCAATCAGTCTGCGTTGCATCTCATCACACAAGCTCTGGGTGAGATACTGCGCCGCTCTGATGTCGCCGACGTCGAGACCCAGCAACCCTACCTGCTCGTCTCCCCTGTGCGTACACAAGATGAGGCCAAGGGTGGGCGCATCGTCTACCGTCTTCACGTGTGCGTCGAGCCACGCTCTGTAGAGCTCCATCTGTCCCTTGTCGGCTGGTTGGAGCGATCGGGTCTTGAGTTCGACGGCGAAGTAGCGGCGCAGGTAGATGTGGTAGAAGAGTAGGTCGAGGTGGTAATCCTCCCCATCGACGATGATGCGCTTCTGACGGGCAACGAACGCAAAGCCACTGCCGAGTTCGAGCAGGAACCGTTGCATCTCGTCGAGAATCGCGCGCTCGAGCTCCACTTCGCTGTGTTCAGGCTGGAGACCGAGGAAGTCGAGCATGTACGGATCACGGAAGACGAGACCAGGCGCGGAGCCTGAATCACACAACTGTTCGAGCTCCTGTTCGAGGCCCTCTGAGGTGCCGCATGCCGCAATCGTCCGCTCATACAACTTGCTGTCGATCTGTGACTGCAGAGTGCGCTTCGACCAACGTTCCCGCGCAGCAAGAGCCAGGTAGAAGTCACGTTTCTGCTGGTCATCTAGGGCGAGAACGAGCGTGACATTCGTCCACGTCAATTGTTGCGCCAGCGGCGCAACAATCTCTGAATCCGGATACAACTCCGCGAACTTCATCATCCGCGTGATGTTGCCGTAGGTGTAGCCGCGGCCGTACAGTTCAGCCAGTCGGTCGGACAGGTGCTGCACCACCGCTCGACCGTATTCCGCGCGCTGGCTGCCGAGGATATCCTCGCGAATTCGCTTCCCAATCGCCCAATACAACATGACCAACTCACTGTTGACGCGTCTCACGGCCCGCGCGCGAGCGTCCTTGATCATGCCCGAGAGATCCGCGAACAGGACTTCCTCGGTCTGAGATTCGATGTCTTGACTCATCACACTGCGCTCCTCGTGTCGGCTCACACGAGTGTGCACAGTACGGCTTGCCGTGGCCTTAACCAAACACGAACGTACTCTGCGCCAAGCCAAGCAAGTCGAGCACAGCCCTACAGCCGCTGCGCCTCGAACCCGATCGTCTCCCACTCGCCGGTGAGTTGGACCTCCCCTTTCAGCCCGCCCCATCCCTCACGCGACCAGTCGCCCCTGAACAGCGACTCGTCCTCGTCGATCGACCCGGTGAACGTGTTCGGCTCCCAGATCTCATGTGCGTCGGGCGGCACCATGCGCTCCATCTCGATCGTTATCGTGCCGTCGGCGATGGTGTACGTGCCCCTGCCGGTCTCGTCCTCCCACACGCGAATCGCGCCGCTGTCGCCCGTGCCGAGAAGCTCAAAGGTGTAGACGCGGCGGGACTCGCTATCGCCAATGCCGATGATCGCGTAGTGACGACCTTCCATATATGGCGGCCCGGGCTCGTTCACGTCGACCGCCGCGCGCTCCTCGGGCGTCAGCGTGAAGTCGTACGCGATCCGACCGCCAAGGTAGAGACCACCAGCGATGATAAGGACTGCTAGAACGAAGAGCGCCACGGTCACCGAGCACGACATGTAGTCGTCGAACTCACGAGGATTGCGGATGAAGCTGGTGAGCATGGATGAGAGCGAATCGAGCCGCTCTCGCATCGCACCTCGGATACGTCGCCTTGCTGACATGGAACCCCTCCCGACGGCTGAGAAGATTGTAGCGCTGTGACGGTTGATCCCGACAGCCGCGCGTACTAGAATGATGCCAATCTCACCTCCCCCGCAGTTGATCCTGTCAGTCCGAAGCTCTACAATGTGAACACGTGTTCGATTGTGACCAGAGGATGTCCGCCATGAGCGCCACGCCACAATTCCGAGTCGCAGAACTGTTCGCCGGTGTTGGCGGATTCCGCCTGGGACTCGAGAGGTCCGGGTGGAAGATCGTATGGAGCAACCAGTGGGAACCGTCCACCAAAGCGCAGCACGCGTCTGACTGCTATGTGGAGCACTTCGGCCCGACAGGGCATGTGTGCCGCGACATCGCGGAAGTCGTCAAGAACGCAGACGCCAACGAAATCCAAGACTTCGAGCTGCTCGTTGGCGGCTTTCCGTGCCAGGACTACTCGGTCGCGAAGCCACTGTCTCAAGCGGCCGGCATTGAGGGCAAGAAGGGCGTGCTCTGGTGGTCTATCTACGATCTGCTTGACCTGAAGCGCCCTCCCTTCGTGCTGCTGGAGAATGTCGACCGCCTCCTCAAGTCTCCGGCTACCCAGCGTGGCCGGGACTTCGCAATCATCCTCTCCTGCCTCGCGCAGCTCGGCTATGCGGCCGAGTGGCGTGTAGTGAACGCTGCTGACTATGGCTTTCCCCAGCGTCGTCGCCGGGTCTTCCTCTATGCACATCGCTTGGACTACTGCGGCTATCAGTGGAAACCCCTCCATCGCATGTACCAGAGCGGCGTGATGGCTCACGCCCTACGTGTCTCCGCGGCAGGCCTGGAGCCCAGACTGCGTGCCGAGAAGGAACGCATCCCCGAGCACGATATCTCGCTCGCTCCTAATCCCTACGAAGTGAGCGAACGATTCGGCATCGGGAACAAGATCTCACCATTCAAGAATGCGGGCGTGATGATTGAGGGCCGCGTTTGGACCGAGCAAGTGAAGCCCATCTTCACCGGCAAGAAGCACCTGCTGAGCGAGGTGGTGGCCAAGACGGAGTCCGTGCCTGAGCAGTACTTCGTGTCTCCCGAGCGCCTGGCAACATGGGCTTATCTCAAGGGGGCAAAATCGGAGCCTCGAGTCGACAAGAAGACGGGCCACGAGTACAAGTACTCCGAAGGCGGCATGGCCTTCCCTGACCCCCTCGACCGCCCTGCCAGAACGATTCTCACTGGTGAGGGCGGAGTCTCAGCATCGAGGTTCAAGCACATCATCGAGGACCCGGGGACCGGGCGCCTTCGCCGTCTGATCCCGGAAGAGCTCGAGGAGTTGAATGGTTTCCCGCGTGGATGGACCACCACCGGCATGAGCGATGGGCGACGCGCCTTCATGATGGGGAACGCTCTCGTCGTGGGTGTCGTGGAGCGTATCGGCCGTGCAATCATGAAAGAAACCATTCCCTGTCTCAAAGAGAGGGCTAGACACGATGGTCAGCAAGCTGGGGCCGATACCGGAGCCTAGCTCACCCGCTGTGTCACGTTCGATGAGGGGCAATCGCGGGCGAGACACGAAGCCTGAACTCGAGCTACGACGTCTTCTTCGCGAGGCGGGCTACCCGGGCTATCGTCTGCACTGGAAGCAAGCAGCTGGACACCCCGACATCGCCTACCCAGGACGCAAGGTCGCGATTTTCGTCAACGGTTGCTTCTGGCATCGTTGCCCGCACTGTCAGCCTGCAGAACCGAAGTCCCACTCCGCGTTCTGGCGCAAGAAGTTCGAGTTGAATCAAGAGCGGGATGCACGCAAACGACACGAGCTTGAAGAGGCGGGCTGGATGGTAGTCACGGTGTGGGAATGCGAAATCAAGGACATGCCGAACGAGGTAATCCAACAAATCGCACGAGCGCTTGACTGACCCTAGCCCGACTTTCCTGGCTCTGCTCTCTTGAGCGCGGAAATGAGCAGGTCAGTGGTGGTGCGAGAGTCCGCCGCGTGTATTACCTAAACACGGCCTTTCAGCGGGACGGGGCGTAGGCATCCAGACCGAACAGGTCG
>JAUSOQ010000080.1 GCA_030655755.1 Coriobacteriia bacterium
GCGAGCGGGGTCGTAGCGTTTCTCTTGGTCATCGTCTCCTCCTTGGTAGTCGGCCTCGAACACCAACCATCATGGAGGGCGGTGGCCACCCTCGTCATCTCAGGCGGCCATGCTACTTACAGAAGATTCCGGACACGACCGGCACATCTGGCAGATTTGCTTGTAAAGCAGCCTGCCAGTCAACTTCCCTACGGCTGGGCCACCATGACAGTTCTCGCAGCGATGTCCGAATATCGTCTCTTGGAAGAGCTGTCCCTTGGATGCGTCAGGCACATGCCTGACCGTCGCTTTGATGCACACGTCGAGCACTGGGTTCACTGGATCATCGGTTATCACGGAGATACGTTCCCTGACGTTCCCTGTCTTTCCGATGGGGTCCAGCGTCACCGCTAATACACTGGTGTTGTTCGGCGCTATCTCCATCTCACGGACGGAGGCGTCGGTGCATCCTCAAGTTCCCACTAGCCCGACTTTCCTGGCTCTGCTCTCTTGAGCGCGGAAATGAGCAGGTCAGTGGTGGTGCGAGAGTCCGCCGCGTGTATTACCTAAACACGGCCTTTCAGCGGGACGGGGCGTAGGCATCCAGACCGAACAGGTCGTAGAGACGTTTCTGATCTGAGTCCATCTCAGTCAGCATCCGTCTGGCCCTCGGCCGGCCCCGCTGCCCCTCGTAGAGGAGCACCGTCTCCTCGATCCCGGAAAGCGTGCCGACCAGTTCGCGCACGCTCATCGACAGTCCCGCCCGCGCCGCCTCGCGTCGCATGAGGTGGGCCACTGCCAGGGCGAGCACACAGCACAGCACATGGACCCGTATCTTGCTGTCGGTCCAGTGATACATCGGTGAGAACGAGATCACCTTCGTGTCCTTCATCTGACGGAAACCCGACTCCACGATGGCCTGCGAGCGGTACGCCGCGATGACTTCAGACGCCGGCCAATCCTCACGGTCGGTGAACAGGATGCGCTTGCCGAATATCTCAGCTTCGAGCCGGCGCCTGCCCTTCAGGTCCACGGAGAAGGAAAGACGCAGCTCCTTGGGGCGCTCGCCCACAAGATCGGTGACGATCACCCGGGAAAGCCACCTCGGAGACAGTATCTCGGCGACCTCGGCCTCGACCTCGGCCCGTGAGCGTCTCGTCTTGCCGCGCTCAAGCCGCGCCGAGAGAGCGCCCAGGCGCCTTAAGGCCGCTACCGTGGTCTGATCGAAACCGCGTGCCTGGCGGGCGTGGAAGGTGTCGGAGTGGGTGACGATGACTCTGCGGTCTGCACCCAGAGCTTGTGCCCTGCTCTCGAAGGCGGAAAGACCGGGAAAGCGCCCCTCGTCGACGACGCGGAAGCGCGAACGGGCAACGGCCAGGAGGTCCGGGTGGTTGGAAACGACGAGCGAGCCGACGAAGGACAGGCCCGACTCCTCGATGAGTTCCTGGTTGGCCGATGAGTTCTGCCCCGCGTCGTAGACGACCGTGAGTCGATCGGTTCCGTGTGTGAGCTCTTTGAACCGCGCGGCGAGCTCGGTGACCACGGTGGGGAACTGTGTGACATCGGGGCGGTCGCCCGCATACGCGTGGGACAGCACGGGCACCGCACCGTCGGCCGTGACCACGAGCGCGAGTCCCACGAGACGAAGATCGAATCTCTTCTGTTTGGCGTGCCCGCGCTTGGCGATCGGGGCGGCGTCGTTTCCCGAGTCGATGAAGGTGGCGAAGTTCGTCATGTCCAGCACGAGCCCGGACAGGTCCAGCCCGAACTCGGTCTGCGCATGGGCTGCGATCCGGCGTTCGATCTCGCAAAGCACCTCGGGGGACAGGGCCTCCATCGCGTCCCAGAAGCGCCGGTGGTCCAGGGCGGCGGCGGGGATCTTGACGAGCCGAGG
>JAUSOQ010000081.1 GCA_030655755.1 Coriobacteriia bacterium
GTGGTGCCGCGGGGGGTCTCATACCCATGGAAGTCGCGAAGGTTCCAGTCGATAGCGCCGACCCAGAAGATGCCGTCGGAAACGGAGACAGCGTGCATGGGGTGCTCCAATCTGTGCAGGATACCTTCGTAGTGGATACCCGTTACACGCTGGCGCTCTCGCTTTGCCGCGCCTAGCTGCTGCGCTTGATGAAGAAGTCCGCCATCGACAGCAGCAGGTCGAGCGCTTTGCTACCCGGCAACGCCGCAGCGAGCCGCTCCTTCGCCGAGATGATCAGATCGCGGCCGTAGTCGTTGGCGTAATCGATCGAGCCCGTCTCGGCCATGATGGCGACGATCTCGGCGAGTTCAGCAGGGTCGGTCGTGCGCGAGGAGAGCAACGTGAGCAGGCGCTCTCGGCGAACCGAGAACTGCAGCGCGTGGATAGCCACGAGCGTGCGCTTGCCCTCGGTCAGGTCGCTGCGGAAGTCTTTCTTGGTGGACTCTTTGGTGCCCACAAGGTTCAGCACGTCGTCTTGGATCTGGAATGCGAGACCGGTCGCCATGCCGAAGTCGCGCAGCACCTCGACCTGGGTCTCGTTGCCGCCACCGATCATGGTGCCCACCGCGAGCGGGATCGCGCCGGAGTAGAAGGCGGTCTTGTGGTTGGCCATGACCAGGTAGTCGTCGACCGAGAGGTCGAAGCGATCGTCACGCGCCCAGCCGATGTCGAGCGCCTGGCCCTCGATGGTGCGCGTCGTCATGGCGACGAGTTCGGCGAGGACACGCAGCTTGATGGCGTCCTCAAGGCCCTCATCATCGATGACGGTACCGCACACGAGCGCGAGCGCGAGGTCGCCAGCGTTGATGGCGAGCCCGAGACCTTCGGTGATGTGCATGCATGGCTCGTCACGACGCGTGAGCGAGGAGTCCTCGATGTCGTCGTGGATGAGTGCGGCGGTGTGGAAGTGCTCGATCGCTGCCGCGGACGGCCGCGCTTTGTCCTGATCGCCGCCCACCGCCTCGCACGCGAGCAGGCAGATGAGCGGGCGGTGCCGCTTGCCGGCGTTGTCCGAGAACTGTCGCAGTGGATCGTAGAGGTAGCGTTCCATGTCCGGATGCGTACCCTCTTTGAAGAACGTCGCAAGATACGCGTCGAACTTCTTGGAGTTTCGCTTCAAATAGAGTTCGAACCCGGTCATGAGTCTCCTTGGCAGGGCAGATGTAGCCAACGGGGCCACCTCCGCCGGGCAGCACGCACACGTAGTCTAGGTGGGGACGCCAGCCGGGACAAGCGCGACAGTCGCCTAGTGCAGTGTACGCCCCTCGGCGCGCAAACCCTTCTCCAGATACACACCCTCATCGGTGAAGCGCTTGCGATACATCAGCATCACCGACGCGATCGCGCCGATCGCGGTGGCCGCGCTGATCATGAGCATCACGACGATCTGGTACTTGGTGGCCTCCAGAGGATCGGCGCCGGCGAGGATCTGCCCGGTCATCATCCCGGGGATGAAGACGATGCCCACCGCAGCCATCGAGTTGATAGTAGGCATCATGCCTGCTGTGAGCGCGGTGCGTACCGAGGCGCGCGCGACTTCCCATGGTGTGGCGCCCAGCGCGGTCATCGCCAGCGTCTCGTCCTTCCTGCTTTCCATGTCCGAGAAGAGCCGTTCGACCGCAAGCGCGATGCCGGTCATCGAGTTGCCCACGACCATGCCGGCGATGGGCAGCACGTAGCGCGCCTCGAACCAGGTGGGCACGCGCACCACCAGAGTGGTCACCGCGAACGTGACGGTGAAGGCGGTGATCCCCATCGAGAGCGCGGCGCTGCCGAAGACACCGGCAGGCGCGTCGGGGGCGCGCTTGAGGACGACGCGCGAGGCTGCGGTCACCATCACGAACATGAGCGCGATGACGATCCACCACGTCTGGTTGGTAAACACCCAGCGCAGCACGAAGCCGAGCGCCATGAGCTGCACGTAGGTGCGCACGGTGGCGATGAGCAGGTCCTTCTCGAGCTTGAGGCTCATCAGCAGCGAAAGTGCCCCGGTGACGAGAACGAAGATGGTCGCAAGGCCGAGCTCTCCCCAGCCGATGACGATGGCGCCTCCCGCGCTCACAGGCTCACCTCCGTCAGCTTGCCGTCGGCTAGGTGGTAGCGAGCGCGTGCCGAAGCGTCGGCACGCACGTGGCTGATGCGGAGCACCGCTCCCCCATCTGCGGCGAACTGCGCGGTCATGCGTGCGACCTGCTCGGCCGAGGAGTCGTCCAGGCTCGCGTCGGGTTCGTCTAACAGCAGCACCTCGGGTCGCGTCAGCAGCACGCGCAGCAGCGCGATGCGCGACGCCTGTCCAACCGAGAGACGGCTTATGTCGCGGTCGAGTGCCACGCGCGTGCGCCAGCGTGCGGGCTCGGAGAGCGTCAGGTCCACGCCGTCCAACACGGCGACGGGGCCGTCGTCTCCGGGGCGCGCGACCCGCAGGTCGCGGGCGGTCAGGAGCGGCGTCTCGCTCACGACCACCGGTCGACCCGCACCTTGTCGGCGTCGTAACGCAGAGCGGGCGGTTTGCTCTCGGCGGGATGCCCAACCGAGAGCACGGCCATCGGCTCAACGCCTTCAGGCATGTCCAACGCTGCTTTGAGCGGTGTGACGCGCTCCATCTTCGGCCAGAAGCCGAGCCAGCAAGCGCCCAGACCCAGTGCGTTGATGGCGATGAGAGCGTTTTGGGTGGCGGCCGAGCAGTCCTGCTGCCACATCACTGCGTGCTTGAGGTCGCGGGTGTCGGCGCAAACGACGAGGCCGAACGCGCACTCGCGCAGCATCTTGCCGTACGGGGTGGTCTCGGCAGCGGCATCTAAGACCGCGCGGTCTTTGAGCACGATGAAGCGCCACGGCTGCTGGTCTCCTGCCGAGGGCGCCGCCATCGCGGCGCGCAGGATGATCTCGATCTGCTCGTCGGCCACCGGCTCGCCGGTGTACTTGCGGATGCTGCGTCTGCTC
>JAUSOQ010000001.1 GCA_030655755.1 Coriobacteriia bacterium
GGCGGCGGGGATCTTGACGAGCCGAGGCCCCACCGTCTTGGCCCACCACTTAGCAAAAGCGAGCTTGGAGCAGGGAGCGACGATCCTGTTGGCGACGCACAGGGCGACGTAGGTGCCCACCGAGGCGGCGGCATCCTTGCGCCTGGGACCTGCGATCTCGTCGACGATCTCTGCCACGCGAAGACGGGAAAGCACCGACCAGACGGCCGCCAAGTCGCCGAACGCCAGATGTCGGCTGCGAACAGGCTCCCCCGGACTTGTGCCCGATAGGCGTGCAAGCACTTCCTCGGCGGGGCCCAGATACTGCTGGGAGACGATGCGCGGTTTGCCATCCACCCTCGCCGACTCCACGAGGTAGTAGTAGGCCCTACCTGAGATCAGTTTGCTCACGATGCTCGCCATGCTTTTAGGTAATACCACATCTCGTGCAAGAACGCAAGCACAGGAAACGAGGGAGTGCAGGTCAGCGAACCAGAAGCGGGGAGATCATCTTCCCATCAGTGGCCCTTGGGGATGCGAGCCAGGAAACTCGCGCTAGCTGTCTGCACCATCTGTAAGCTGCTTCGCCAGGTATTTCTGGTTCAGCCAGAAGGACTTCCGCACGGCACGGCCGCCCGTAGGCGTTGGAAGCGTGTCCGCGCTGTTCCGTCCGTGGGGTCGCACGTGGCACACCTTGTTGTCGCTGCTCTTTGGCAGATAGTCGGCCTTACCCTCCATAATCAGCTCGACTGTGCGCTCGAAGCACTCACGCCCGTGTAAATCCACGTCTGACGTGGGCATCGTCCAGAACTGTGTGTGCGCAAGAGTCGGAATCTCCTGCTTGTCCATTTCATACACCACAAAGAAGAAGCGACGGGTGAGATCATTCCGGAGATCCGAACCCTCCCAATCCTGTTGCACCAGGTCTTCGTAGTCGAAGGCACTGAACGATACGGCCTCCTTCAAAGCCCCACTGGGCCTAAGTCTGACCGTCCGAACGATGACATCTGCTTTGATGAACTCGGCGCTGTGTGAGGGGTCAATGCCAAAGATCCTCTGCGTCAGAACAGCGTAGAAGTTCTTCGCCCCGCGCTTGATGCCTACATTCAATCGTGCAGCAATCTCATCGGCGGTCATGCCGATGTAAGGGCGGAATCGGTCGTGGACGATTTGCTCGAAGGTCTTGCCGCTCCGGTACTCCTCAGGCCTTACTGCGGACTGGAGTTTCAAGCTGTCCTCGATGACCGAATTCATGTAGCTGGCCTTCAGAGACAGGGCACGGGGCTTGGCGGACACACCAGAGAACGGCTGTTTCCTGCGAGCGGCACTCGTCGCGGCTTTCGTGCAGGCCGCCAGGTACAGCGTGTCACCCTCAGAGAGCTCGTGTGCCCGACCCGCCTTCACCTTGCCGACAATCTTGCCCCAGTCCTGACTGATGATCTCCAGGTCCTCTTCGGGGAAGTCCCAAAGGCGCACGATTTTGATGCAGAAGTCTCGAGGATCCTTGTCGGCCTCATGCAGGTAGAAGACCAGCAAGAGGTGTGAGTTCTTCGACAAGAAGGAGCTCTTCTCCCACTCCTCAGACACAACCGCCATGTAGTCAATCATGCCAAGCACAAGGCGCTCTTTAGCCACGAGCTTCTTCTTGCCACTGCGCTTCAGGGGTGTTGCCTTCAGCTCTACGCCTGCCTCAGCAAAATCGGGCTCCGGCCTGTTGTTGGGCTCATAGCAGAAGTAGTGGCGCTCGAGCGCAGCTCCGTATCCACCCTTGTTGCCCGTGAAGTCAATCTCGGGTGGGAGCTCATCGAGAATCTCACGCAGCGAATGGCCCACAAGCTTCTCGGCATACGCCAGTATCGACTCTCGGCTAGCTGGGTCGTACGGCACGGGTTGGGACATGTTCCCTCCTCTGCTGCATCATACCCCGCCCTGTCCGTCCTTCCTGCTACACTTTCCCTCATGAACGCCGAGCATCCAGAAGCGCTCTTCCCCACCCTCGACCTTGCCGCTCTGCGCGAGCGAGATGGTCTCGTCATCGGCGAGATCGCCGGCCGTGACAGCGTGGCGGCGCTCATCGAGGCGGTGCACGGGCACGGGGTCTCGGCCATCCTGCCTACCGTCGCCTTCGCCGGCACCGAGTACGGAGACGCCGGGGCGCCCCTGCGCGCGATCGCGTTCCTGCGCGAGCGCATGAGTGGGCAGGCCGAGGTGCTCGAACCCGTCGAGCTGCGAAGCCCCCGGCTGTGGGCGGCGCTCAACGCCCGTTTCGCCTTCGAGATCCAACACCGCTTCGGCATCTACTCGCCATGCCTCGCGTGTCACCTCTACATGCACCTGCTGCGCATCCCCCTCTCGTGGGCGCTCGGGAACGCACCCGTCGTCGCAGGCGAGCGCGACACACACGCAGGCGTGATCAAGCTCTCGCAGACACCACTGGGCATCGACGCCTCTCGCGAAGTACTACTTCACGCGGGAATCGAGCTCATGGAACCCATCAGGCACCTTGAACAGGACTCGGCGATCGAAGAGCTTGTCGGTGAGGACTGGCCGCAGGACGGCAAACAGCTTGAGTGCCTGCTCTCGGGCAACTACAAGTCCTTGGACGGCAGCGTCACCTACGACGAGGCAGCATACGCCCGCTACGTGCGAGGGTTCCTCGTGCCGACGGGCAGGGCGGTGGTAGCCGAATGGCGGGTAGAACCTGACCCCCCGTATGAGGCTATAGTAGGAGGCGTGATCGACACCGCGTGATGACGGCGAGTTGCAGGCGAAAGCCCCGCAGTCGATACGGGCGAGAGGCAAGACATGATCGGCAAAAGCTCATTCGGCGATGAACTCCTGGCTTATCTGGAGCTACTGCCTATCACGACGATCATCGTACGGATGCCCGACGCCAAGATCATCTGGGGGAATCCCTCAGGACTCTCCCTCATCGGCGCTACCGACGTTTCTCGGGTCGTCGGCAAGCGAGTGCTCGACCTCATCCCACCCGAACAGCACGGGATCGCCATGCGCAACGTCGCCATGTTCGCCGCAGGCGCGAAGTCCGTCCCGCCATATGTCTACACGCTCAAACGCCTCGATGGAACGACGACGAGCGTCCACATCGAATCCACCCTGATCACGTTCAAGGGCGTCCTGTCGATGCTCACGATGATCGTCGACGTGTCCGAGCGCGAGAACACCCTTTCCGCACTGGCTGAAAGCGAAGAACGCTACCGGTCGCTCGTTGAGAGCTCTCCCGATGCGATCTTCGTCTGCACAGGCGACGAGATCGTATATGCCAACCCTTCAGCGCTGATCTACTCGGGCGCACAGATCGAAGACGCACTGCTCGGGCTGTCCATCTTCGATCTGCTCACCCCCGGGTTCCGCGACCAGTCCGCCAGGCGACTAGAGCACGTCTATGCGAACGGGGGCACGTTGCCAACAGTCGAGACCGCCGGCCTAAGACTGGATGGCACGATGTACCCGGCCGAGATACGTACAACACTGATCACGTGGCAGGGAGAGCCAGCCGTCCAAGTGGTGATGCGCGATATCAGCGCACGGAAAGCCGCCGAGGCCAAGATCCACGAGTACCAGGAACACCTCCAGCAGCTCGTCAAAGAGCGAACGCGAGAACTTGAAGAAGCGATGAGAGAGCTTGATGAGATTAATCGCGAGCTCATGCAAGCGAATACAACCAAGGATTCGTTCCTGGCTGCGATGAGTCACGAGCTGCGCACACCGCTGAACTCGGTCATCGGCTTTTCGGCCATACTGCAGCGGGGACTCGCGGGCGAGCTCAATGAGGAGCAGGCCAAGCAGGTGGGGATGATCAACGACTCCGGACGGCAGCTGCTCGCGCTCGTCGGCAACGTCTTAGACCTGGAGTGCATCGAGAGCGGGCACACCGAGATCACGGTGCACGAGTTCTCGCCCGCTGACGTTGCCATGAAGCTCGTCGAGATGCTCAGGCCACAGGCCGAAGACAAACAACTGCGCATCAAGTGCACGCTTGCCGAGGGGCTACCGGCCAAGGTCAGGACCGATCAACTCAAGCTCGAGCAGATACTGATGAACCTGCTCGCCAACGCGATCAAGTACACCCAGAGCGGGAAAGTGACGCTCGATGTGTGCGCGGATAAGACTACGATCCGCTTCGCGGTCTCCGACACCGGCCCCGGCGTACAAGCAGACCAGCGTGATCGCATCTTCGAGGAGTTCTACCAGTTCTCGACCCGCACAGACATCGCAAAACCTGCAGGCGCCGGTCTGGGACTGGCGATCGCCAAGCGCCTTTCCGAGATGCTGGACGCTAAGCTGTGGCTGGACAGCGAGGTTGGAAAGGGTAGCATCTTCACACTTGAGCTGCCGCTGCGCTAGCTCCTACTCCGGCTTGCGCGCCAACATCACGAGATGCCGGTTGCGGAACGCCACGAGTGAGCCATCGTCATACTCCGGCGCTGACCACTCGGCCATCGCCGGTGGGCACTCGGCCATGATCGCCTCGAGTTCTCGCACGGTCTTTGGCGAGCAGTCCTGGATAGCGGTCCACTCGGCGAAGTCGTGATGCTTGTCCACCAGCTCGGTGAAGGTGACCTCGAGACCTGCACGCCCTGCCAGTATCGCCCATGTCTCCGCAGTGTAGGACTGGTTGTGGCTCGGATCGCGTAACCGCTCGAAGGCATCCACCATGACCGCCGACGTACCCTGCGGGGGCAGCGTCTGGTCCTGGAAGCCGAGACGGCCACCGGGCACGAGCACGCGCTCCACCTCGGCGAAGAACGCCTGCACGTCAGCGAAATGATGTGCGGCGATGCGGCAGGTCACCAGATCGAAGTACGCATCGGGGAAGGGCAGCTGTGTGGCGTCGGCGATCTGGTAGCGGGCGGCGATCCCTTCGCTCTCGAGATGGGCGCGCGCTTCTTCAAGCATCGCGGGCGTGAGGTCCGTCACCGTCACACGCGCGCCGGCGCGCGCAAGTGCGAGAGCCACATGTCCGGCGCCGGTCGCAACGTCGAGCGCCCGCTCGCCGGGACGCGGAGCCACCTGCTCGATCAGCAGTTCGAGGTCACGCCCGCTGCGATGTGTCGCACTGTCGCGGTAACCTGCAGCACGCATACCGAAGCGCTCGACATTGCGTGCGGCGATGCTGCTTGCCGGGCGTACGCTCTCCCCCATGTGTCCTCCTGCTGTTGGTCTCGTACGCATGATAGCGGTTTGGAGCGGTTTGTACTCCCGATAGCCCTGCACGTTATCGTCAGGCGTGACGAGCCGGGCGATCGGGGGTATGCTTATAGTGAGCTATCATAATGCTAGCATCCTAGGAGACACGGCAATGCCCCGTGACCTACTCATACGCGGCGTCCCGGATGACGTCTATGCCTCGCTGAAGCGACGCGCCGTCGAGGCCGGACGCTCCTTACAGGCCGAGGCGCTGGACGCCATCACGGCGCGTGCGAAGTACTCGATGGAGGAGTTCATCGAGCTGTCGAAGCGATGGACAAGTGATCCGATTTGCCCGGTGACCACCCTCGAGCAGATCGTCGAGGACATTCGGTCCGGGCGGGAATCCAGATGAGCGAAACGATCGTCGTTGATGCGAGCGCAATCGTGCCCGCACTGCTACCGACCGTCGAGGCAAACGACGTGCGTTCGCTGTTTGGCACTGCGGACCTTCATGCCCCTGATCTGCTGATTCCGGAAGTGACCAACGCACTGTGGATGCAGGTCGCTCACCGTCGATTCCCGCTCCCGATCGCACTCGAACGGGCCGCTTCACTCGACCGTCTTCCAATCACCTCACACCCCAGCGCCGTCCTCGCCGGGACCGCACTCGCGCTCGCCGTTACTATGGGACATGCTGCGTATGACTGCTTCTACGTAGCGCTCGCAATGGCCCTGGACGCGCCATTGTGGACAGCGGACAGGAAGCTCGCAGCAGCGGTGGCAAGAGCCGGAATACCCGTGCAGATCCGACTTCTCGAACCCGAGGTGACCGACTGATGAACCCCGCACCACCCATCCTCATCGTCATGCTGGACGGCCTCGGCGACCGGCCATGGCCCTTACTCGGCGGACTGACGCCACTTCAAGCGGCGCAGACGCCTAACCTCGACGCGTTCGCAGCGCGCTCGGCTACCGGCATCCTTGCGACGCTCGGCCCCGGCCGTGCACCGGGCACCGAACTCGCGCACTTCGTGCTCTTCGGCTATCCGCAAAGCGACTACCCCGGCCGTGCCGTGTTCGAAGCAGCCGGGCGCGATGTGGAACTCACCGCCGACCAGGTGGCGCTGCACGCGATCTTCGCCACCGTGCGTCCCGAGACTGATGGCTCGCTGACCATCGTGGAACGCTACCCCGGCGTTCCTAACGAGCACATCTCAGAGTTGGCGGCGCGCGTGGCCGAGTTCACGCACGGTGACCTCCACATCCGCTTGCAGCACGTGGGCGGTGAACAGGCCATCGTGACGATCGACGGCGGTGCAAGCGCCGACATCACCGACACCGACCCGCACAACAACGGCTGGCCGGTCGGCAGCGTTCACGCCCTCGACGACACACGTGACCCCGCCGCTGCGCGACTCACTGCCGAGGCGCTCACCGCCTACCTGCACTTCGCTTACGACGCACTGACACCCGGTGATGCCGCCCCGGACGCAGAGCGTCCTTTCCTGCTGCTCAAGTGGACTGCACGCCGACGACCACTCGCGTCTTTCGCTTCGCACACGGGCATGCGCGGCGCGATCGTCTCCTCGGCAGGCGTCTTCGAAGGCATCGCGCGCGAACTCGGCATGGAGCACCGCCACATGCCGTCACTCCCCGATCTGGCCGAAGACACGCGTGCACGTCTGGCCGAGGCTGCGGCGGCGTTCGCCGACGGCGCGGAGTTCGTGCTCGCGCACAGCAAGCAACCCGATGAGGCCGGGCACGAGAAGGACCCGGAGCTCAAGCGCGATGTCATCGCAGGCATCGACGCTGGGCTCGAAGGACTCGCCGAGCGCGCGGGTCTACCGCCCGACACGATCGTCGTGGTCACGGGCGACCACGGAACGCCGGCAGGCACCGCGCTCATCCACTCGGGCGATCCGGTGCCCCTCGCGATCCTCGCCGATGCGATGCAGCCCGACGACGTGACGGCCTTCGACGAGCGTGCGTGCGCACGTGGGTGTCTCGGCCATCTGCGGGGGGAAGACTTCATGCCCGTGCTGCTCAACGCGCGGGGCAGCGTGCGCTATATGGGAGGCAAGCTCTCGCCGCACACGGGGTTGCACTGGCCGAGGGACTACGAGCCGTTCCGACCTGACGGCGACTAGACCACGAGCGCGACGAGCGCTTCAAGCGTTTCGCGCAACGCGGGGAAGCTTAAGTCCGCCATCTCCAGATGCATGCGACGACGACCGATCTCCGCAGTCGAGTGCGAGTCAGAGGAGCTGACCACGGTCACGTCATAGCCGGCGAGCATTGCGGTGTGTCGCGAGTCGACGACCTCGACAGCACGCACGTACGCGGAGGACAGCAGCGTGTCAGCGAGCGGTGAGTCGAGCAGGCGATATCGCCCGAACACACGGTCGACGTGGCCGACGATGCCGATCCCGCCGAGCGCATCGATGATCTTGAAGACCTCGCGCGGCTCGTAGGTGACGGTCACCCGGTGCAGCTCGCACAGAGGGGCGACGGGTGAGGTGAGCCCCAGAATGTTCACAAGCTCATCGAACGTCCGCATCGCATGCTCGGGCGGCAGCAGTGCGAGTATGTGTACCTCGTCGTTGCCGTGGCGGACCTTGAGTTCGGCGCCGGGCACAACAAGCAGGCGACGGCCCATCTCGGCAGCGACCTCCTCCGCGGCGTCCATCAGCCGCTCACAGTACTCCACCGAGAAGTGGTCGGTGGCGGCATAGACATCAAGACCGGCGGACAGCGCGGTCTCGACTATCTCCCGCGGCGTGGTCTCAAGCGAGCCACGATAGTCGCATGGCAGCAGCGGTGTGTGGTTGTGCAGATCGGCCGCGTATCCCGGCACGGTCATCCTCTCGTGTGAGCTTCAGACATTGCTTTCGAATCTACACTGCGCGACGCTACGTATCAAGTTTTCTGATTGTGTTGATAACCGGTCGCGCCGTTCGCTACCGGCCAAGAGCGCTCAACGCCGCGCCGTACGCCCCCACGATCTGAGCTTCATCAGGTATGCGCACCTCACCTGCGAATCCACCACGGATGAGCTCCACCATTGCAGGATTCTTCGCAACCCCACCGGCGAATACGAGCGGGCCGCGTACGTTCACGCGCTTGAGAGAACCGAGCGTCCGCTTGGCGATCGAGTCGTGCAGCCCCCGCGCGATCCGACCGCGGTCAACGCCTTTGTGTACGAGACCGGTGACCTCACTCTCCGCGAACACCGTGCACATCGAGGAGATCACCACACCCTCCTCGGCAGCAAGCGCGGCCTCTGCCATCTCGGCGAGTTCGAAGCCGAGAGCACGCGCCATGACTTCCAGGAACTTGCCCGTGCCAGCGGCACACTTGTCGTTCATCTCAAAGTCATCGACACCGCCGCTCGCCTTGAGAGAGATGATTTTCGTGTCCTGCCCACCGATGTCAAGCACCGATCCGGCTTCGGGATAGAGCGCTGTGGCGCCGAGCGCGTACGCCTTGATCTCGGTGACGACGGGACAGCCGAGGGCGCCCCGCGCCACATGACGCCCGTAGCCCGTGGCTACCACGATGTCGTGGTCGCCACGGGCAAGGAAGCCTTCATAGGCAGCGGCCGGATCGAACCCCGAGTCGGCGATCGCGTAGTCCGTGATGCGGCCGTCGTCCAGCCACACCGCGTCCACACTCCGCGATCCGATATCCAGGCCGAGTACCCGCATGTCCTACAGCATCTCCAGGAATGCCTCGACACGGGTGGTGAGCTGACCCGCATCTTCCATCGAGTAGTCGGTCTCCACCTTCAGCAGCGGCATCCCGTTCGCGCGAGCGGCCTTCTCCACCGTGTATCCCTCGAACTGATAGGGACCACAGAACTGCAGCGCGTAGTGGATGACGCCGTCGACGTTGTACTCCTCGGCCATGCGCATGATGTCGTCAACGCGTGCGTCATTCGGCGTGAAACACGCGCAGTTGATGCCGAGATACTTGTCCGTGATCGCCTCGAGCATCTCCTCGACGGTGTCACCGTCCTCGGCCACAAGTGTGTCGTAGTAGCGCGAGCCGGTGCACAGTTCCTCGGCCACCACGACGCCGCCGGAGCGCTCCACGATGTCGTGGACCTTCCAGTTAGGGATGGCCATCGGCGAACCGGTGATGAGGATGCGCTTGGCCTCGGCCGGCGCCACGCTCACGCCGGCCTGGATGCGCGCCTCGAGCTCGTCGGCGACCGCGTTCACCATCTGCGTGAAGCGCGGCACGTCATCGTAGAACGCGACCTGCACCGCAAGCAGCGCGTCCTTACCCGAGATCGGCACAGCAGCGGCCTTGCGCGCGGCGTTCAGGCGCTGGAGGGCACGGCGCTTGTCGTTGACTTCTTTGATGGCTGCCTTGAGCGATGCGACGTCCAGCGTGCGGCCGGTGAGCTCTTCGAGCTTGGCGGCAAGGCGGTCGATCTCGCTGCGCCACAGCGCGCGATCATCGGGACGCTTCATCTGCGGCAACTCCATCACATGCGTGGGGTGCAGCTTGCCAAGCACCTCGTACGCCTTCTTCTTGCCATCGCACGTGGTCTCGCCCACAACGAGGTCGGCGCTCTCGAAATAGGGACACACCTTGCCGAGCTTGAAGCCCATGAAAGACTTGATGAGCGCACAGGTGTTGCGCGGCATTACCTGCTCCACTTCGGGGAACGCCCACTCGGCGCCCGCGCACAGACCGATCGACTGGCCACCGAGCGCACGGATGATCTCCTCGGGCACATACACGCAGAATGTGCCGATGATGCTGCCACCGTCGGCCTTGTGGTCCTGCAGCTCGCGAATGCGCAGACTGTGGATCTCGCTCATCACGAAGTCGAAGTAGCTCATCCCCTCGGGACGGTTCTTCTGGGATAGGTAGACAGACTCGTACGCCGGGCCGATGGCCTTCAGCAGCGCACAGTGCGCAGGAACGTTCAGACCAAGCTCCTCCCACATCTCGGTGTAGTCAACAGTCTCGACGTTGTCCGACATGCCGAACCCCCTTCGCCATTCGTGTGGCTGATACTCCTCATTGGTTATCCTTATAGCAGAAGGCGCAGGCCATGTCGAGCTTCCACGGAGCGCGATTATCGAGCGTTGGGATAACTGCCGAGCAGCTTGACGGTGCGCAGTTTGAGACGCAGGCACTCGAGTGCCAGCGCGACCGCTTCGTCCTCTACATGTCCCTCGAGATCCACGTAGAACATGTACTCGCCCAACGCCCGCCTGGTGGGACGCGACTGTATCTTGGTCAGGTTGATCTGCCCGAAGGCGAACTCGGAGAGGATCATGAGCAGGGTACCCGGCTTGTCCTGATGCATGAACAGCGCGACGGAGGTCTTATCGTGCCCTGTACGCGGCTGAATGTCCTTGCCAAGAAGGATGAAGCGCGTCTGGTTGCCCTCGAAATCCTCGATGTCCTTGTGCAGGATCACCCCGCCGTACACCTCGGCAGATAGAGCGGTGCCGACCGAGGCCAGGCCCGGCTCCGCGACGGCCTTCATCGCCGCCTCGGCAGTGGAGTTCGCAGCCACTATAGGACGTCCGGACAGGTTCTCAGCAAGCCAGCGACGACACTGGGCGGTCGCGATCGGGATACTCACGACTGCGGTGACGTCATCTAAGGTGATACCGGGTGCGGCGATGAGCGCATGGTGGATGTCACGCACGATCTCGCGCTGGATGTAGAGTCCCGTGTCGAAGGCGAGTGCATCGAGTGTCGCGTTGACGCTTCCTTCGAGAGAGTTCTCGATGGGTACGACGCCATACTCGGCTCGACCATCGGAAGCGGCGGCGAAGACATCGTCGATGGTCGGACACGGCACCGGCTCGATGTCGGGAAGCTCAAGCGCAAGCAGGGCCTCTTCGGTGAACGTGCCGATCGGGCCGAGAAAGGCGCACCTGGTCACGGTCTCAACTCCTCATCAGGGTCGACGTCGAGTCTGCTCAGACGGATCCTTGGCGCTCTGACGCGATCCTTGCCGGTGTTCTTCGACTGGTACAGCGCGTCATCCGCCTGCCGCAGAAGTGACTCTTTGTCTTCGGCATGGAGCGGCATATTGGCTATGCCGACGCTCACGGTGACGTGGATCGTGGACTCCCCCTCCGCGTCAAAGAAGCGGTGGAAGCTCACGGCCTCGCGGACCTTCTCGGCCACGATGAACGCGCCCGAAGCATCCGTCTCGGGCAGTATCACCGAGAACTCCTCGCCGCCATAACGCGCGACGATGTCGACCTCACGCACGGTCATCTTGATGACTCTGCCGATGGCGGCCAGAACACCGTCACCCACAAGATGCCCGTAGGTGTCATTGACGGCCTTGAAGTCGTCGATATCGAGCATCAAGAACGAGAACTGCTTGCCATACCGACTGGCGCGGCCGATCTCATCATCAAGTCGCTGCTGGAGATAGCGGTAGTTGTAGAGGTCGGTCAGCTCGTCGGTGATGGCGAGACGTTTCGTCAGCTTATAGAGGCGCGAGTTCTCCACCGCCACGACGAGTTCCGCGGCGACCGCCTGCAACACGATGCGATCGTCAGTGCCGAGCGTGTCGATCGCCTCGCTGTCGGCGCAGAACACCACGATCATCTGGTTGTGGTCGAGCAGCTCCATGCAGGCGAAATGTTCGTCATAGATACCGAGATCACCGGTCGTGAAGTCGATCTGTCCGTACGCGCTCGAGGAGATATCGGCACGCAGACCCTTGCTGGCCGAGAACAACGTCTGACCCTTGGCCTTGTCGATGACGAAGATACACGCCGCGGAGATGTCTATGACCTTCTGCAGCGTCTCGAGTACGACCGGTCCCACCGCGTCGAAATCGAGTGTCGAGTGGATGATCTCGGTTATCTCGGCGATCGCGCGGAGTTCGGCGACGCTCCGTTCGAGCCGGGCGTTGAGTTCGGATGTATCGTCGACGCGCTCCTCGGCCTCATCCGCGCGATACGACTGCCGCTCCATCATAAGACCGACGAACCAGCCGATGGCGAGCACGCCGCAGACCTTCATGGTGATGAAGAGCACGCGCACCACCGACATGTCCAGTGACGGATCGGCGAAACGTCCGATGAGATAAGCCATGACGAGGAACGCCGAGTAAGTCCAGGAACGCGCCCTGCGAAACACCATCGCGTAGAACATCGACTCGAGCATCACCCAGACGTAGAAGGGGTCGTGCCAGACAGACGTCGCGAGCACCAGGGCGCCGAGCGCCACGCAGTCGAATGGCAGCGTGAAGTGCACGAGGCGCTGGAGATCGAGGTCCGGCACGACCATGTGCGCGATGCCGATACCGATCGTGTACAGCACCCAGGCGCCCATACCCACAAGAAAGGCCGCGTGCTCCAGAGATGTGGAGATATCCTTGGCCCAGAGAAGGTACACCCCGATCAAGAACACCGACGCGACGCTCCTGACCAACAGGAACGCCGAGCTGTTGAGTTCGATACGACCTGTGTCCGGGGAAGGAGCCACGCAGCGTGCCCTTCGAATAGCGGGTATTCTCAAATGAGTATAACCTTCACGAGGATCATCGCGTCAGCGACAAAGCCCCGGAAACGAACCGCACGGAGGAACTCAATGGACCCGGACGAACTGCGCTCCTTGCTTCAGGCCGTGGCCAGCGGCGAACACGACGTAGAAGAAGCGGCAAGACGACTCTCCTCGCTGTCCTTCGCCGATCTCGGCGATACAAAGGTCGATCATCATCGCGGAGTGCGCTGCGGCTTCGCCGAGGTGATCTTCTGCCAGGGCAAGACGCCCTCACAGGTGCGCTCCATCACGCGCGAGATGCTCGAGCATGGTGACGTCGTGTTGGGTACACGTGCGACCGCGGCGCACTTCCAGGCGGTCGCCCAGTTCGCGCTCGACGCGCGCTACTTCGAAGAGCCGGGGCTGCTCGTCGTCGATCGTCGTGAGACGCGACCCGCAGTGGGCCACATCGTCGTCGCTTCCGGCGGTACCGCCGACGTGCCGGTGGCCGAGGAAGCTGCGATCTCCGCCGAGGTGATGGGCAACCGCGTGACCCGCATCTACGACGTGGGCGTGGCCGGCGTCCACCGCTTACTCGCACACCAGGAGGTCCTGCGGGACGCCAGCGTCATCATCGCGGTCGCCGGTATGGAGGGAGCACTCCCTTCGCTCGTGGCCGGACTCGTGGCGTGTCCCGTCGTCGCGGTGCCGACATCCGTGGGCTATGGCGCTTCCTTTGGCGGCATCTCGGCCCTGCTCACGATGCTCAACTCCTGTGCCTCGGGCATAGGGGTCGTCAACATCGACAACGGCTTCGGTGCGGCTGCGCTCGCGAGCCGCATCAATCACGCGGCGGCGGCAGAACCACGATGATCGCCTACCTCGACTGCGCCACCGGCGCCAGCGGTGACAAGCTCCTCTCGGCGTTACTCGACGCAGGTTTCGACATCGATGCGCTGCGAGAAGCCCTCGTAGGCCTCGGCCTCGGCCACGTGCATGTCGAGACTACGGAAGTCACGCGGGGCGGAGTGCGCGGCCTGCACTTCGCTGTAGAAGCGCCGGACGATCATGCACACCGGCACTGGAGCGACATCCGCGCGCTCATCGAAGGTGCAGCGCTGCCGGAAACGGTGCGCAAGAAAGCGCTCGCAACGTTCGCGCTCATCGCGGAGGCGGAAGCGACCGTGCACGACACCACGCCGGAGCAGGTGCACTTCCACGAAGTGGGCGCGATCGACAGCATCGTCGACATCGTGGGTGTGGCGCTCGGCATGCACTCGCTGGGGATCGAGGACCTCGTCTCCTCCGTGGTGGCGGTCGGCAGCGGTACGGTCGACACCGAGCATGGCGTGCTCCCCGTTCCCGCTCCTGCAACGGCACTCCTGCTCGTTGGGATCCCCGTCACCAGCACCGATCTTGCGGGCGAACTCACGACGCCCACCGGCGCCGCACTTGTGCGCGTACACGCGAGCGCATTCGGCCCTATGCCGCCTATGACTCTGCGCCGGGTCGGCCACGGAGCCGGGACCCGCGAACTGACGCGACCCAACATCGCGCGCCTCATGCTCGGTGAACCCATCGCCCGGACACACCGCGACACTGATGGCGTGGTGGTTCTTGAGAGTACGATCGACCATCTGAGTGGAGAGCAGCTCGCCTATGCGGCTGACCGCCTGCGCGAGACGGCCGCGCTGGACGTGTGGATGACCCCTGTCGTGATGAAGAAGGGTCGCCCGGCGGTCGTGTTGAGCGCGCTTGCGCGCCCCGAGGACTCAAGCACGGTCGCGCACGCCTTCCTCGCCCAGACCGGGACACTCGGGGTGCGCATACTCCCCGCCGATCGCGTGATCGCCCCGCGAAGAGAGCTCACGCTGGAGACCAGCATGGGACCCGTACGCTTCAAGATCTCCGACGCACCCGGTGCGATACCTCGCGTACGTGCGGAATCCGACGACTGCGCAAGACTCGCGCGCGAGCGCGACATGGCCGTAGCGGAGGTCGCACGTGTTCTGGCCGAAGAGGCCGATGGGCTTCTCGGGACATAGGAGAACCCGCTCGAGGGGCTCGAACGGGTTCTCATCGTAGCCAGCTGTATGTTTCCAGCGCCCGCGGCCACGGTTCTCGACGCTGGCGTCCCCGCAGGAACGCCTAGAGGGTCTTGCCCTATACATCGGAGGACCGCCACCTCACGTTTATGGCCACCTGACGAGCGGCGACTCCCGGTAATCCGTCACATGACCCGGTAGCGTCCGCAGCTCTGTGACAGGAACCCCTCGGCCACCAGAGCAGCGAGGACCTCGGCCACACGATCCGGTTCGAACACAACGGTATCGACCAGCTCCTCTGCCGTGAGACCAGGCCTGTCGACAAGCGCCCGGAGTATCCGCCCGCGCAGCTGGCGCGTCGAACCCTCGAAGCGGGACTGCTTGACGTGATGGCGGCTGCGGCGGCTCGGGTTGGGAAGCATCCTCTTGAGCTCGGTGCCGTAGTCCATGAGCGCGTAGTACCACTCGCGCGGATCCTCCCTGTCCATCGTCGCTTCGACGAGCGGGAGGATGGCCGAGTCGGGTACACCTTCGGCGTCTTCGAAGAAGTGGTGCAGGTAGACCGTGCGGATGTTCGTCTCGATGAAGGGCACGCCCACGTCGAACGCGAAGGCGAGGACCTGCGCCGCAGTCGCGTGACCGATGCCCGGGAGCGCCATCAGACCTTCTAGCGTGTGCGGAAGGCAGCCATCATGCTCGGCCACCACGATCTCAGCAGCACGCTTGAGCGACTTGGCGCGACGGTTGTAGCCCAGACCGCTCCACACTCGAAGCACGTCTTCGAGCGACGAGGCGGCCAAGGACTCGAAGTCGGGGAACTCGTCACAGAACTCCTCCCACTTGCCCATCACCCGTAAGACCTGCGTCTGCTGTAGCATGACCTCAGAGACGAGGATCCCGTACGGATCGCATGTTCGACGCCACGGGAGATCGCGGCCGTGCGCGGCGTAGTGTTCGGCTACCGTCTGTTTGAATAGTCCGAGCGACTCTTCCATGGGGCCCTTTCAGGCAGGCGCCTCGTGACTGTATCCTACGCGATGCAGCACGTCGCGTGCCGCTTGCGGTGGTGCCCTGGGCATATCTTAGGTAGATTTGCAGACAGTCACTTCTCACCGGATCGGGGTGTTCACATGGATCTTGATCGGCAACAGCCGCTGCTCGTCATCGAGAACCTGCACGTCGCCGTTGGCGGAAGTGAGGTCCTGCGCGGTATCAACCTCTCGATCAACGAGGGCGAGACGCACGTATTGCTCGGCCCCAACGGCGGCGGCAAGACGACGCTGCTCAACACGATCGTCGGACTGCCCGGTTACCGGATCACGCAGGGTAGCATCACCTTCAAGGGCACGGACCTGGCCGACCTCGAGATCGATGAGCGCGCGCGACTCGGTATCGGCGTCGCGTTCCAGCGACCACCCGCAGTACGCGGCATCAAGCTGCGCCAGCTCATCGAGGTCGCCGCCGGAGAGGGTGACCACGAGGTCCTGCTCGCCGACCTTATCGGCGACCTTTCGCTGCTCAAGATGGTCGACCGGGACGTGAACATGGGGTTCTCCGGCGGCGAGATGAAGCGCTCCGAGATGGCGCAGCTCATCGCCCAGGCGCCCGAGCTGACACTCTTCGACGAGCCTGAGTCCGGTGTCGACCTCGACAACATAGCGGTCGTCGGCAAGGCGATGAACCGCCTCCTTAAGGCCGAGCGGGTCGGCAAGGGCACCCGCGCCGGGCTCATCGTCACACACACCGGACATATCCTCGAGTACGTGAACGCTGACATCGGGCATGTGCTCTACAACGGCAAGCTCGCCTGCAAGGGCAACCCGCTCGACTTGATCGGCGAGATAGGCAAGCACGGCTACGGCAAGTGTGTGGAGTGTGCGATATGCCAGATGTAGAAGCGCGTAAAACTGAGATTCACAGACTGGCCGAAGTGGCCGCCGACAAGCCCGCGACCTATGGGCCGGACCTCGACTTGGGAAGCTTCGACGTGGCCGCCGATGCGAAATCGGTGGAGTCGCTCGAATCCCTGAACAAACAGACCAAGGAAGCAGCGCTCGACATCGGTTTCGACACGACCGAGGACGATCGCTCGGGCAGTTACTTCCAGATGGACCGCTCTCCGATCTACCGCAAGGTGGAGCAGATGTTCGACAATAAGCTCGAGATCATGAGCACCGAAGAAGCGCTCGCCCTCTACCCCGAGCTGATGTATGAGAAGTACTACTGGCGCAACGTCGCGCCCGACAAAGACAAGTACACCGCCCAGGTAGCGCTCACCCGCACCGAGGGCTACTTCATCCGCGTGAAGGCCGGGCAGAAGATCGACAAGCCCATCCAGGCGTGCCTGTTCGTCTCGGAGAACAACGTCTCCCAGAACGTACACAGCATCATCATCCTCGAAGAAGGCGCTGAGGCGAACGTGCTCACCGGCTGCACCATCCATCCCAAGGTGCGCAACGGCCTGCACGCCGGCATCTCGGAGTTCTACGTGGGCAAGGGCGCGAAGCTGACCTTCACGATGATCCACAACTGGTCCGAGGACTTCCATGTACGGCCGCGTACGGGCGTGACCGTTGAAGAGGACGGCGTCTACATCAGCAACTACGTGATGCTGAGACCCGTGTGCTCGCTGCAGACGTTCCCGGTCGCCCGTCTGATCGGCGACCGCTCGCGGGCCGTCTTCAACTCGATTGTCTACGGCCTGGACGACAGCTACGTGGACATCGGCTCGGAGACCTCGCTCGAGGGAGCGGGAACGCGCTCAGAGGCCGTTGCGCGCACCGTATCGGCCGACCGCTCCACTATCTACAGTCGCGGCCGGCTCATCGGTCGCAACAACGACTGCAAGGCGCATCTGGACTGTCGCGGCATCGTGCAGTCGGAGAGCTCCACGCAATGGGCGATCCCCGACCTCGCGAGTGTGGGAGCGCCCGGCGCCGAACTCAGCCATGAGGCCGCCATCTCACCGATCGCCGCCGAGGAGATCTACTACCTGATGTCGCGCGGCGTGCCCAAAGACGAGGCTATCTCGATGATCACGCGTGGCTTTCTCGACCTCGACATCCCGGGCCTGCCGCCCGCGCTGCGCAGGCAGATCGACAAGGCACTGGAGGAGACAGCGAAAGAGTCGATGTGAACGAAGCCGTCTGGCTCGACCTCGTCGTCGTCGGGACGCTCGTATGGCTCGGCTATATGGGCGCCCGCCTCATCGGGCGCCTGAACCTCCCGGCCGTCACCGGCTTCCTGCTCGTCGGTGTCGCGGTAGGACCGCACGGTCTGGGTCTGCTGAACGCCGAGCTACTGCACAACATCGGGTTCGCCGAGCCGCTTGCGCTCGGCCTCATCGTCTTCCTCATCGGTGAAGAGCTCACCCGCAAGATGCTCGCGAGACATCACTGGTCGTTCTGGCTGACCTCGGCACTCAACCTGCTCATCCCGGGCGCTCTGGTCGCACTCGCGGTCAACATGGTCGCGCCAAACCAGCCCGCCTACGTCTGGCTGCTGGCGGTCATCGCGATCTCCGGAGCGCCCGCCACCGTCATGGCGGTCGTGTCCGAGATGGGCGCCAAAGGCCGGGGCTGCGACACCCTGCTTGGGACCGCTGCGCTCGACAACATCGCGACGGTCGTCCTGTATTCGATCGTCACGCCGTTCCTGATGTTGTCGCTCAATATCCACGAGAGCTTCGGTGACGCCATCCTCGAGGTCGGCAAGCAGATCGGTGGCGCGCTCCTTCTGGGCATCATCGCGGGCGTGTTGCTCGCCAAGCTACTCGAAAATGTCTTCCAGGAAGGCGAGATGCTTGCCCTGGGTCTTACCAACGTCCTGCTCGTCGTAGCGCTTGCCGAGACCATCGGCGTGTCTTCGCTACTCGCACCACTCGTCGCCGGTGTCACCGTTGCAACCCTTGAGGAGGGCCGCAACACCCGGGATCGCATCTTCCATGCACTGCGGACCGTCGAGTACCCCGTCTACATCATCTTCTTCACGCTGGCAGGAGCGCACCTCGAACTCGCCTCCATTGCGACAGGCGGGTTTCTCGCACTCGCCTACATCCTCGCGCGCTCGCTCGGCAAGTTCATCGCCGGCTTTGGTGGTTCGCTCGCAGCAGGATACGACGCCCGCCAATCGGCATGGTTCGGACTCGGTATGCTTCCTCAAGCGGGCGTGGCCGTTGGCCTCGCGCTGAACGCCGCCCAGGTGTTCCCGGAGATCGGCGCGACGGTGAACGCGGTGGTGTTAGCTGCCATCGTCGTCTTCGAGATCGCCGGACCCGTGCTCACGAAGAGAGCCGTCTCGTGCATGCTCGAAGTCGAGCGCTCCGAGGAGATGGCCGAGGAGACTCCCGTCTGCCGCGGGCGCGTGATCCTCATGCCGGTGAGTCGCATGCTCACGCCTGAGCGGCTGATGCGCACCTTAGACGCTGCAATAGCACAAAACGAATGTCCCCCCACGATCGTGCTGGCCAACATCGTCACGCCCAGCCGCGGCTACACGGCCGCATATTCGCTCGCACAGGCGGAGCGGGGCCTGAAGATGCTCGCCCCGACGGTGCGGAAGCGCGGCCTGGTCGTCGATACCCGCCTCGTACGTGCACGTTCGTTGGAGCGCGGTATCGCTGATCTTGCCGAGGAGGTCGGCGCCGATATGGTGGTCCTGGGTGCGCCGCTGGCCCGGGGAGCGCTGGCCTCTCGGTCGCCGCTGCGCACCAAACAGCACCGCATACTGGACGCGCTCGACCTTCCCGTGCTCATCGTGCCGGGTGAGATCTCCAGCGACAAAGATCAGGCTGACCTCACGTAGTAGCGGCAGTGGTTGCGCTTTGGGCAGTCAGACGGAAGCGTGCTCGCCGTCGCCAACCACAGGTCGCCCTCGATGAAACACGTACACGTCACGCGCTTGTCCTCTTTCTTGACCGACGTGTCCCACGTGTCTTCATCGTTTAGGTGCTCGCGCCAGAAGGCGCACTTCCCCTTGATGGGCGAATATGCATCCATGCCCACTCCTCGCAGTGCCGCGTACGCTGCTCCCAGACTAGCACGATGCATACCGACGGGCGGTCTGCCCGCCTAGTTGGCGGCGAGGCACTCCTCGACATGCGTCGAGCAGGGCTCGCGGTTGTCGAATAGCAGCAGCTTCTCGTCCGGCGGCAGCGCTGCACGTGCCTGGTCGCGGTGGTCGTTGGATGCAGCGAGCATCTCGCGCATCATCACGAGCAGAAGGTAGCGCCCCTTATCCGTGAGCGTGATCTCGCGATCATTGTCGGTGGCGATCCCACCGACCGCCTTCATGAAGGTGAGTTCCATTCGCAGTCCGCGCTCGACTGGCATGCCAAAGTCCTTGAGAAAGCGCTCCTTGTCGAGACGCAGGCCAAAGAGATCGGTCACAAAGCGATAGCGCATGCGGGCCTTGCCTTTGTACTCCATGCCGCGATTGCAGACCGACATCTTGCCCGAGGCGATGCGTTGCTCATACTCTCTGAGCGAGAAGGTGTTCCCGTAGATGCGGTCGCCGATGAATGACAGTGCCCCTGAACCGACGCCAAGGTACTCCTCGTAATCGACGATATACTCGTCTATCATGCCGCCCGCTTCACGGGAGAACGTCCACGCTGAGCCCGGCTCGAAGTCCGGCGCGAGTCCATCGCAAATGGCCCGGTAGTAGAGACGCTCTCTCTCGAAGTCGACGGCGCCGATGTCAGCCTTGATCTGGCGCTGGTTCTTTGGCGACACCATCAGTGGGTAGAACGTCGTCTGGTTCGCTCCGGTCGCCTTGACCAGTTCGATGTCGCGCTCGATCATCTCCATCGTCTGGCTCGGGAAGTTGAAGATCATGTCCACGTTCAGTGAGTGGAACTTGCCCACCGCCGAGCAGACCGCGTCGAAGACCTGCTTGCTCGAACCGTACTTGTCGCGGCGCGCCATCTGCGTGAGCAGATCGTCGTTGAACGACTGGACACCCACGGAGAAGCGCTGAACGCGCTCACAGAGAGCGTCGACCGTCTCATCGTTGAGCAGGTTAGGGCTCGTCTCGGCAGATACTTCTTTGATCCCGGGGAAGAGCTGATGCGCGAGGTCGATCGTCTCGCAGAGCTCGTCGAGCAGGATGGTGGGCGTACCGCCACCTACGTAGAGAGAAGCGAAGTCATAGCCAAGATCGGCGACCATGTGCATCTCTTTGCGCATCGCCTTGAAGTACGTGCGCGCACGCGGCTCGGCATAGATGAAGCGATTGAAGGAGCAGTACGGACAAAGACGCTCGCAGAACGGGACGTGCGCGTACAGCACATAGCCCTTGCCCGGCTGCGGCGGCGGCATCATGTCCAGCTCTATGGGATCTTGCGAGAGATAGGACTTGTTGTAGAACCTCATGATAGAGGTGACGAGGCGTTCTGAGAGCATCACGCGTCCTTACGCTGACTCCACGTAGGGGAGAAGCAGGCCCGTGTCGGGTGCCTCGACCTCCCGATGTTCCGGAGTCTAAGCTCGCCCGGTGACGCACCGTGCAACGGCCCTTCCTGTGCGGGTATTCGCCGCGTAGAACGTGAATCCTACCGCTGATGCGTGCCGAACGGGTAACGACAGGGCGACGTCAGCGTACAGACACCCAGTCGCCGGTCGGCAGATCGAGCTTGTAGTCGAGGAAGTCGAAGACACGCCACCTACTGCATGCCGACAATCAAAGACTTGCGTACTTCTATCACGATAAGTATATTAGCTACCTAACCGTTAGCACGCTAACTGAAAGTCTATCAGCAAGCACGACCTCGGGAGCAGACGATGCATCACATGCCGCCAGAGCCACACGATATCCACCCCCCCGTGGGAGTGGACTCGGATCCATGGAGCGTGTTCCTCGAATTCAAGAACGTGATGATCCTTCAGCAACGTCTGATGATGAGCCTCTTGGCCGACGAGGAGACGCACCCCGCCCAGGCGGGATGCCTGCACGTGCTCTCCCATAACGACGGCCTCAGCCAGAGCGAACTCGCCGACAAGCTCCACGTGTCGCGCCCAACGGTGACCACGATGCTGCAGAAGATGGAGACCACCGGCGTCATAGAACGCAGACCAGACGAACACGATCAGCGCCTGACGCGCATCTTCCTCACGGAGTCGGGCAGAATCCTCGTCGCTCGACTCGAGGCCGTGTTCGCGCAGCTCATCCGAGCAGGCGTAGGCGCTATGGCCGAGAACGACCGCACGGAACTGCGCCGACTTCTCAGCGTACTGAACGAGAACCTCACGCGCGCGATCGACGAAGCGTGACCCCTGCTCCCCGGCCACCCGTAGCGAAGAGAAGGCGACGACCGAGATGCTGAAGCTCATACGCTTCCTGAAACCCTACAGGAAGCAGATCGCACTAGTGATGGTGCTCCTGCTCGTGCAGGCCATCACCAACCTGTACCTCCCAGACCTCAACGCGAACATCATCAACAATGGTGTCATCAAAGGAGACATAGACTACATCCTGCACACAGGCGGTATCATGCTCGCCGTCACGTTGCTTTTAGGAGTCGTGTCCATCGTCTCCGTGTACTGGGGAGCCAAGACGGCCATGGCGTTCGGCCGAGACCTCCGTCACGCGGTCTTCCGCCGAGTGCAGCGATTCTCCCTGGCCGAGATGAACGTCTTCGGCGCGCCGTCGCTGATCACGCGCAACACCAACGATGTGCAGCAGGTACAGCAGGTGACCGTGCTGGCACTCAACGTGATGATCACCGCGCCGTTCATGGCGATCGGCGGCATCATCATGGCGCTGCGCCAGGATGTGCCGCTCTCGGCACTGATCGCCGTGGTCATCCCGCTCATGGCCGTCATCATAGGCCTGGTGATGAAGACCGCGCTGCCTCTGTTCACCTCGATGCAGATCAAGGTGGACCGCGTGAACCAGGTCATGCGGGAGAAGCTCTCGGGCATGCGCGTCATCCGGGCGTTCGTCCGCAGTGACTACGAGCAGGAGCGCTTCGACGTGGCGAACCGTGACCTCACGGACACGGCGCTCTCTGTGGCCCGGTTGTTCGCGGTCATGATGCCCACGATCATGGGCATCTTCAACCTCACCACGGTGGCCGTCATGTGGTTCGGCGGACTGCGTATCGAAAGTGGCGCGATGCCTATCGGTAACCTGACGGCATTCCTCACCTACATCATGCAGATCCTCATGTCGGTCATGATGGCGGTCGTCATGTTCGTGATGGTGCCGAGAGCCTCGGCCTCGGCCAAGCGCATCAACGAGGTGCTCGACACGGAACCGCAGATCGAGGACCCGGAGACCCCCACCATTCTCGGCGACATACACGGCGAGCTGGAGTTCCGCGACGTCGAGTTCCGCTACCCGGGCGCCGAAGACGCGGTGCTCTGCAACGTGTCCTTCTCGGCAAAACCGGGACAGACGACAGCGATCGTGGGCAGTACCGGCAGCGGCAAGTCAACACTGATCAACCTGATCCCGCGCTTCTACGACGTGACCGGTGGCCAAGTACTCGTCGACGGTCTGGACATCCGCGAGATGCGCCAGGCCGACCTGTGGGACAAGATCGGTTTCATCCCCCAGAAGGCGTTCCTGTTCACCGGCACCATCGCGAGCAACCTGCGCTACGGCAAGGAGACCGCGACCGATGAGGAGCTGTGGCACGCGCTCCGGGTAGCGCAGGGCAAGGCATTCGTCTCAGCGATGCCTGAAGGACTCGAGGCGCCCATCACCCAGGGAGGCACCAACGTGTCCGGCGGGCAGCGCCAACGTCTTGCTATCGCCCGCGCGCTCGTGAAGCGACCCGAGATCTATGTGTTCGACGACAGCTTCTCTGCGCTCGACTTCAAGACCGACAGCGCGCTGCGCGGGGCACTGAAGGCAGAGACGCGCGAGGCGACGGTCCTCATCGTCGCCCAGCGCGTCAGCACGATCATGCACGCCGACAACATCATCGTCATGGACAAGGGCACCATCGTGGGCGCCGGCACACATGACGAACTCATGGCGAGTAGTGAAACGTACCGCGAGATCGTCAACTCACAGCTCACCGAGGAGGAGATCGCATGAGCGAGACCCGCAAAGAACACGCACCCGCATTCGGGCCTCGTCCGGGTGGTCCCGGTCGCGGACCGATGGGCGGCGGCCCCATGGGCGGACACGGCATGGCTGGAGGCGGCGGAGCGAAGAGCAAGGACTTCAAAGGCTCGCTCAAGCGGCTCGGCGGATATCTCAGGCCACACCGTGTGATGCTCATACTGGTGCTTGTGCTTGCCACCATCAGCGTGACCTTCAACATCATCGGCCCGCGCATCCTCGGCAACGCCACCAACCTGTTGTTCGAGGGCGTCATCGGCAAACAGTTCCCCGCCGGCGTGACGCAGGAACAGGCGGTCGAGGGACTGCGCGCTTCCGGTAACGAGCAGATCGCAGACATGCTCGCCAACATGAATGTCACGCCGGGTCAGGGCGTCGACTTCGACGCCGTCGGCAACCTTCTGATGCTGATGGGCGGCGTCTACATCGTGAGCGCCATCTTCGGCTGGATGCAGCAGTACATCATGGCGGGAGTCGCACAGCGCACCGTCTACACGCTGCGCAAGGAAGCCGACGAGAAGCTGGCCTCACTTCCGCTGAAGTACTTCGACGACAATCCCCGAGGCGACACGCTGAGCCGGGTCACCAACGACATCGACAACATCTCCAACACGCTTTCGCAGGCGGCGACGCAGATCATCACCTCCGTGCTCACCATCATCGGCGTGCTCATCATGATGTTCTCCATCAGCCCGCTTCTGGCCGGTATCTCGCTGCTCGTCATTCCGCTCAGCCTGGTGGTCACCATGGGCATAGCCAAGCAGTCGCAGAAGCAGTTCGCGGCGCAGTGGGAGCGGACCGGCACGCTCAACGGCCACGTCGAGGAGATGTTCTCCGGACACGGCGTGGTGAAGGTCTTCGGTCACCAAGAGGAAGCGATCGAGGTGTTCGACCGCGAGAACGAGCTTCTCTACGACGCCAGCTTCAAGGCACAGTTCATCTCGGGCACGATCATGCCGTCGCTGAGCTTCCTCAACAACCTCAACTACGTGGGCATCGCCGTCATCGGTGGCCTGCGCGTGGCACAGGGCCGCATCTCGCTCGGTGACGTCCAGGCGTTCATCCAGTATTCGCGTCAGTTCACCCAGCCGATCGTGCAGACGGCGAGCATCGCCAACACACTGCAGTCCACGGTCGCTTCGGCGGAGCGCGTCTTCGAGCTCCTGGATGCCGGAGAGGAGCGCCCCGACACCGAGACGCCGGTGCGCCTCGAGCGCGTCGACGGCCATGTGGAGTTCGCCGATGTGTCGTTCAGCTACAACCCCGAGACACCGCTCATCGAGAACCTCAGCCTTGAAGCGAAGCCCGGCCAGACCGTCGCCATCGTCGGTCCCACCGGCGCCGGCAAGACGACGCTCGTGAACCTGCTGATGCGCTTCTACGAGATCGGCGGCGGCCGCATCCTGGTGGATGGCGTCGACACCCGCGACATGACCCGCGACGACCTGCGGAAGACCTTCGGTATGGTGCTGCAGGACACATGGCTGTTCAAGGGCACCATCCGGGAGAACCTCGCTTATGGCCGAGAAGAAGCGACCGAGGAACACCTCGTGCAGGCGGCCAAGGCTGCCCACGTGGATCACTTCGTGCGAACGCTGCCCGAAGGCTACGACACGGTGCTCGACGATGAGAGCTCCAACATCTCGGCAGGTCAGCGTCAGTTGCTGACGATCGCCCGGGCGTTTTTGGCGGACCCGAGGATCCTCATCCTCGACGAGGCCACAAGCTCGGTGGACACACGCACCGAGGCGCTCATCCAGAGCGCCATGAGCCGTCTGATGAAGAATCGCACCAGCTTCGTGATCGCACACCGTCTCTCAACGATCCGGGACGCCGACCTCATCCTCGTGATGAACGAAGGCCAGATCATCGAGCACGGCACGCACACCGAGCTGCTCGCGGCGCACGGCTTCTACAGCGACCTGTACAACAGCCAGTTCACTGAAGCGTTCGACGAGGCTGTGTAGCGGGCGATCCGCTCACGGGCACAAGACAGGGACCCGGCCTCATCGGCCGGGTCCCTGTTCGCATTCTATGGTGCGGGTGAAAGGAGTTGAACCTTCACGGGGTTGCCCCCACATGGACCTGAACCATGCGCGTCTGCCATTCCGCCACACCCGCGTAGCGAGAGTGAATAGTAGCACTCGCCGTGCTGGGCAGACAAGGACGATGCCCGCACTGTAAGAGATTCGCTCGGTCAGGCCTGCGCGCCATTGGACGCTGATGATGTTCCCTCCACGCCGATTGGCATCTCGAGCGACAACCATACGGTCGTGCCGACCGGGATCTCCCCGTCCGCCGGGGTGGAAACGTCCGCCTGTACGCTCCCGTACCGGGTGTCCACGAAGTATGTGACGAAGGCTCCGGCAAACTGCCGTTGAGTCACCGTACCGGGAATGTCGCCAGACTGCAGCGACAGCGATACGTTCTCGGGACGCATGAACTTCACTCCATCCGCCGTCTCGATCAGTGAACCACGGCCGATGAAATCGGCCACGAAATCCGTTGCCGGCAGCTGGTAGACGTCGCGTGGGACACCGATCTGTTCGACCCGGCCCTCGTTGATCACTACGATCCTGTCGGCGAGGCTCAGTGCCTCCTCCTGATCGTGAGTGACGTGGATGGTCGTCGTCCCCAGTTTGGAGTGGAGTGCCCGTATCTCGCGTCGCATCCGCTCGCGCAGCTTGGCGTCGAGGTTGGAGAGCGGCTCATCGAGAAGAAGCACCTTGGGATTGACGACGAGCGCCCTTGCGAGTGCCACGCGCTGCTGCTCGCCTCCCGAGAGCATTGCCACCCGGCTGTCATAGCGGCCGCCCAGACCGACGAGATCCAGCATCTCGCTCGCCTTGGCGTGTGCCTCTTTCTTGGCCGCGCCGGTGGCGCGAAGCCCATACGCGACGTTCTCGATGACACTCATGTGGGGGAAGAGCGCGTAGCTCTGGAAGACCGTCGCAGTGGGTCGACGGTTCGGGGGCAGGGAGGTGATGTCTTCATCCTCCAGCCGGACCTCGCCGCGCGAGGGCGTCTCGAAACCGCCGATCATCCGCAGGGTCGTGGTCTTCCCACAGCCGCTCGGTCCGAGCAGACAGATGAACTCCCCGCGCTCGATCTCGAGCGTGAGATCGTCGACGACGGCCCGGCCGTCATACTCCTTGGTCAAGCGCTTCAAGTGAAGATACATATCCGACCCCCTTCGTCCTCGACGTTCCGGATCTCCTGAGGAACAGCCAGGAGAATCCCAGGTTGACCGCGAGCACCACTACTATCATGAGTGTGGCGAAGACGGTGCCTTCGCCGATGTGGCCACTTCGAATCGCTCCGAACATGACGACCGTCGCCACCTTGGCGGACGGCGAGATCAGGAAGATGATCGCGCCGATCGTGGTCATCGTGGCTGTGAACGTATTGATGAAGCTCACCAGGAATGCTGGCTTGAGTTGGGGCCAGACCACTCGTACCAGCGTCCGCATGCGACTCGCACCGAGATCGGCTGATGCGTCCTCCAGGATCGGGTCCGCCTGGCTCAGCACGGCCGCTCCCGCCTTGGCCGACACGGGGATCTGTCGGAACATCGCATTCAGCACGACTATGGCCGCCGTGCCTGTCAACGCCAGGGGATACTGGCGGAAGGCGATCGCGTACCCGATGCCGAAGAAGGGCCCAGGGATGAGGAAGGGCAACATGGCGACGAACTCGACCGCCCGGCGCCCGGGGAATCGGCGCCGTTCGATCACGTAGGCAAGCAGAAGTCCCAGAAAGCTGCCCCCCACGCCTGCGACGAGCGAGTATCGGATGCTTCGCCAGAAGCTCTCGATGGCGCTCCCGTTCAGGCCCTCCCAGTGGCGCAGACTGAAGGAGAAGTCGACCCCCCAGGTCTTGGTGAACGAACCCGAGACGATGGTCCCGTACTTGACCATCACGAAGATCACGAAAACCCATGTCAGAAGTGCGATTAGAACTCGCATCGTCCGTGGAAGCCGCGCCGGGTATCCCGCGTCCTCCGCCGGGGTGCCATACATGGAGGAATCTCGCATCGTGCGGCGATAGATGACAAAGGCGACAAGCGCCGGCAGCAGCAACAGCGTGCCCATCGCGGCTGCGGTCCCCATGTCATAGAGCGCTATGACATTCAGGTACGCCTCGGTCGCCAGCACCGTGAAGTTCCCACCTATGATGATCGGCGTCCCAAAGTCCGAGAGAGATCGCACGAACGTGATGAGCCCGGCTGCGACGATCCCCGGGCGGGCAAGAGGGAGCGTCACCTTCAAGAATGTACGAAAGGACGAGGCCCCCAGGTCGAGCGAGGCCTGCTCCAGACGTGGGTCCATACCCGTGGTGACACCGTAAATGAGGAGTGCCGCCAGGGGAGTGAAACCCACCATCTGCATCAGCAGCACACCATGCCATCCGTAAGGGTTCACATTCAGCCTGAGAAGGTCGTAGGTGATGAGACCCCTTCGGCCGAAAAGCATCACGTACGAGAGCGCCGATACGAACGGCGGGGAGATCATGGTAAGGAGCATCGTGCCGAAGACGACTTTGCCGCGAATGCCCTTCGAATGCCGCATATACAGCGCCACGACCAGACCCAACGCGACCGACAGAACGGTCGCCGCCGTGGCGATCCAGATGCTGTTCCAGAGCAGCCCGGCGTTCTCGGAGAAGAGCCCGGCATATCTCTGAAGGGTGAGGCCCTCGTCGGAAAGGACGCTCTCCCACACGACGGCCAGCGTAGGCCACAGGATGAACACCAGGACAGCGACGATGGCCGCACCGTAGACCCCACGCTCTAGGAGTGCGGAAGCGAGGGCGCCCCTATCGGACGCCCTCGCACGCTGTCTTGGCGGTCGAATACCTCGGCTCATGCCGGGATCCTTCTTGCGCTACTTCTTGGAGCCGAAGTCGGCCTCCCACTTGGCCACGACATCGTCGCGGACCTGGCCCATCAGCTCGAAGTCGATCGTCTGGAGGTCAGCCTCCATGATACCCGCGTCGATCAGCGCCTGCGGCGGCTCGACGTCGCTTCTGACGGGCAGGCGAGGATCATTATCCCGCAGAACCTCCTGGCCGTGAGGCGACAGGCACCAGTCCACAAAGACCTTGGCTCCGCCGAGATTCTCGGCGTTGGAAAGGATCGCGACGGGCGATGGCCACCAAGGCGTGCCATCCTTGGGGAAGACGGCGACCACAGGGTAGCCCTCTGCCTTGAGGTCTTCGCCCGTGCCCGGCGCAAGGCCGACTATCGCCTCGCCAAGCGCGGCCTTTTGCGGCGGCTCGCCGCCGCGCTCGGAGTAGAATGGGATGTTGTTGTCGATCTTCGCGAAGAACTCCCAGCCGGCGTCCTCACCCATGGACTGCAGGATACCAGTGAGAATCGTGTACGCGGTGCCCGAGATGGCGGGGTTGCTCATCGCGATCTCGCCCTTGTACGCTGGCGAGGTGATGTCCTCCCACGTCTGCGGGATATCGAGACCCTTCTCCTGAGCGACCTCTTCGTTCACCACGAAGCAGACCGTCACCAAAGACACGCCTGTCCAGTAGCCCTCAGCATCCTTGAACTCCGCCGGGACGGCGTCGGAGAACGGCGACACGTAGGGCTCGATCAGACCGTCTTCCTTGGCAGCGATGAAGCTGTCCACGCCTCCACCGAACCACACTTCGCCCACCGAATCACCTTTCTCGGCACGCAAGCGCGCGAGAACCTCACCTGAGGACATGTCCAGGTACTCGACCTTGATACCCGTGTCCTCCGTGAAGGTGGAGAAGATCTCCTCCTGGCCACCATAGGCCGAGAAGATGTTGATGGTCGTACCCACAAGTTCTTCAGGGACGACAAGATCGGCTGTCTGTGCGGTCTCTGTCGTCTCGCCCTCGATGTCAGGGTTGTCGGCGGCCTCTTTGTCCGAGGCACTGCAGGCCGTGAGCACCGACATGCTCATGACAAGCAGCACCGCGAGAAACAGCGAGAGCCATCTCTGACCTGTCTTCATGTATCCTCCCTTGCTTATGGGGCGGTTGCCCACCGTTCACTCCATCAGGATACTATCCATAACTCTACCTTAGAGCAAGTATTATGTGCGCTTATAGTGTTGTGCTCAGAGTGACCCCGGCCCGTGTCCCGGCAGACAGGTAACCAGCAGCCCCACATGTGAGGACTCTCACGCGCATCTCATCGGCTACTCATCTTCTCGGCCGAATATCCAGTGTATGAAGTGACGTATTGAGAGGAGGTGCATCGTCGTGGCGAACCTGCTTGAATCCGCTCCCGTGTCCTGGAGCACCGAGGTCTGCGGTTCCGGCTGCACGCCGACTCCGCTCAGCCGATTCGCGAGCGAGAACGAGTACCCGGCCTGCGGGGAAGACCTCCTGACCATCATCGGGAATGAGGACGTGTCCACCCTGATGCAGCCCATCCTCGACGTCCGAGCGATGTCCATCATCGGCTACGAAGCTCTTTCGCGCGGCCCGGCGGGGAGCGCGTTCCAGAATGCGGAGACCCTTTTCCAGTCGGCCCGTGCATTCGGCCTGTCCCAGGCGCTCGACCGGGTGTGTCTCAAGAAGGCCCTGCGGGCGGCGGCGGGCATCCCCGGTGATCGACTACTGTTCCTGAACATCGAGCCGGAGGGCTTAGCGGACCCCGGCGTGCAAGACGATCTGGTGACCCTATCCTCGTCGGCGTCGCTGCGGCCCAACCGGGTGGTGCTCGAACTCACCGAGCGCGGGATGATCGTCGACTTCGACGAGTTCGGAGCCGATCTCGTCGGCCTGCGCGAACTCGGCTTCAGGGTGGCGATCGACGATGCGGGAGCGGGTCACAGTTGCCTGCAATCGCTCGTGGAGGTCAGACCCGACTGGGTGAAGCTCGATATGTCACTCATACGGGGTGTGGACACCAATGAGGTCAAGCGGGATCTCGTCGCCAGTCTCATCGGTTTTGGCGAGCGAACCGGGATGAAGCTGATCGCGGAGGGGATCGAGACCATGAGCCAACTCACCACTCTGCAGTCACTCGGTGCGCGCTACGGTCAAGGTTTCCTGCTGTCTCGACCGAGACCACCCTTCCCGGACGACCAGGAGTGTCTCGTAGGGCAGTTAGTCTGCTGACATCTCGCTCACGCGCTCCGGGCCCGGACGTAGAGAAGATGAGAGATCTCTCATCACCATCTCATCACCACCTCATCTCCAGAGCCGAACATCTAAGTAAGAACCCATAGGGGCAGAATAAGAAGGAGTGACGACATGAAACACATGGCACAGAGAACGTTGCACATGAAGCGAGTGCCCGCACTCGTCTCGATCGCGGTGGCGCTGGCGTTCGCGACCATGGGCACTGCGTTGGCGATCGGAGGCCAGATGACCTCTGGATCCACACCTGAGTCCGACTTGATAGCAAGCCAGAAGACCGCCCCGGTTGCGGAAGTCCAGTTCCGAGTCGCGGAACGTATCCGCACCGAGCTGGAAGAGCCCGAGGCCACTCGCATACCTGAACGTGAGCGTGTGGAAGCTGAGATCCGCGAGGAGGTCCGTGTACGCGAGTGTGAGGAAGGAACCCTTCCCAAGACGCTGTGCGACGCCGACAAAGACGCGTGCACCGCACCATCCGTCTGCGGGCCTCACGATGAGGACATGGCCAGCATGAAATCGCCGACCACCGAACCCGAGCAGTGCGACCTCGACAGCAATGCTGAGAACTCGCATGATGAGACAATGGACTCGCATGATTCTGACGTTGAGCGCACCGGATGCAAGACTAGGTAGTGACGCACAATGTACGCGTCGCTGATAAAGCGGACTTTGGTCATCGCTCTGAGCGCAACGGTGCTGGTAACCAGCGCCGTTGCGCTCGCGCTGCATTCCATCCCCCGGATCTCAGGCATGCCGAGCGTACCTGCCGTTCGGACAGCGCTGTCGTTGACCTCCTTCTCATCGGACACCGATTCCGTAGAACCGACTGATGCCGAGATGTCCCAAGATCCCAGCTCCACACAAAGCGCGGTCCCCGACACCCTCCAGCCAATACCCCCGTCAGACGCGCTTGCTCCAGCCAACCCTGGAGTCGTCGTGGCTCAGACCGTGTCTGACCCGCAACGCGAGGTGATCGTACCCGAACCGTACGAGACACTCGACGACCCGATGGACGGTGGCTGTGACGGAGGGACAACCGATACGGGCACGAAGCCGACCGGTGACCGACACTAGGGAAGGCGTGGAGCCGAAGTGAGGATACTTCTCGTCGAGGACGAGGCGCGCATAGCCTCGTTCGTGGTGAAGGGACTCTGCGCCGACGGCCATGTGGTGGAGCACGCGAGCACCCTGGATGAGGCCGTCAACCTGGCCGTCTCGCGTGAGTTCGACCTCGTCCTTCTCGATCTCCTCCTCCCCGACGGGCACGGGCGCGACTTCCTCGTCCGTGTCCGTCCGTCGCAACCGGACCTTCCCGTCATCGTGGTGAGCGCGGTGGAGGACGTGGAGGAGAAGGTCGAGCTTCTCGACCTGGGAGCGAACGACTACATGACCAAACCGTTCGCCTTCACCGAGCTGTCCGCCCGGGTGCGGGCAAACCTTCGCCAGGGGCAGTCCTCCTCGCGCGTGCTTCGCGCAGGGGACCTGGAACTGGACACCGCTACGCGTGTCGTGACCAGAGGAAACATCTCGGTCGACCTTCCGAGCAGGGAGTTCGCCCTCCTTGAGTACCTGATGCGTCATCCCGGCCAAGTACTCACGCGGTCCCAGATCCTGGACGCGGTCTGGGGATTCGACTTCGATCCAGGTTCCAACGTGGTCGATGTGTACGTCGGCTACCTGAGGCGCAAGCTGGACGTACCGGGAGAGTCCTCGCCGATCGAGACCATGCGGGGAGCCGGCTACCGTGTCCGTCACTAGACCGAGACTGACGACAGGGGGTCGGGTTGCGCTGACCGTCGTCGTCTCTGTCGCGCTCGGCGTCATCATGCTCTCGGTCCTGGCTTACGCGGGCGTCTCCCGCCGCCTCACCACCCAGCGCGACGAGACCCTCGTCGCAGAGGTCGAAGCGTACGCGCAGGCTGTCTCCTCAAGCTCGGGGTTGTACGCTGACGGATTGGCGTCGGCGACCAGGTCCTTCTTGGCGGCACGCTCGCCCGCGGGAGGTTCCACGCTCATCATCGTGCGGTTGGCTGACGGACGCTTGCTGTCCAACAGCGACGTCCGCCTGGAGGATGTCCCGGCCGATCAGGACATCCTCACCGCGACGGAACCCTCTATGGGTTTCATAGATATCGAGTATGAAGGCGAGGTCTACCGGTCAGCCCACTCGTCGATCCAGGCGGACGACGGCACGGTCCTTGGCGTCTTCCAGGCCGCGATCCCCACCTCGCCTATCCATGAGACGGTCGCTGGACTTGCATTGACCCTGGCGCTCTCGGGGACGCTGATCGTGATCATAAGCGCCGTGTCCTCGGCCATGGTCGCGCGCGCCAGCCTGCGACCCCTCAGGACCGCCGCCCGCACTGCGGAAGCCGTGACACACTCGACACTCGGAGAACGCATTGCCGACGAAGGCGCCACGGACGAGGTCGGCACGATGGTGCGAGCCGTCAACTCCATGCTGGACCGGGTCGAAGACGCCTTCGCCACACAGAAGCGTTTCATCTCCGACGCCTCACACGAGATGCGCACTCCGCTCGCGGCGATCAGGGGTCACCTGGAGATCGCCAACGATCCCCGTATCGATCCGGAGGACCGCAAGACCTCGCTCACCGTCGTGGACGAGGAACTGAGCAGGATGGGTCGCCTCGTCGATGACCTGTTGACCCTCGCAAGGCTGGAGGGCAACGCACCCAGGCGTGAGCAGTCCCTCGATCTGTCGTTCACGGCATGGGAAGCCGCGGAGCGTGCGCGTGCTCTGGCTCCCGGCCTCGTCACCTACGAGCGTGCTGAGTCCGTGTGGGTCAAAGGCGACCCCGACCATCTGCTTCAGGCCATCTTGAACCTCGCCGTGAACGCCGTCCGTCACACCGGGGAGAACGGTGCAGTAAGCCTGGCGTGCGAGAGTCTCGGGCCCGATGCACGCGTCATCGTCCAGGACACGGGACCGGGCATCGCTCCGGAAGATCTGCCTCACGTCTTCGAGCGCTTCTATCGCGCGCGTTCCGAGAGGGCGAAGGAGGGTGGCGGCACAGGTCTCGGCCTGGCGATAACCGAACGTCTGGTACGCGCACATGGAGGTCGGATATCGGTCGAGAACGTGCCCGACGGAGGTGCGCGCTTCATCGTGACCCTACCGACGATCACGCCGCCGGAGGACGTCCCCGGGTGAGAGCATGACAACGCGGGGCCGGCCCACAACAGCACCTACCATCCCACGGGGCCGACCCGCTCGCGCTACAATCGGCACGTAAGCGCGACGGAAGGCGACGTGTGGAAGAGCCGCTCATCCTAGAGAGATACCGCCCCTTGGCCGAACTCGGTTCGGGCGCTCACGGCACCGTCGTCCTCGCCTTCGACACCCGCATGGCCCGACGCGTCGCGATCAAGCGCCTTCCGCTCGGCCATGAGGCCCGTAAGGCTGGTCTGGCCGAGGCCAGGACCGCCGCGATGCTCAACCACCCTGAGATCGTCGTCGTGCACGAGTGGGACACCGATGATGACGAAGCGTTCCTCGTCATGGAGTACGTGGATGGCGCCTCACTCGCAGACATCCTCGACGAGACCGGCGCCCCACTGGATGCCGACGAGGCGGCGGCAGTACTCGGCGGCGTGGCCCGCGCGCTCGCTTTCGCGCATGACAACGGCGTCCTGCACCTCGACATCAAACCCGCCAACATCCTCATCACACGCAACGGACGCGTGAAGGTCACCGACTTCGGCGTCTCGGCGCTGACCGGCCTCTCCGGCCGCGCGCACGGTATAGCCGGGACCATCGGCTACATGCCGCCCGAGCAGATACGCGCCGAGGAACTCGATGCGCGCACCGACGAGTGGGCTCTGGCATCACTCGCCTATGAGCTGCTCACCAACGCGAATCCGTTCGACTCGGACTCGCTCGAGGGCTCGCTCTTCAAGATCGAGAATGCTGACATGCCCTTACCTTCGGACTTCGAGCCGGGCCTTCCACGCGGCGTCGACGACGTGCTGCTCGCGGCGCTCGCCCCGGAGTCCGAAGAGCGCTACCCCTCGGTCAGCGCGTTCGTGACCGCACTGCTCGATCACCTCGGAGACGCAGAGGTCGGCAGGGAGTCACTGGCTGATCTGGTGTCCGGTCTCGTCGAGGACGACGAGGACGGCATGGCCGAGGAGTACGCCAGGCTCGGCCTGTGGGACCGCCTCGCATCCCGCGCGCACTGGTTCCGCCGAGGGTGGGCCGCAGTGCTGTGCGGCTGGCTCGTGTGGGCGGGCCTCTCGGCCTTCGGCCTCACCGACGCGGCGCTCTGGGGCGCCGCTGGTCTCGGTGCGCTCGCAGGCGCACTGGCTCCCGGACTCGGGCTCGCACTCGGCATCCTCGGTTTCGGCGCAGGACTCCTGCACGCTGACATCCTCGGCGGCGTACTCTTCTTGGTTCCCTCGATCGCGTTCTGGGTGTACGTCGGCCGTCGTGGCAAGGGCGACGCGCTCGCTCCGGCTACGGCACCCGCACTCGGCGTCCTGCGCGCGGCTCCCGCGACCCCGCTGCTTCTCGGTTTCGTGTTCGCCCCGCTGATGGCGGGGCTCTCGGCGGCGGCAGCCTCCCTCGCGACGATGGCGGTAGCGGCGGCCAGCGGCTCGACAGCGCCCTTCCTCGCCGTCGACTGGCGCTTCTTCATCGACCCGTGGGATGCGGCCGTCATGGCCGCCAACATGCGCGCCCTTCTCGTACCCGGAGTACTCGTCACTATCGCGGGTTGGGCGCTCAGCGCGATCGCATGTTCACTTGCGTGCGCGCACGGCACGCGCGGCTGGGCGAGCGTGGGCGCCACTCTCGGCGCGCTCGTCCTCGGCGGCTCGTATGTCGCATGGGGCGCTCTCGATCCCATCGTCACGATCGAGACCTGGGCGACCAGCGGCGGCGTGGCGCTCATGGTGATGGTAGTCGTCATCGCACTCGGCGCCCCGACGCGGGGTGCCGAGTAGGCGTTACGGCACGGCGACACTGACGAGCCGCGGCGCGCCGGAGTTGGTATCATGAGGATTCGAGGCACGCACCTTCGGGCAGCAGGCGGTACGATGGGCATTCTCTCCGACTTTGAAGACAGGGTCGCCTCAGGCATCGAAGGCCTGTTCGCCGGCGCGTTCCGCTCCCCGGTACAGCCCGCTGAACTCGCGAAAGCGCTCGGCAAAGCGATGGACGACGGCCGCGTGATCGGTGTCGGCAAGGTCTACGCACCCGTCGCGTACACTGTCGCACTGTCCCCCGATGACGATGCCAAGCTCGGAGCCTTCAAGCCCACCCTCGGCGGAGAGCTCGCCACGTACCTGGTCGATCATGCACGCGAGCGACGCTACGAACTTGCTTCCCGACCGTCCGTGGCCTTCGTGACCCATGAGGACCTTCGACTGGGACGCTTCCGCGTGAGCGCCACACTCGCCGAGACGGACGCCGAGAACGCTGCCGAGGAGTACGGATCCCCGGCGCGACGGCAGACCGCGATCACCGACATCTCCACCGTCACTGTTAACGATATGAACCATGATGTCGCGCTCCGCGGTGAGCAGGTCATCATCGGACGTCTGTCCGATGCACAGATCCGTCTGACCGATGCCAATGTCTCAAGGCGACATGCCGCGTTCATTCGTCTTGAAGACGGTTGGGCGATCGAGGACTTGGACTCCACGAACGGGACACGCCTGAATGGACGTCCCGTGACACGTGCTCGACTCCACAACGGCGACGTCGTTGAGATCGGCCTCACCCGGCTCGTCTACCACGAACCGCGGACGTAGACGGATGGTCGACATCGTCCTCCTCTTCGGCAAGATCCTCTTCTTGGCGCTGCTGTACCTGTTCCTTCTCGCCGCGGTTCGTGCGGGCATGGGAATGGTGCGCACCGGCGGCACGAGAAAGCAGCCTAAGGGACTCGGCCTGACCGTCGCGCGTGGCCCCAAGGAGATCTTAGGCGTCACGCTCCCGCTCTCCGGCCCCATCGTCGTGGGACGCTCACCCGATGCAGACCTCGTGATCGCCGACGACTTCGTCTCCTCCTTGCATCTCAAGATCACACCCTCGGCCGATGGCGCGATCGTTGAAGACCTCGGCTCCACGAACGGGACCCTCGTGAACGGACAGCCTGCGACGCGCCCACTGGGGGTGTCGGTTGGAGACCTCATCGAGATCGGCACCAACCAGCTCAAGGTCGTAGTCTCATGAACGCCCGCCGAGAAGATCCGCACCACGCCGGTGGGAGCGATGTCGGTCGCATACGCTCGGGCAACGAGGATGCGTATCTGATCAGCCCTCCGCTGTACGCGGTCGCTGATGGCCTCGGCGGACACTCCGCCGGTGAAGTCGCGAGCCGGATCGCCGTCGAGACACTGCAGAACGCCGCACCACGACATGCTGACGCCAAAGCGCTCGGCAGGGCGGTGCGTCAGGCGAACACCGCTGTCATCACCGCAGCTGAGAACGGTCGCGGTCGTGCGGGTATGGGCACCACGATGACTGCCGCCGTGGTGGAGGGCACGCGCATCGTGATCGCACATGTCGGCGACTCCCGCGCATATCTGCTGCACCTCGGCGAGCTGCAGCAGATCACCGACGACCACTCGATGGTCGCTGACATGGTGCGCCGCGGCACGCTGAGTCTGGAGGAGTCGCGCCACCACCCCAATCGAAGCGTCATCACACGTGCGCTCGGCTCGGATCCCAACCTCGTCGTAGACACGTTCGAGGTCGACGCCGCCCCCGGCGACCGGTTACTGCTGTGCACCGACGGACTCACCGGAATGGTGGACGATCCGCTCATCTCGCGGGTGCTGGCCGGTTCGCACACCCCACGACTCGCCGTCGAGAGTCTGGTGGGCTATGCGAACGATGCGGGGGGACAGGACAACATCACCGTCGTCGTCGTGGACATCGAGCGTGGTCCGGGCGACCCGGGCCTACCGGCAGCAGCAGCAGACGCCCGATCAGCGGAGCGCGGTGCAGCACGCCGCTGGATCGCACGTATCCTGTGGGTGCTCCTCGCGGCCGCGCTCATCGGCGGTGCTGCGTGGGCGGCGTACTCCTACGCCCGCGGCCAGGCCTACCTCATCGAGGAGAGTGGCGTGATCGTTGTGTATGAGGGCGTGCCCGGTGACTTCGCCGGCATCGAACTGCACTGGCGCTCGGAAGCGACCACCGTCACCACCGACGCGCTCGATCCCATCACCGCCGCCAGACTGAAGGCAGGCGTACGCACCGACAGCCTTCAAGACGCCCAGGCGCTTCTCCAGCAATACCGCGCCCGTGCCGAGGAGTCGTTCGCCGCGACCCCGACGCCGACACCCTCGACACCCTAGGAGGCCGAAGTGCGCTCCCGCCGCGACATCGAGCTCCTGCTGCTGCTCGCGGCCGCTCCCGCCGTGTTGCTACTCTTCGCACTCGTGCAGGGCAACGCCCGCGATACCCTCGCGCTCGCCGACCTCGCCGTCCCGGGCGGACTGCTGCTCGCGTTCGTCGTGGCACACCTCGCCACCCGCTACCTCGCGCCGGGCGCGGATCCGGTGCTCCTGCCTATCACCTTCCTGCTCTCGGGCGTGGGGCTGGCGTTCGTGACGCGTCTCGATCCGACGCTCGGCGCCAGTCAGACGCGCTGGGTGCTCGGCGGGGTGGTCGCGATGGTCGTGGTGCTCGCACTCGTACCTTCGCTCGAGCGCGTGGCCCGCTACAAGTACACGATCATGCTTGCCGGCGTCGGGCTGCTCCTCCTGCCGGCGCTTATCGGCGTCGAGGTGAACGGGGCCAAACTGTGGTTGCACTTCGCAGGCATGTCGTTCCAGCCGGCGGAGGTCGCCAAGATCCTCATCGTGCTGTTCCTCGCCGCCTATCTCGCCGACACGCGCGAGGTCCTCTCGGTATCGACCAGGCGCGTACTGGGCATGTGGCTTCCGCCCGCCAAACACCTCGGCCCGCTGCTGGTCATGTGGGCGGTCTCGCTCATCGTTCTGGTCGCCGAGAAGGACCTCGGCTCTTCGCTGTTGTTCTTCGGGTTGTTCCTCGTGATGATCTACGTCGCTACGGGTCGCTCGGGGTACGTGATCGTGGGTGCAGGGCTCTTCGTGATCGGTGCTGCAGCCGCATTCCTGATGTTCACGCACGTGCAGACGCGCGTCGCGATCTGGATCGATCCATTCGCCGACGCCACCGGCCGCGGCTACCAGCTCGTGCAATCGCTCTTCGCATTTGGTGCAGGACGTATGACCGGCGTGGGCGTCGGCAAAGGGCTACCCACGCGTATCCCCTTCATCGAGACCGACTTCATCTTCGCCGCCATCGGTGAAGAACTGGGGCTCCTCGGCGGGGCAGCCCTCATCATCGCCTACCTCGTCTTCTGCCTGCGCGGCCTATCCACCGCCACACGCGCTCGCTCGGACATGGCAGCATTCACCGCCGCTGGGCTGGTGGCCGCATTCGCGCTGCAGACGTTCGTCATCATCGGCGGTGTCACGCGCCTGATCCCGCTCACGGGTATCACGCTCCCCTTCGTCAGCTACGGCGGCTCCTCGATCCTGTCCAACTTCATGCTGCTCGCACTCCTGCTGCGAGCTGGTGACGCTGGCACCGGACAGGAGACCGAGATCATCCGCACAGGCTCGACGGGCATCCTCGGCAGGTTCGCCCTGGCGCGACGCCTGGCCGGCGTGGGATGGGTCGTCGTCACGCTGCTGGTCGCGCTCATCGCAAACCTCACGTATCTGCAGGTCTTCGCCGCTGACGCGCTTGCCGCCAACCCCGCGAACACGCGCCAGCTGGCAGAGGAGCTCCGCCAGGAACGCGGCGCCATCATCACGAGCGACGGGATGACCTTGGCCGAGTCCGTGCCCGACGGTGCAGTCTTCTCGCGCAGCTATCCGGCCGGCACGCTCGGCGCGCACGTCGTCGGCTACTACAGCCCACGCTATGGCCGGGCTGGCATCGAGGCCGCAATGAACGATGCGTTGGCCGGAAAGCGCACGTTCGCGACGTTGCGCGATATGGTCGACTCCGCCGCGGGCATCCCTGTGGCCGGCAACGATGTGCGCCTGACCATCGACGCCGACGTGCAGGCCGCCGCGCAGGCGGCACTCGGCGACTATCGCGGCGCGTGCGTCGCCATCGATCCCCGGACAGGGGCGATCCTCGCGCTCGCGTCCTCACCCACCTACGACCCGGCGACGGTTGACGCCACATGGGAGACGCTCGCTTCGGACTCGGGTCCGGCGCCACTGGTGGATCGCGCCATCCAGTCGCTCTACCCACCCGGCTCGACCTTCAAGGTCGTGACACTCACCGGCGCGCTCGGTACCGGCATCGCCACCCCGGACAGTACGTATCCCGGGACTTCACCTCTCAAGATAGGCGGCGCAGACGTCTCCAACTATGGCGGCAGCAGCTACGGCACGGTGACGCTCAGCAAGGCGACCTACAGCTCGATCAACACGGTGTACGCGCAGCTTGCGGTGGATCTCGGCGCCGAAAAGCTCGTCGCGCAATGCGACCGCTTCGGCTTCGGCGCAAAGCCTCCCCTCGAACTGCCCACGGTCGCATCGCTCATGCCGGACCCCGCCGAGATGACCACGTGGGAGACCGCGTGGGCGGGCGTCGGTCAGCCGGTCGGCGAGCACGAGAGCCCTGCCGGACCCCAGGTCACCGCGCTTCAGATGGGCATGATCGCCGCAGGCATTGCCAACGACGGCGTCATCATGCGCCCCTACGTCGTGGACTCGATCACCGACCGCGCCGGGCGCATCATCACCGAGACGAGCCCGCGCGCCTACATGACCGCGACCGACCCGATCACCGCCAACACCGTGACCGAACTCATGGTGGGCGTCATCACGAGCGGGTCCGGCACGCGCGCCGCGATCAACGGCGTGAAGGTGGCCGGCAAGACCGGCACCGCCGAGGCTGGCAAGAGTGTGGAGACACACGCATGGTTTATCGCCTTCGCTCCCGCCGAGAACCCCACCGTCGCAGTCGCGATCATCCTCGAAAATGCCGGCGTGGGTGGCAGGGTCGCCGCCCCCGCAGCCAAGACGGTGCTGCAGGCGGCGTTGGCTCGATGAACACCCAGAGTGTCATGCACGCGACCTGGGAGCGTACGGGGCCCATCCTTGCCGGACTCGCCTGGTCTGTACCGACCGCGATGTGGACCGGGTTCATCGTCGGCTGGATGCCGGCTGACACGCCAAGCGCACTGGGAGCCGCGCATCCCCATGCTTCGCCGCCGCACGACGAGAGCAGGGCTTTTGCGGTAGAATATCAACGGTCGTGAGCAGGTTATGACCCAGATCGACAACGGGAGTCGCAACGTGGAAGACATGATGTTCGGCCGCAGGTACCGGGTGACCGAGCGCATCGGTTCCGGAGGCATGGCCGAGGTCTACAAGGCCCAGGACGAAGTACTCGGCCGCACCGTCGCCGTGAAGGTACTGCATGCGCGCTACGCAACGGAGCCCAACTTCGTCGCGCGCTTCCGTCAGGAGGCCCAGGCGGCTGCGAACCTACAGCATCCCAACATCGTGAACATCTACGACTGGGGTCGTGAGGACGAAACGTACTTCATCGTCATGGAGTTCGTGAAAGGCACCGACCTCAAGGCCATCGTGCAGCAGCAGGGTCCGCTCGACCCTATCCGGGCCGCCGAGTACGCCGTGCAGGTCTGTTCGGCACTAGCCGAGGCCCACGGCTACGACGTCATCCACCGCGACATCAAGCCGCACAACATCGTCATCACTCCCGACGGCGCCGTCAAAGTCATGGACTTCGGTATCGCGCGTGCCGGGAACACGAGCATGACGCAGACCGGCTCGGTCCTTGGCACGGCGCAGTACATCAGCCCTGAACAGGCGCAGGGACGACCGCTCGGGCCCTCTTCCGACCTCTACTCACTCGGTGTGACGCTCTACGAACTCGTGACCGGGCGCCTTCCTTTTGATGCCGACACTCCCGTGGCCGTCGCGCTCAAGCAGGTCAACGAGCAGCCGGTGCCCGTGCGCCAAGTGCGCCCATCGGTGCCCGCTTCTCTTGAGGCCGTCATCATGCGTGCGTTGCGCAAGGATCCGTCCGAACGCTACATCTCGGCCAAGGAGATGCGCACCGACCTCAAGCGCGTTGTGAGCGGTGAGGCGTTGAACGCACCTGCCGCCTACGCACCCCGACAGGTAGACGAGACCTCGGTCATGCCTGCGATGGAGCGCGCCGATCACGTCCGCACCGCCAGCAACATCCGTCCTGTGCCCGAACGGCGCGTGAGTCCATGGGTATGGGTGGCAGTGGCGGCGCTTGTCCTCGTCCTTGGGATCGGAACAGCACTCGCGCTCAACGCTCTCGGGAATGGCCAGATCGTCACACCGCCACTCGTCGGTCTCACTGAAGAACAGGCGATCATCGAGCTGAAGTCGGCCGAGCTCGAACTCGGCGAAGTGACGACACAGAACGATCCGAGCGTCGAACTCGGGAAGATCATCAGTCAGGACCCCGAGTCGGGCACGAAGGTGGAGAAGGGCACGGCGGTCGATATCGTCGTCAGCGCCGGTATCGAGCAGGTGGAGATGCCCGATCTGACCGAGATGCCCGAAGGCGATGCTATCGATGCGCTCAAGGAGCTCGGACTGGTGTACGAGCGCTCGGCCGATGAGTACAACACCGAGCTTGCCGAAGGCATCGTGATCCGCACCGAGCCCGAGGCTCTCACGATGGTGCCCAAGGGCCAGCGTGTCGTGCTCTATGTCTCCAGGGGCACCGAGAAGGTGCAGGTGCCCGACGTGACGGGCAAGACCCTCGCAGACGCGACCAAGGACCTACAGGCCGCAGACTTCAAGGTGACCTCGACAGAGGAGTTCAGTGACACGGTACCGAAGGGTCAGGTCATCAGTCAGACGCCCGATCCCGCTGTTTACGTGGATGCCGGCTCGACCGTGAAGCTCGTCATCTCGAAGGGCGTAGACATCGTGATCGTCCCCGATGTGACCGGTATGACGGAAGCCGCGGCCCGCGCTGAGTTGACGAGCAAGGGACTCGAAGCAAAGGTCGAATACGAAGATAGCCTCGAGCACGGTCTTGTGATCGATCAGGACCCGATCCCCAACGCCTCAGCCAGACGCAACGACACCGTCACCATCACGGTCGGGATCGATCCTAACCTGTAGCCCCATCCAGCAACGCCAGGACTTCGGCATCGGTCGTCTGGTCGAACTCGCGGTAGAACTGACCGACGGCTGCAAAGTCGTACGGCTCCTCGATGGTGACCAGATCGAGACCCTCTGAGCGCATCTGCTTTGCCGTGCCCCACGGCGCGACCGGCACAGCGACGATGACGTGCTGCGCGCCGTGTCGGCGCAGGTACTCGACGGCCTTGCGTATCGTGAGACCTGTGGCGATCCCGTCATCGACGACCACGGCGGTCCGGCCCTGGACCGCGAGCGCCGCTCGACCACGGCGGTACGCCTCCACTCGCCGCCGTACCTCGACCGATCGGGCCGCCGCTTCTGTCTCCACGTAGCCTTCCGGAAGGCGTATGCCCTGCGCGATGGTCACGTCCCCGTCAGCATCAACCGCGCCGATGGCGTACTCCGGCTGTCCGGGCGCGCCCAACTTGCTGGCGATGACGATATCGAGTGGCAGTCCGAGTGCTTTGGCAACCTCGGCAGCCACAACGAGACCACCCCTCGGCACACCGAGGATGAATGCGTCGGCTCCCTCCAGGCGACCACGCAGTATTTCGGCCAGGCGACGGCCGGCGTCCTGCCTATCGGTGAACACTGCGATCACCTCCATAGGAGACTCTACCCAGGGTGAGCGGTGCGAGGACAATCGATCGCCTGCCTGCAAGTAAAGGCCACCCTGCATGCCGTCCCGCGAGTTACTGCTTATTCAAGGTAGCGTTGTCCTGCATGTGCTTGAAGAACACTCCCGGTCGAGCTTGCCATCGAGGATCCCGGCTGGTCCCCATGATCTGGGATGCTTCCGCAGGGGGCCCGTCCCCTTGCGTGATGGGGACCATGGAGTACGTCGGGTCTCGAGTAATACTAAACTGTCAATTGCATACTAAAGTCATTGGGTTTAGTATTCTCTTGTGACTTTAGTATGCAAAGGAGCGCGACATCGAAAGCGTCGAGGAGTATCTTCGCGAAACACTGCATACGCCGACCCGCTTGAAGCGCTGGCGTGGCGAGACCGCGCTGCCCGGCTATCTGCGAGGGCAATATCGTTTCTTCGAAGGCATGATTGGCAACGTCCACATTCTCTTCCTGCAAAGCACCAAGGAGCCCGTGCCTAGCGTTGCTAAGAAACACGAGCATGCGCTGCAGCAGCACTGGGATGGGCCAGTGGCGTTCGCATTTGACCGCATCACGCCGCGCACCCGCCAACGCATGGTGAGCGAAGGACTATCGTTCGTGGTCCCCAGAAGCCAGATATACCTTCCCCTCCTCGGCATGAACCTTCGAGAGAGATACAAGACGCGTACCCAAAGAGTGGATAGGCTGCGGCCCTCTGCGCAGGTGTTATTCCTAAGTCTTCTCACGATGCCCTTGCCCGCAACGAACACTCCAAGCGTGTTCGCGAAGCAGCTCGGCTACACGCCGATGGCAATGGGGCAGGCCTTGGATCAACTCGACGATGCGGAGCTTGTGCGCGTACACAAGGCAGGTCGCGAGCGCTTGTTCGAATTGGCTGGTGAACCTGCCGAGATCTGGCTGAAGGCGCAATCGGTACTCGCAAGCCCCGTCAAACGCAAACGCTACCTGGTGGGCACTGCTGAGCAGATCAGCGAGGGACTCGCATGCGGCCTCAGCGCGCTGGCCAACTACTCTGCTATAGCCGAACCGCGTGTCCCTGGGGTTGCGCTCATCAGTGCACGGACGAAGAACCTGCTAGAGACTCGAGGCGTGCTTGAACTGCCCTCTGTAGTCGAGGCCGATCTCGAGGTGGAGGTTTGGACCTACGCGCCGGGACTCCTGTCGAATGGCCCGACTGTCGACTGCCTCTCCCTATATCTGTCTCTTAGAGACGATCAAGACGAGAGAGTCCAGTCCGCGCTCGAAGAGATGATGCGAGGCGTCAAATGGTGAGAGGTCTCAACATGTTCCGTGACCGATTCGCGGGACTCGCGGACCGCTATGTCCTTATCGGCGGCGCGGCTGTAGAAGTCGCGATGGACGCGGCGGCCCTGGAGTTCCGCGTGACCAAGGACCTCGACATCGTTCTGTACGTCGAGTCCCTCGACGCTGAGTTTGCTCGGGCGTTCTGGGCATTCATCGCAGAGGGAGGGTTCGAGCCTCTCGGCGATCCTGCTCGACGAGGACTACCACGAGTTCGTGCAGAAGAGGGCTCGCGTTCAGGACGGTCTGTCGGTGTTGGCCGCCGAGTACATCGTGCCGTTGAAGGCCCGTGCGTGGATCGACCTCACCGCGCGACGCGAACACGGTGGCGACATCTCCAGCAAGGACATCAAGAAGCACCGGAACGACATCATTCGGCTCAGTCAGTTGATCGCGCCAACGGAACGGGTCGAGCTTCCCGGGCCCATATACGACGACCTGGCCGACTTCACCGCACGAGCACTGCACAGCGGCGCCGAACCGGCGACGTTTGGTGTTGTGGGGATGACTCTGGAGAGCGTGCGATCGCTGTTGGACACCGTGTACAAGCGCGCAGAACAGAGTCCATGGACGGAGTCCCGTCCACACGATTAGTCAACGTCAGGCGATCGTCGGAGACTCGTACACTACTACCGGGGACGGGAACCTATTGGTTGCAAGAACCAGACTCGGCTAACATGTATTGGCGTTCAAGCAGTAAACGCACCATACGCCCTCGTAGCTCAGGGGATAGAGCACAGGTTTCCTAAACCTGGTGTCGCATGTTCGATTCATGCCGGGGGCACCACAGAAGTCGCAGGTGGGAGAGGGTGAACTCCTCTCCCCCTTTGCATCTTGGAACGCTTGTGCTGAGATTCTTGCTGAGAGACACCTACGCAGCGGACGCATCCACATTCCCCGCGTCCTCCCTTCCGAGCCAGTCACTGACGTCCTTCCGAACTCGATCGGCCTCCTCGAACGGTGTTTTCGTGTAGTACTTCATCGTCGTCGAGTACGACCGATGACCCATGACCTCTTCGAGGTACGCTGGCGTCCTGCCAGCAGCTGCCAGATGTGAGGCATACGCCTTGCGTAGGTCGTGCAGATGCAAGTCAGGCAACCCCGCTACCGACAACGCTTTGGCGAGCTCCCGGTTCGGTGACCCGTCAGATAGAGGTAACCCGTCACGGCGACAGAAGATCAGCCCATTGGGATCGACGACCTGCCTCCGTCTTTGATCTACCAACGGGATCAAAGACCCCGGCAGTGGGACCATGCCCACACTCGCTCTCGTTTTCGTAGACGCGACGACCACGTCACGCATCGACTTGGTGATCGTCATGCTGCGGCGCTCGATATCGCAATCTGAGAACTGAAGGGCTAACTGCTCACCTTTTCTAGTCCCGGTTAGTGCCGCCATCGCGACAAGCAGCCTCCATGAAGGAGAGGTCGCTTCGATGAGCTCGTGAAGTTCATCACCGGTCAGATAGTGCATCTCCGGTCGCTCCTGCCGGGGAAGCACCACCTTCGACACCGGGTTCTCTGTGATCAGACCACACATGACCCCGTACTCGAGTATCTGCCGCAGCACCTGGACGTGGTTACGCACTGTCCTCGCGGCCAACCCGCTTTCCCTTGTGTCGGCAATCCGTCCCTGTACTACCTCCGTACTCACCTCCTCAAGAGGAACACCTCCGAACGCAGGAACTAGATGCCGTCGAACAACACCCTCGTACTCCCGATATCCGGAAGTCTTCATCAGTACTCTCGGCGCTCTCAGGGTAGCGTATGTGGCTGCGAGGCGATGTGCCGTGATGCGTTGCAAAGTCCAACGCAGTACAGTAGAATGCAGCACAATACAACACCGTACCGTACAGTGCGACGCGACAACGAGGCCACAATGGGAAAGCAAATCACGGTCTACCCTGACTCGGATGGACCAGATCTCAAGGGTTTGATTGCGAAGCTCAGTAAGCGTCGCGACCTACCGTACTACAGGCGATCGGAGAGCGCGGTCGCCGCGATGCTGCTTCAGGAAAGAATCGAGCAGGTGCTTGACGGGGAGGCTGGTGAAGCACGTGACTGGGCATGAGTTGGATGCTAGTATTGCTCCATGTTCGACGATCCTTGAGGAGTATCGCGTGTCCAAGTACCTAGAGTTCTTGCGCCCGTTGGTTCAGTCTGCCCTTGTGCATGAGCCAACGGTTCTCGCATCTGGCGTCACCAGCAGTTTCTACTTCGATGGCAAGCTCGTAACGCTTCGGCCAGACGGCGCCTACTATCTTGCCCGCTATCTGCTCGAGAGCATTCCATCTGATGATTACGATGCAATTGGTGGCCTGACCACCGGGGCAGATCCCATTGCCGCCGCGGTATCCGCCCTATCATACGAGTTCGGTTGCCCGAAGACCGCCTTCATTGTGCGCAAGGAGCACAAGGAGCACGGCCGCAGAAAGCGGATTGAAGGACCCTTGGCCGAGGGAGCACGCGTCGTGATCGTCGACGACGTGGCTACTAGCGGGGGCTCGATCATGGACGCCGTGCACGCGGTCGAGACGGAGAGAAACTGCAAGGTTGTCAGAGTGGTAGCCCTTGTTGATCGCCAGCAAGGGGCGCAGGAACTCTTCGAGTCAAGGGGCTACAAGTTCACTCCTGTCTTCACCGCTGAGGAGTTGGGCGTTTCGGCAGAGGAGATTCATGCCCAGCGAGTTGCAGCGACTGCTTAGCGAGCCGCTGAGCCTGAGATCGCTGTGGAAGATCCAGGCTGCCGCCCTTGAGGCTACCGGAGATGCAGCACAGCCACTTGGGTACTTCGTGGTCGCTTCGATTGCTGGTAGCATGGCCGGGCGCATGGAAGGCGATTCGGTTTCTGCAGACGCAGCCCAGGTCAGGGACGAGGTAGTTCGGCCAGCGTTGGCAGCAGTGATCACAGCTGCCAAGACCCCTGACACTAACCGCCTGGTGTCAGCCTCGAACGAGGCCATCAGGAGCTTCCTGCTCTCACAGTAGTGGAGGCTGCCCCAGGGACCTTGGCCGATGGCGCTAACGTGGTGCGGATGAGCTGCAAGCCGCCTGGCCATTGGCTGAAACCCCAAGTGTGTCCACCGGGCGGCTTGTCTGCTCGATCCGCTTGTTCGCCCGCCACGTGACCAGGGCTCGTCAAGTCTCCAGCGGCGCGCGTCTAGGACACCGCGCCTTCGTCTTCTGCCGGATAGTCCTTTGGGACGCGGCAAAGTTCGACCACCGACTCTCCAATGATCAGGATGGTCCCATCGTTCCAGATTGGGGTGATGGGCGTGTCAGCCAGAGCGGCCTCAGTCCTGGCGCGCAAAGCGGCGTGGTCCAAGTCGGGGGCTGCAACGAAGCCGAGGTGCGCGGTAGTCAAGTTCTGTATCCGCCGTTCAAGAGTGGGAGCCCGCCGCTCGGCCTTTTCGAGCTCAGACTTCAGGTCAAACGCCCTGCGAGCGGCTCCGTACGTATCGTCCCCGGTTGGGATATCTTCTTTCAGACGGGCAATCTTCGCTGGCAGATCATGCAGCTCCGCTTCAGTGCGGCGAAGAAGATCATCGAGCCGAAAGACAAGCACAGGCAGGTCGTCGGAGTAGTTCGCTACGTCCCTGGCATCATCGAGCTTCGCGAGGAATAGATAGCCATGATCCTGAGATTCGAACGTGAGGAACTGCGTGTCCTCGCTCGCCCCATTCGCCAGGAGGTTGCGGTCACCGGGGACATAGCCGGCGAGTTCAAGTCGGCGGCGGATGCCGCGAGCGGTGATTGGGAGGTCGCTGCCTTCAGCCTGCTGCCCAGGCTCAGTCTGCGTAATGGCGTCACGGATTGCCCGCTCGAGTTCGTCTGCCATGTTGCGATCGTTGTACTTGATCGTGTCCTGGCTCTGGATGTTGAACGCGAGCGCCATTCCGTCTCTTTGAAGCGGAATCACATGCTTGCGTAGAGCGGTCATGAGTCCGTACTCGTAGTAGACGTTCGGGTTGGCGAGGCTGGCGCCATCGCGTTCTACTTCATCCAGAATCGCGACGCAGAACCGCGACTCGATAATCCTCCCGCAGATCTTGGTACAGACGATATCCTGCCCGTAGGCTCGCTCTTTGACAGCGACCACTGCCTCAATCCCATGAGCTGCAAGCTTCGCCTCGAGGAGCGCCAGAAGCGGCTCGAGAGAGTCGTCAGTTGGACACGCAACGAAGCACGCCTTCGATGCACCGAAGACCTTCTCGCAGCGGTGCTGACGCCGCATGAAACAGTTCTCGTTCGTGCGAAGTGGCGCTGTCCGTTCCGACTCCAAACCATATGGCCTGAGGTAGGGACGGGAATCGAATTCTCGCCAAGGCATTGCTCATCGCTCCCAGGTTGAAGACAGTCACTTAGACATGATAGCGCGAAGCCAAGAGCTGCTGGGTCGGGCGAACGTATTTGCGCATCAGCTGACGCTTTGCGCTTCCTTCAGTCTATCGCTCCTGGCGTTCTGCTGTTGCGCTGGTTAGCCGTCAACCGGGCGCCTAGTGTCGCGTAACAGAAGTATATTGACGGTTCGTGTGTGGTTTGGGATAATGAGCCATGGCCAATCACACGAAAGTCCTCATGGTGCCGGAGCACGATGCTGAGCTGCTGCGACAGCGGGTACGATCGAAGTCCTTGC
>JAUSOQ010000015.1 GCA_030655755.1 Coriobacteriia bacterium
CGCGTGATCGCCTTCTTCTCAGCCATCGATAACGGCATCCTTTTGACCCTTCGCCGGTCGATCCGGCAAGGGCCGGTTCGAGTACCTTCTTTTGTGAGGCATCGAATCGGTTTCGAGTACATTTATTCTGAGTCAACGCGCCGGGTTGACAGGGACGCGCCAGGCCCGTATCTTCAACCGCAACTTCATACGCAGCCTTAGATGAGGATGAGTACGCGGCCGGGTAGGGCCATCAGAGAGCCGGGGTAGCTGAGAACCGGTGCCTGACAGACCGCGGAACATGGCCTCGGAGGCATCCGGAGGAACGGCGCACGTTGCCAAGTAATGCCGGACGGCAGGCACCGATATCGCAGCCTTTGAGCATCGGACCCCTCGGCGATAAGCTCCCGCTAGCCGAGCGGAACCACCACCGGTCCCGTGCTCGAACGAGGTCACGGAAGACGCGTGGCGAAGTCGGGTGGTACCGCGAAAGCGACTGATGCGCTTTTCGCCCTGACATGACAGTCCGGGGCGGGAGGCGTTTTTCTATTGGGAGGTGGAAGTGGCATGGCCAAGACATGGGATCAGATCAACGCCCGCATCGCGGCCGGAGAAGCGGTCGTGGTGACCGCCGAGGAGTTCGCCGATATCGCTGCTGCGGAAGGCGTGTCTGCGGCGGCAAAGCGTGTCGACGTGGTCACGACAGGGACGTTCGGCCCGATGTGCTCCTCGGGTGCGGTGCTCAACTTCGGACACAGTGATCCGCCGATCCGCATGGGTGAGATAACGCTGAACGACGTCGAGGCTTACGGCGGTCTTGCGGCGGTCGACACCTACATCGGCGTCACGCAACCGAGTCGCGTCAAAGGTATCGAGTACGGCGGCGCACACGTGATAGAGGACCTGCTTCGCGGCAAGTCCGTACACCTGCGGGCGTGGAGCACCGGTACCGACTGCTACCCGCGCACCGAGATCGACACGTGGGTGACGCTGGAGGATCTCAACCAGGCGTACTTCTTCAATCCTCGAAACGCGTATCAGAACTACGCGGTCGCGGTGAACAGTACCGACCGTTCGCTCAACACCTACCTCGGCACCATCCTGCCGCACTTCGGCAATGCCACATACTGCTCGGCCGGAGCGCTCTCGCCGCTGCTCAATGACCCCACCTACCGCACGATCGGTGTCGGTTCGCGGATCTTCGTCGCGGGCGCCGCAGGTTACGTCGCATGGGAAGGCACGCAGCACAACCCCAACCAACAGCGCGACGAGCACGGCGTCCCAGTCGGTCCGGCCGGCACACTCGCGGTCATCGCCGACCTCAAGCACGCGAGTCCGGAGTTCTTCTCGGCAGCGACCTTCACGGGCTACGGGGCGACCTCGTTCGTGGGTATCGGGGTGCCGATCCCGGTGCTCGACGAGGAGATCGCCGCCACACTCGCGCTGACCGACGCGGACATCACCGCGACCGTGTATGACTATGGCGTGCAGCGCCGCAGTCGGCCGGCACTTGCTCGCGTGACCTACGCGCAACTGCGTAGCGGTGAGATCGAGATCGAGGGCAAGAAGATACCCACGGGCCCCATCAGCTCGCTGTCCAAGGCGCGTCGCATCGCCGCCGAGCTGAAGCGATGGATCGCCGAGGAGAGGTTCGAACTCGCACGGCCGCTTCAGCCGCTGCCGCAGCCGGGTAGCCAGGGCGTCAAACCGCTCGAAGTCCGCACCGAGGAGGCGATCTAGATGCCGCGCAAGCGATTCGATCTCACGTTCCCGCCGAGACAGGCCACCAAGCCGGTGACCTATCACCTGGTGAAAGACTACGATCTTGTGCCCAACATCTTGCGCGCCCAGATCCAGCCGGGGCAGGAGGGCCGTATGCTTCTCGAACTCACCGGTCGCAAGGAAGACTTCGAGGCCGGTGTGGCCTTCCTTAAGAAGGAGGGCATCGCCGTTCAGCCTGCCGCGACGGACATCTGTCTGGATGAGGAGAAGTGCGTACTGTGTGGGCTATGTACCGCAGTATGCCGACCGGGTGCGCTGACCCTTGACCGGGACGGTGGACTGCACTTCGACAAGGACAAGTGCGTGTACTGCGAGGCGTGCGTGGTAGCCTGTCCGAGAAGGGCTGTCACGCTCAGTTTCTGATAGGCACCGAGAGGGAGACAGATGCCTGATATAGACAGACGACTCGGCCGAGACGTGCTCGTCATCGATGGTGCGATGGGCACGATGCTGCAGCGCGGGGGCGTTCCACTGGAGCAGTGTCCGGAGCAGCTCAATGTGACCGCACCAGAGATCGTGGAGGATATCCATCGCAACTACGTGCTGGCCGGCGCCGACTGCGTGAGCACCAACACGTTCGGTGGCACGCGCGCCAAGCTCGACGAGTACGGTCTGGGCGATCAGGTGGTCGAACTCAATCGTGCCGGGGTGCGTATCGCCAAACGCTCCGGTGCGCAGCACGTGCTCGCCGACGTCGGGCCGACCGGACGTGTGCTCGAGCCGCTTGGCAAGGCGACCTTCGACGAGCTGTTCGCGTTGTTCGTGGAGCAGATCGAAGCGCTCGTGGCCGAAGGGCCCGACGCCGTTCTCATCGAGACGATGACCGACATCGCCGAGGCGCGCTGTGCCGTGCTGGCGGCACGTTCGGTCACGGATCTGCCTGTCTTCGTGAGCGTCAGCTTCGGACTGTCCGGTCGTATGGAGCTTTCCGGGACCGATCCTGCAACCGCCGCCGTCGTGCTGGAGGCTGCGGGAGCGAGTGCGGTTGGGATGAACTGCGGGCTCGGCCCCGACCAGATGCTGCCGCTCGTGGAGCAGATGGCCGAAGCGACCTCGCTGCCGCTTATCGTGCAGCCGAACGCGGGTCTACCAACGCTCGTCGACGGCAAGACGGTGTTCCCCGGGACGCCCGATCAGCTCGGCATGGCCGCCGCGCGCTTCGTTGAACTCGGGGCGTCGCTCGTCGGTTCCTGCTGCGGTTCGACGCCTGCGTTCACGGGCGCCATCGTCGACTTCACGAAGAACAAGCCGCTCTGTGAAGGTCGTACCGGGTTGAGTGGACTCGTGCTCGCCGGACCTCGCGGCGTCGCACGCATCGGTGTCGGCTTGCCCTTCGCGGTCATCGGGGAGCGCATCAACCCGACGGGCAAGAAGCGCTTGGCCGAGTCACTGCGGGAGGGCTCGATGGCGGTCGTCCGCGAATTCGCGGTCGAGCAGCAGTATGCGGGTGCGCACCTTCTTGATGTGAACGTCGGTGCGGCGGGCGTCGACGCCACGGTCCTGCTGCCGGAGGCCGTCAAGACGCTGGTGGGCATCACCGATCTGCCGCTCGTGCTCGACAATACCGACTCCATCGCACTCGAACCGGCGCTACGCGTCTACCCGGGTCGTGCGCTCATCAACTCCGTCAACGGGGGCGAGGCGTCGATGAGCGCGATCCTGCCGCTTGCGCGCCGCTACGGCGCAGCGGTCGTCGTGCTTGCGCTTGATGATGACGGCATACCTGCGACCGCCGAGGGAAGGCTTGCCATCGTGGATCGCGTGCGCAAGCGCGCCCACGCGTTCGGGCTACGCGACCATGATCTCATCATCGACTGTCTAACGCTCACGGCCGCCACAGACCCACATGCGGCCACAACGACTCTGGGCGCTGTTCGCACGGTCGCGCGCGAGTGGGGGCTTGCGACGGTACTCGGCATCAGCAACGTGAGTCACGGTCTGCCCGGACGCCCCCAGCTCAACGCGGCGTTCCTTGCTATGGCTGCGGGGCACGGTCTGCACGCCGCCATCATCAACCCGTCAGACACCGCAGCTGTGGGCGCGGTGGCTGCGATCGACGCGCTGCTCGGCCATGACGCCCAGGCCGAGCGTTGGATCGCGCTTACGAAAGCCAAGGATCCCCGGAGGGGACCGTCTGAAGGCGGAGGGCCCCTCTCGTCCGCGGACTCGATGACCGATCGACTCACGATCGCCATCGAGCGCGGTGACGCTGACAGCGCGCCGGGACTCGTGGATGGCCTCGTAGCCGGTGGGATAGAGCCGCAGGCAGTCATCGCCGGTGTGCTCACACCGGCTATCCAGCATCTGGGCGATGCGTACGGACGTGGCGAGGTCTTCCTGCCGCAACTCATTGCGGCCGCTGAAGCTATGAAAGTCGCGGTGGAGCGTGCGAAGTCGCATCTTCCGGAAGGTTCGACCACGAATGAGGGTCGTGTCGTTTTCGGGACGGTGAAAGGTGACATCCACAGCATCGGCAAAGATATCTGTGTGAGTATGCTGGAAAGCCAGGGTTTCGCCGTGAACGACCTTGGCGTGGATGTCCCTGCCGAGCGTTTCGTGGAAGCTGCCGCTGATGCCGATGCGGTGTGTCTGTCCGCACTGATGACGACCACACTGGCCAACATGGAGCGCACGGCGGTGGCGCTCGCTCAGTCCGTCGGCGTGCCGGTCTTCGTGGGGGGTGCGGTCGTGACTGCCGACTATGCCGCATCCATCGGTGCAGGTTACTCTGCGGATGCACCGGGCTGCGTACGTGTAGTCAGAGAAGCGATCGCTGCCGGCAAGGAAGGCTTGAGATGATCATCACGCGACCCCGCGATTGGACGCGCATAACAGACAATCTGGCCTCGATCGACGCCAAGGGCGTCTTCCTCATGGGCTGCGGCCAATGTGCCACCGTGGCGCACACGGGTGGCGAGAAAGAGGTGCTGCAGACCAAGGCGGTCCTTGAACAGGCGGGATATACCGTGACGGGTTGGGCGGTCGGGGAGGTCACGTGTCACCTCGGTGGCACCAAGCTCGAGTCGCGCAAGCATCACGAGGATATCGAGGCCGCCGATGCGGTTCTCGTGCTTGCCTGTGGCGCCGGCGTGCAGACCGTGGCGGATGCGGTCTCCAAACCGGTCTTCCCCGGTCTGGAATCGGTGTTCCTGGGCAACGTCATTCGACATGGCGTGTTCGAGGAACGATGTCAGATGTGTGGCGATTGCGTTCTAGACCTGACCGCGGGTATCTGCCCTGTGACGACCTGCCCCAAGGGTCTTCTCAACGGTCCGTGTGGCGGGATGTGGGACGGAAAATGCGAGGTCTTGCAGGATCGGGAATGTGCGCACGTCCGGATTCAGCGGCGGCTGAAGGAGCAGGGCAGGGGAGGCACGTTGGGCGTGCTTCCGCCCAAGGACTTCTCGACGAAACTGAAGCCCGGAGCTGTCAACTTGCGTGACAAGAAGGGCGGCGATCGCCCGTGAGCCGATTCCGGGAAGCACTGGAGTGCGGAGAGTTCGTCGTGACCAGTGAGGTCGCGCCGCCGCTCGGCACTGACCTGTCAGCGATGCGCAGAGCGGTCGAGACCATCGGCCCCCATTGTCATGCGCTCAACGTCACCGACAACCAAGGCGCGACACTGCATCTGTCGAGCCTGGCCGCTTCACGTGTGGTACTCGAGATGGGGTACGAGCCGATCTTCCAGCAGACCTGCCGGGACAGGAATCGTCTCGCGTTGCAGTCCGACCTGCTGGCCGCGTGGACACTCGGTCTCAGGAACCTGCTGGCGGTGACGGGTGACGATCCCCGATCGGGCGATCATCCTCATGCGAAGGGCGTCTTCGACCTGGACTCCACGCAACTGGCAACCATTGCGGCCGGCATGAACGGTGGTCACGACATGCTCGGACGTGAGCTTGATGGCGCCACCGACTTCTTCATAGGCGGAGCGATGTTTCCCGAAGCAGAACCATGGGACATCCAGCTCGTGCGGGCGCAACGCAAGGTCGAGGCCGGTATGCGCTTCTTCCAGACGCAGGCCATCTTCGATATGGCGAAGCTGGAGAGGGCAGTGGAAGCGCTGAGGCCGATGGGAGTGAAAGTCATCGCAGGCGTGTTGTTGCTGAGAAGCCCCCGCGTGATCGATTTCATCAATCGCAGACTCGCTGGCTTGATGGTGCCCGAACATATCGCGGATAGGATCCGCGGCGCCGATGATGTTGCCGAGGAGTCGATCGCGCTCGCCACCGAACAGGTCCGTGAGATCCGTCAGATCGCGGATGGAGTCCATATCATGTCGCTGGGACTCGACAGCGCAGTAGGGCGTATACTGGAAACTAAGGATTCATAAGAGAATTCGAGGAAGACCGTAACCCGCTTGCCTTGCGATGCGTTATCTCTTCTGTATGTGTCTGTCCAGGGAGCTGACGTGGAGGTGTCTTGCGTGTCCGAGTCCGCACGGATGGTGTCGTGTGTGTCTTCCAAGTCCGAGGTCTGCAGCTGCCATCTTGTCGACCGCATCGATACCTATCGTGAGCTTTCCCGTCTGTTCCATGGCTCGGAGGAAGCGGCTGCGGACAGCATCATCCGCCTTGTCTCGGCAACACGCAGTTGTCACAAGATGCCCTATATCGACGAGGATCTGATCCAGTCGCTTCATCGCGAAGCGTTTCTTGAGCTGCTAGACCCCGAAGTGCGTCGCGACTTCGCGATCGAGCGCGTCCAACTGTTTGGAGAGTGCGACTATGACCCGCGGGTGAACGTCGTTCCTCCTCGCGAATCTACCTATCTCGATACCGGCGATGGTTCGCGAGTGGAGTCCGTGCGAGCGGCCTACGCCCACGCCGGGTACGATCCTCCGAAGCGGCTCGCAGCGCTGGACTGCCCCGATCACATCGCCGTCGAGCTCGACTTCATGGCGCACTGTCTCGAGCGTCTCTGTGGCGATGCGACCCTGGCTGACTGCGCCCATGACTTCTTCGTCGACCATCTTTCCGGGTGGGCCGTGCTGTTCGCTGTCGCGACCGAGCGGCGCGCCTTCCATGCGTCGATGCGCTATTCGGCCCTGGTCCTCGACAAGTTCCTTGCGTGTGAAGCGGTGACCTTCCGGCACAGTGTACCGGCGCTGTGTGCATTGCGAGCACTCCCTACGGAGGGTATCGGGGTATAATCGTCCCACCATATCAAGACGATGGGAGTCACACTCATGGCCTCACCCGGACCTCGTCCTTCGCTCGACGCCTGGCTTGCCGAGATAAAGGCCAGCGGGAACATCGACGGTATCGGCATGTACCTGGTACACAATGGAGTAGTGCGCGGGTACTCACGTGACGGCAGACCCGTCTCGGGCATGGTTCTCAGCGTCGACAGAGAGCGGCTGACCGAGATCATGGTCAGCGCGAAGCTCATGGAGGGCGTCGGTGCCGTTCGGACATGGGTCAACGAGGGTGAACTCTCGGTAGGCGACGACATCATGTATGTGCTCGTGGCTGGCGACATCAGAGAGAACGTCTTCGGCGCTCTGCAGGCGATCGTGAAGATGGTCAAGACCGAGGTCGTGACTGAAGTGGAGCTGCGCCCTTAGCGCGGACCGTTCCTGGCCTGAGCGAAGCGGAAGAGGTCGCCGTCGCTCTTCGCCTGGTACATGGCCATGTCGGCGGCGTGCATGAGTTCGCTGAACGTGCGCCCATCGTCCGGGTAGAGCGCGATGCCGATGCTCATGTCGATATCCACGGGACCCTGAGATGTGAGTGCGGGTTGTGCCATCGCCTCTGTGATCTTTCGAGCGACCAACCCCACGGTGTCTTTCGACTCCTCGTTCGGAAGCAGGAGCATGAACTCGTCGCCGCCGAGTCGTGCCACGGTGTCGCTCTTGCGCACGACCGAGATGAGTCGTTCGGCCACCTCGGCGAGCAGCTGGTCTCCCGCAGCGTGTCCGAGCGTGTCGTTGACACTCTTGAAGTCGTTCATGTCCATGAACATGAGCGCAAAGGGTTTGCCCTCTCGGTCGGCGCGGCTGATCGCGACGGCGAGACGGTCGTCGAACAGCGCGCGGTTGGGAAGGCCGGTCAGGATGTCGTAGTAGGCCATGTGACGGATGGTCTCCTCGGCCTGCCTGCGCGACGTCACGTCGTGTGCGACCGCCTGCACTGCAGGACGTCCATGGTAGGTGAGGGGGGTCGCGGCGATCTCCAGGTAGATCGTCGACCCGTCCGTGCGCTGGAAGCGGAGTTCGAGCGGACCGGTGCCTTGACGGCCTTGGGTCGTAACTCCGATCCGTGCCGCTGCAGCCTCGCGATCATCGGGGTGGACGAGCTCGAGCACGTGGGTCCCGATCATGTCTGCGGGGTTGTTGTATCCGAGCAAAGAGGCTCCGTACGGGTTCATGAACGCGATGATGCCTTCGATGTGCACGAGAATGAGGTCGGGAGCCAGTTCCACGAGGCGACGGAAGCGTTCTTCGGACTCGCGCAGCATCTTCTCCACGCGGCGGCGTTCGGCCACTTCATCTTGGAGCTCTGTGTTGGTCTGCTCGAGTTCGTGCGTGCGTTCCCGTACGCGGTCCTCCAGTTTCTCGCTGTAGAGCTGTAGAGCCATCTCGGCGCGCTTGACGTCGGTTATGTCATGTGAGATCTCGACGATCGCAGCAGGTGCATCGTCCTCGTCTGGAACCGGATACCAGGTCTGCTCGACCCACTGCTCGCGACCGTCGGGCATCGTTCGTTGCCGGACTGCGGTCGCACTCCTCCCCGTGCGCATGACGAGGCGAACGCGGCAGCCGTCACACGGAGTCTCGTCTCCGACGCTCACCTCGTGGCATGTGTGACCGACGATCTCAGACTCGTCGATGCCGAGGTCTTTGACGGCTTGAGGGTTCGCATACCCGATCACGTAGTCGCTGTCGACGACCAGGATAGCGTCGGGGCTGTGTTCATAGACGAGCCCGATCTTCTGGCGTTCGAATGCCAGTGCGCTCTCGGTTCTGCAGTGGCGGTTGAACAAGCGCTGCATGTAGACGGTGAGTGCGATGATCACGATGCTCATGAGGATGCGGAACGCCAGGGCACGTATGTCGGGACGCAAAAGCTCGTCGAGGAAGCTCGTGCCTGACATGCCGGAGCGCAGCATCGCCTCGGAAAGCCAGAGGACGACGACCAGAACGAGCCCCGCCAAGATGAGCCTTGGCTTACGTTGGTGTTGTCTGTTGTCTGCGCTTCTGCCGGTCATCTGATCCCCCACCTCGTTCTGACCATATACGCAGCTTAAGGTTTTTTCAACGACACATCTCTATATCGGTATCTGACTTCCTCAGCTGTAGGCGATGGTACAATCTCGGGACACTCTCAGGCGGCGCGGGCAAGCGGAGGTCTCTCATGCACATCGTCATCCTCGGTGGCGGTCCCGGTGGCTATTCGGCGGCGTTCGAGGCCGCACGACTCGGCGCGAAGGTCACGCTCATCGAGAAGGAACGCCTTGGCGGCACGTGTCTCAACCGGGGGTGCATCCCCACCAAGACCATCCTGCGCTCGGCGCAGATCGTCGCTGATACACGCCAGGCTGCTGAGTTCGGTCTGGTCGCCACCGTTGCCAGCGTCGACGTGTCGGCGTTGCGCGCCCGCAAAGAGGGAGTCGTCGATGAGCTCGTCGGCCAGATCGAGGCTGGTGCCAAGCGCCTGAAGGTCCGTGTCGTCTTCGGATCAGGACGCTTGGCTACGCCGCATGCTGTGGAGGTCGAGCTGGCCGAAGGCGGTGTCGAGACCATCGAGGGAGACGCAGTCATCCTCGCGAGCGGTTCTGCCGTCTTCAAACTGCCGAACATCGATCACGAGATGGAAGGCGTCTGGACGAGCGATGAAGCCGTCTCTCTCGAGGAGATCCCCAAAGACATCGTGATCATCGGCGGCGGCGTGATCGGTCTCGAGTTCGCGTGTGCGTATGCCGCCTTTGGCAGCAAGGTCACCGTTATCGAGCTCCTGGAACAGGTGCTCCCCGGAAACGACCGCCGCGTCGTGAAGCAGACCCAGGCGGCGCTCGAGGAGATGGGCGTCGAGTTCCATCTCGGTGACGCGGTGGAAAAGGTCGAGCGTGTCGGGGAGCGCATGCACTCCACGCTGCGCAGCGGCGCGGTCCTCGACAGCGGCATCGTGATGAGCGCGGTCGGGCGCATCCCCAACTCAGCAGGTCTCGGCTATCCGGAGGCCGGTATCGAGATGGACCGTGCGGCCGTCAAGGTCGACGAGTACTTCCGTACCAACCTCGAGGGCGTTTACGCGATCGGCGACCTCATCGGCGGCATGATGCTCGCGCATGTGGCCGAAGAGGAGGGCGTCGTTGCGGCACGCAATGCGGTTGCCGAGTTCCACAGCGTGGGCGCTGAGCCGCATATGGAAAGCGTGCGCTACGACTGCATTCCGGCATGTGTCTACACGTTCCCGAACGTCGCGGTCGTGGGCAGCTCGCGTGACTCGGCCAAAGAGCGCGATGTCGACGTCGTCCAGGCTGTCGCGAAGTTCGCCGCCAACGGCAAGGCGCTTGGCGAAGGCGAGGCCGACGGCTTCGTGCAGATGGTCGCCGAGAAGGGCACGGGCCGCATCGTCGGCTGCCAGATCGTCGGACCGCACGCCGTGGAGATCATCCATGAGGTCGCGTTGGCGATGGCGCACGATATCACCGCCAAGCAGCTTGCCGAGACGGTCCACGCGCATCCGACCGTCAGCGAGGTCATCAAGTTCGCGGCGATCGACGCGGCAGGGAAGTGCGGGCTGTAATGGCGTACGAGCACGGCGAAGGCGCGAAGCGCATGCCCGAGTGGATGCGCCGTCCGATCGCGCGTGAGGGCAGCTACGAGACCGTCAAAGACCTCATGCGCAAGCTCGAGCTTCACACGGTCTGCGAATCGGCGAAATGTCCCAATCAGGGAGAGTGTTTCTCCACCGGGACCGCCACGTTCCTGGCGATGGGAGACGCGTGCACGCGCAACTGCCGGTTCTGTGCCGTCGAGGCTCGCAAGCCCGGCCCGCTCGACCCCGGTGAGCCCGATAACATCGCGCAAGCGGTGCTGCTCATGCGCATCAAGCACGCGGTCATCACGATGGTCACGCGCGATGATATCGCCGACGGCGGAGCCGCGCACCTCGTAGGGATCATCCAAGCGGTGCGTGATGCGTCCCCCGGAACGCGCATCGAGGTGCTCACGAGCGACTTCCGCGGGAATCTCGATGCGATCGACACGGTGGCCGACGCGCTGCCCGATGTCTTCAACCACAACGTGGAGACCGTGCCGCGCCTGTATGCCGAGGTTCGGCCGATCGCGATCTACGAGCGTAGCTTGTCGGTGCTACGTCGCGTGAAGGAGCGCCATCCCGGCATGCCCACGAAGTCAGGCATCATGGTGGGCCTTGGAGAGCAGTTCGACGAGGTCGTCTCGGTCATGCGTGATCTGCGTGAGGTTGGCTGCGATCTGCTCACTATCGGGCAGTACCTGCGTCCGAGTCGCAAACACCTGTCCGTGACGGAGTTCGTCCATCCCGACGTCTTCGATCGCTACGCGGAGGAGGCCACAGTTCTCGGCTTCAGAGCGGTCGCGAGCGCACCGTTCGTGCGCAGCAGCTACCATGCGGGCGAGATGGTGCGTGGCGAGTCCTGAGTCACGACGGTCGGTACTACTCGTCCCTGCCCAGTACGATCGGGTCGCTGGCACGGTTGCGTCCCGCCTGCTTGGCCGCGTACAGTCCCTGATCTGCCGTGGAGAGCAGCTTGTCGATGCTGCGAGGGTTCGATCCCGCAGGGTCGACGGCGACCGTGCCCCCTATGGAGACGCTCACGGGAACCGCATGTCCGTCATCGCTCGTCAGTTCGAGTTTGCGCACGGTCTCCAGAATACGGTCTACCAGTAGGCAGTATTCGTCGGAGTCCGTTTCCGGAGCGATCACCGCGAACTCATCACCGCCGTAACGAACGACCAGATCCGATGAGCGCACCGCCGAGCGGACCACGTGGGCGATATCGCGCAACACGCGGTCGCCGAAACGGTGGCCGAACTCGTCGTTGATGCCCTTGAAGAAGTCGACGTCGATCAGCAGCACCGTAAGCGGCCTGCCGTACCGTGCCGACCATGCGGACCACTGATGCAGGTGCGTGTCGAGTGCCCTGCGGTTGTAGATGCCGGTCAGTGGGTCGCGGGTCGCGTACACGGCCAGCGTGAGGTTGTCGTGCCACGTCCGGGCGAGGATGCCCGCCAGAAACGAGGCGAGCGAACCCGGCGCATAGTACTCCTCGATCGCCGAGATAAGTCGCTCGAGGTGGGTCGAGTAGGCGGCCCGCCGGTGTTCGGCACGGCCCGGTTCGGTCAGGTCGATGAGTTCCCCGAACACGGGGTCGATCAAGTAGAACTCGATGCGAGCCGCGAGTGCGAGAGCGCCTTCCGGGTCCGTGGGCACACTGTCGTCGCTGATCATGGCGTGAAGCTCTTCGCTCAGCGAGCGCATGCGTTCGACCAGCCCGGACTCGTCGCTCATGATGTTGGGCAGGAGTCCCTGGTCGAAGGCTGTGAGCAAGTCCGTCCACCAGCCGACGTGCGAGCCTTCCTCGGCGGACATCTGCCGAAACAGGTCCCGAAGGGAAGCGTCAGTGTTCGCCTCAGCGAACTTGGCGTACGTGCGCTCTGCCAGCTGGTCCATCTCCGCACAAAGCTTGAGTATCTCGCGCATGAGTACCTCCACGGTCGTCCTATTAAGCATATCCCCAACTAGCCTGCTAGGATTGCTGCATGGTGTACGAACCTCGTTTCTACAGAGAGAATGTCGCTGCCGACGGCCTCGTTTCGTTCGTTGTGGTGAACGCCGAGACCGATCTGCACATCAGTGCGCGCCGTGACCTCTCCGGAGAGGCGAGAGTGCTCGTTGCGGAGCTGCGCAGTGGACTTGAGTCCTATATCGCTGCGCATCCGCGTTTTGCCGAAAGCTACGTCCCACTCGATGTGGAGCCGAACGCTCCCGAGATCGTACAAGCGATGGTGAAGGGTGCTCGCGCCGCAGGTGTGGGGCCGATGGCGGCGGTAGCGGGCGCTATTGCCGAGCGGGTCGCGCGAGGACTTTTTGTGTACTCGTCCGAGGTGATCGTCGAGAACGGCGGTGACCTCTACGTGGTGGGCGCGACCGATCGCGTGATCGCGCTGTGGGCCGCCGACTCGCCCTTCACGGGCAAGCTCGGCCTCAGGATCCATGGAGATGTCCTGCCCGTCGCGGTGTGTACGTCGTCCGGCAGGATCGGGCACAGCGTGTCGTTCGGCCGGTCGGACACGGTCACGGTACTCGCGTCTGACGGCGCCCTTGCAGATGCCGTGGCCACTGCGTTGGCCAATCGAGTGAGGGATGTCGGTGACATCGATGCTGCGATCGCGTTCGGGCGAGGGATCGCCGGTGTCACGGGCGTGCTGGTGGCCGTCGGCGACCGGATCGGCGCATGGGGGGCGGTCGAACTTGTCCCTCTCGGCGAGTGAGGCGAGCGTCCGCGGGATAGAATAGACTTCAACAGGCACACGACCTGAGGGGTATGAGATGGACAGCATCGACGAACTGGATATGTTCGAAGCCGAGCGCAGGCTCGCGCTCTACAACGAGTACCGCGACGCCGCGCGTGTCTTCACCTACTACATCGAGACCGAGCTGCGCGCGTACCTCGCCAACGGTGTCGACGTGCAGCCGGTGGACGGATCGGGCGGCGTCTACTTCAAGGTGACGCTGACCGACGTGTGGATCTATGAAGCCGAGCGGATCAACCGTTTCGTTCCCGAGACGGTCATCTACTCGATCAACGACGTGCATGTCCAAAAGCTCAAGGTCGAGGAGTAGTACCGCCGCATGGATCGCGACCAGGCACAGGCGCGCGCCGAGAAGCTTTGTGATGAGATCTCCCGCCACAACTGGCGCTACTACGTGCTCGATGAGCCCGAGCTCTCCGACGCCGCGTATGATGCGCTCGTGCGTGAGCTACAGCAGATCGAGGGCGAGTATCCTGAGCTGGTGACGCTGGATTCACCGACGCAGCGTGTCGGAGCGGCGCCGGCGGCGCAGTTCGCGTCCGTGCGTCACGCGCAGCGCCTCTACTCGCTCGACAACGCGATGGACCTAGGAGAGCTGGACGTCTGGCTCGAGCGGGTGGAGCCGGAGGTCGTGCGCCGTGGCTGCAGCTACGTGTGCGAGCTCAAGATCGACGGCAGTAGCATCGCGCTCACCTACGAGAACGGCGCGCTCGTTCGTGCCGCCACGCGTGGGGACGGCAAGACGGGCGAGGATGTCACCGTCAACATCCGCACGATCAAGAGCGTGCCTCTGCGGCTGCTCGTCGACGTTCCGGGCGCCGGTCAAGACTCGCTCTTCCACGAGGACAGCCCTACGCGGATCGAGGTGCGTGGCGAGGTGTACATGCCCAAGGAGTCCTTCGCGCGTCTCAATGCCGAGCAGGACGAGGCCGGTCAGCCCACGTTTGCCAACCCGCGCAACGCGGCAGCGGGCTCGGTGCGACAGAAGGACCCGGCGGTCACGGCGTCGCGGGATCTTGCGGCGTTCATGTACCAGATAGCCGCTCCGCGCGCGCTTGGTGTCGAGACGCAGCATGCGGCGTTGGAGTGGCTCCGCGCTGCGGGCTTCAAGGTGAATCCCGATATCAAGGTCTGTGCGCATGCCGAGGAGGTCCACGCGTTCTGCGAGTGGGCGCTTCAGGTGCGCAACGATCTGCCATACGAGATCGACGGCGTCGTGGTGAAGATCGACAGTCTCGCACTGCAAGACGAACTCGGCTATACCGCCAAAGCGCCGCGCTGGGCTATCGCGTTCAAGTTCCCGCCCGAGGAGAAGACGACCGTCCTGCGCGAGATCCGCGTACAGGTCGGCCGCACCGGGGCGCTCACGCCGGTCGCGGAGTTCGATCCGGTGACCGTCGCAGGCTCGACGATCGCACGCGCGACGCTGCACAACGAGGATGAGATCCGGCGCAAAGGCGTGCGCATCGGTGACACGATCATCGTGCGCAAGGCCGGCGACGTCATCCCCGAGGTCGTCGGACCCGTCGAGCGTCTGCGTGACGGCGGCGAGATCGAGTGGTCGATGCCGTCACGCTGCCCGAGCTGTGGCAGCGAGGTCTGGCGTGAGGAAGGCGAGGTCATCCCACGCTGCACGAACGCCGGCTGCTCGGCCCAGCGGTTGGAGCGCCTTGGCCACTGGGCGTCGCGTGGAGCGCTTGACATCGACGGCATGGGCACCGAGATCATCACCCGGCTCGTCGAGCAGGACATGCTGCACGATGTCGCCGATTTCTACGCGCTCACCTTCAGTGATCTCACGTCGCTGGACCTGGGACGCGTCAAGAAGGACGGGACACCGCAGTTTCTGGGCGAGACGATCGCCGCCAAACTCATGACCAGCCTTGCAGCCAGCAAGGTCCGACCGCTCGCCAGGTTGCTCTTCGGCCTCGGCATCCGGCACGTCGGTTCGACGGTCGCCGAGACGCTTGCCTCGGCGTATCGGTCGCTGGACGCACTCATGGCGGCGGCCGAGGAGGAACTGGCCGAGGTCGAACAGGTGGGTCCCAAGATCGCGGCGTCAGTGCGAGCGTTCTTCGCAAACCCTGAGAACCTCGACATCATCGAGCGTCTCGAGGTTGCCGACGTCCGCACGGCGGATCCGGAGATCGAGGGCGAGCGTCGCGAGCAGACCCTGACCGGGCTGACGTTCGTTCTCACGGGCGCATTGGAGCGTCACACCCGCGACGAAGCAGGCGCGGCACTCAAGGCGCTCGGCGCCAAGGTCTCGGGCAGCGTCAGCAAGAAAACGTCTTATGTCGTGGTGGGCGCTGAGCCCGGCAGCAAATACGACAAGGCTGTGGAGCTCGGGATACCCACGCTCGATGACGAGGCGCTTGAGGCAATCATCGAGACCGGACAGCCGCCCGAGGAGGGCGCGGAGTGACCCGCGAACCCCTCGGTGCGGTCCGCTGGCCCGTCTCGGCGCTCGTCGGACTGACGTTGCTCGTACTCACGTTCACCATCGCGGGTGCCGTATTGGCGTTCGGCGGACTACTCGATGCCCTGCCCGAGGATGTTCTTCCGCTCGTGCAGACCGCCGTTCTCGCGCTGCAGTACGCCCTTCCGATCGCACTCGTGGCGTTTCTCGGCCGTTTGCGCAGAACGCGTTTCTCCGAATCGGTGCTACTGCGGCGCTTCAGCGTGGCACAGGGCATCGGTCTCGCCGTGGGCGTGGCGGTCACCGCGCGCTTCTTCAACGCCGCATACAGCATCATCGTCGTCATGCTCGGCATCGATCCACAGGTCACCACTGACGTCACGCAGTTGTTCGCGGACACGGCGCTTGGAGCGCTCGCGGTCGTCGTTCTCGCGGTGTTCATCGCGCCTCTTGCCGAGGAGATCATGTTCCGCGGCGTGCTGTATCCGGGTCTGCGCGACCGCTTCAACCCGTACGCGGCAGCCGTCGTCTCATCCCTCCTGTTCGCCGTCTTCCACGGCGAACCATTCGTGTTCCTGCCGATCTTCGTGCTCGGCTTGATGCTTGCCTGGTTGACCGAGACGACGCGCTCGGTGTGGCCGGCCATTGTCGGGCATGCCGCCTTCAACGCGACCGCAGTCGCGCTGCTCTACCTGCTCCGGTTCCTGCCCGACGTACCGCTGCCATGAGCCCGCAGGCGAGACTCGTGCTGAACCCGCGTCTGTGCGACCGGTGCGGCCGCTGCCTTTCGGTATGTCCGCTGAACGCGTTACGCGTCGGGCGCTCCTACATCATGGTGGACTGGGTCCGTTGCGACGGCTGCAACAAGTGTGTCTCGGCGTGTAAGGCAGGCGCCATCAAGGCAGTGGGCGGAGCATCGCAGACGCCGCGGGCGCGCAGTTCCGCTGCTGTGAGTGCGGCGGGGAAGAAGGCTGCGCCCCACAGGGCGACGAAGCCGGTCAAGCGCAAGCGGCCGTATGAGGGTTTTGAGTGGTCATTGCTCGAGGCGGCGGCTACGTTGTCGGTGACCTTCTCGGCGTTCATGGCCAAAGAAGCGTTCACCGCGTCCAAGACGCTGCTTGCCATGCCCACCGAGGTCCTTGTTCCCATCCGTATCGGTGTGCTCGCGATCTACTACGCGCTGCAGGTGGCGTTGCTGCGATGGTTGATCCACAGGCGCGATGGCTCGTTTGCCGAAGCGTTCGGACTTGGCAGGCTCGGTACGAATGTTGCCGAGAAGTTTCGCTCGATCGGACTGGTCGCTGCGGGGCTGCTGGGCACGCGGGTTATCGCGACCGTGTATGGGCTTGTGACGCGCGAGCTCGGCCTCACGCCGCAGGCGGGCGCCGACACCGTGACGCGAGTGTTCGGTACTGCGCCGGGTGGCCTGCTGCTCGCTGTCATCATGCTGGTGTTCATCGGGCCGTTCGTCGAGGAACTCGTATTTCGCGGTGCGCTGCTGCGAGGACTGCAGACGAAGCTCGGTGTGTGGCCCGCCATAGTCATCCAGGCCCTGCTGTTCGCCGCGTTCCACCGCTCATGGTGGCTCTTGTTGCCGATGACGGTCTTAGGTATCGCGCTTGGCTGGCTTGCACACGAGCGGCGCAGTCTGTGGCCCGCCATCGCGTTGCACGCGCTCTACAATGCGCTCAGTGTCGCTGCGGTGGTGTGGGTAGTGGTAGCGGGTGGTGTAGGCCGGTCTTGAGTGACCGCACTCGGCAGCCGATGTATGATTCAAGAGACGTAGCACGACCTAGGAGAACCTGTGGCGAAGCACTCCGGTGCTGATGAGATACAGCTGACGAGGCACGGGAGCAGTGTCGTTGCAGTAATCGTTCTTGGAGTGTTTGTGGTGCTCCTGACCGGCGTGACGTTCTTCGTTTTGGGGCACGTGAGAAACACTTACACCGAGGAGGCTGAGTCCCTCGTCTTACGAGATGCTCGGCATGTAGCCTTGGATATCGCCACGTTCGTTGAAGAGCGCCGGACAGATGCGCTCATCATGAGCCAACAGCGTGGCATGTCGCAGAGGGTTCTAGACTATCTCGACGATGATGACGCGCGGGCAGGCGAGTTTTTGAAGGAACGGTTGACCGTCGAGTGTCAGTACCACGATCTTGACGGGTGCGCTATCTTCGACGCGGAGGGGGCGCCTGTGATGTGGGCAGGCACCGCGGTCGGTGTAGCGGACGTCCCGGTCGCGCATGTGCTGGCGGCTGCTGCCACAAGCGATCCACAGTCCGTCGATAGTGTACGTACAGGTTCGTACTGGCGTCTGTGGCTGCTCTACCCGATGCCTGAGGTCGACGGACGGACCTTCGTGCTTGGGCAGTATCTTGACATCGGACCGGTCGTGATGGACTTTATCGAGCGCCACAGGGAGTTGTCAGAATCGGGGGAGAACCTTCTTCTGCTCAAGGTCGATGGCGATGCCGTTCTGACGATCTGCATGGAGGACGGTATCAGTGTCTCCGATGTCGATACTTGTAAGCGTATCCGTCGTACCGTACTGGGAGACCTGGGTGATGACGGCGCTCTTATCGTGCGGGGCATAGACTGTACGGATCGTCGGGTGATAGGCGCGGCGGTGCAGGTTCCCGAAAGCGATTGGCGCGTTTTCGCAAAGGTTCCGGAGAGCGATGTAGTGGCGCTGGTGGGCGACATCAATATCGTGGTCCTCGTCATCGATCTGCTACTCTTCTCGAGCGCCGGCCTGGCCATTCTTTTGTTGCAGCGCAGCAGGGAGCGGCGTGTAGAGCAGGAGCGCTCGTTGTCGGAACTGCAGGACGCGCTTGCCGCGCAAGACCGGTTCCTCTCCAACATGAGTCACGAACTCCGGACCCCGCTCAACTCGATCATGGGATTCACATCGCTCATGCTCGGCGGGATGACCGGGCCGATCACTGACGAGCAGCGCAAGCAGCTCGGTATGGTGGACGATGCCGGGAAACGACTGCTTGCGCTTGTAGACGACGTACTCGATCTCGCCAAGCTCAAGGCCGGCAAATGTTCCGTAGTCCCGAGAGTGTTCACCGTTGGCGAGATCGTGTCCGATACGTGCGGTCTCATGTGCCCGCTCAGCGCGAGGAAGGGAGTCGGCTGCGATTTCACGCTCCCCGAGGAAGACGTCGAGCTGCAGACCGACCGGCAGATGGTTGAGCGCATACTGCTGAACCTGATGTCGAACGCTGTCAAGTTCACCGATGAGGGCCTCGTTCGTCTTGAGGTCGTGTACGACCGCGAGAGCGATACGGTGTGTTTTGTCGTCCGGGATACCGGGCGCGGTATCGCCGGATCCGACGTCGCCAGCATCATGGAGGAGTTCACGCAGGTCGTCGAGCCGAGGGGCGTCAAGCCCGTGGGAGCCGGTCTGGGGCTCGCCATCAGTCGTCGCATGGCCGAGGCGCTTGGCGGGTCGCTTACTGCGGAGAGTGAAGTCGGGGTCGGCTCGACGTTCACGGTCACGTTGCCTCGCGTGTACGGCGGTGACGGCGAAACAGACCTGTAGGGATTCTCGGCAGGCACCACCGCAAGCGCGCGGGCCTGCGCTATCATGGTCAGCGTCCCGCCAGACCCGTCAGGAGGCACTATGGCTATCTCGGAGTCCGACGTCCGTCACGTCGCGCTCTTGGCGCGTCTCGCATTGACTGATGGGCAGGTTTCCTCGCTGCAGACCGAACTCAACTCCATTCTCGGCCATATCGATGAGCTGCAGGGTCTCGATCTGGCTGACGTGCAGCCGACCGCGCACGCGCTGGAGGTCACGAACTCCATGCGTCCCGACGTCGTGAAGCCGTGCCTGTCGCGGGAGCTCGCGCTGCGCAATGCGCCCGAGGCCGAGGGCGGCGCGTTCGTCATCCCGGCGATGGCGGGAGCGGGGGAGGACGTATGATCGACCTGAGCGTGCTTTCCGCCACCGAGATCCGCGACGGCATCGCGGGAAAGCGGTTCTCGGCCAGAGAGGTCGCCGACGCCGCGTTCGCGCGCGTCGAAGCGCTCGAGCCGTCCATCCACGCATTCAACCAGCTCACGCCCGAGTTGGCCGAGGCCGCCGCCGACCGTGTCGACGCGATGGTCGCGGCGGGCGATGAGCTGCCGCCGCTCGCGGGCGTACCCGCTGCCATCAAAGACAACATGAACCTTGTGGGGACCCGGACGACGTGTTCCTCGAAGATCCTTGCGAGCTACGAGTCCGTCTACGACTGCACCGCGGTGCGCCGTCTGCTCGACGCGGGAGCGTTGCCCGTGGGTAAGTGCAATCTCGATGAGTTCGCGTTCGGTTCGAGCACCGAGAACTCGGCGTTCGGCGTGACGCACAACCCCTGGGACACCGACCGCGTTCCGGGTGGCAGCTCCGGCGGCAGCGCTGCGGCTGTGGCCGCGGGTATGGCGACCGTCTCGCTTGGCAGTGACACCGGCGGCTCGATCCGGCAGCCGGGTGCGCTCACCGGAACAGTGGCCATGAAGCCCACTTACGGACGCGTCAGCCGCTATGGCTGCGTCGCTTTTGCGAGCTCGCTCGACCAGATCGGCCCCTTCGCACATAACGTGCGCGACGCCGCACTGGTGCTCAACGCCATCGCCGGTAAGGACGAGATGGACGCTACCAGCGTGACCGAGACGGTCCCGGACTTCACGGCGACTCTGAACGATGGCGTGAAGGGCCTGCGCGTGGGTATCGTGCGCGACATGCTCGAGCTTGAGGGTCTCGATCCTGGGATCAAGGCGAGCGTGGAGGCGGCCGCAGCGCGCTATGCGGCGCTCGGCGCGGAGGTCGGCGACGTCGACATCCCTGCGGCGCGGCATGGTCTCTCGGCGTACTACATCATCGGTCCTGCCGAGGCGAGCTCGAATCTGGCGCGCTTCGACGGCATCCGCTACGGCTACCGCGTGGATGACGCGACCGACGTGCTCGACCTCTACATGCGATCGCGTGCCGAGGGTTTTGGCCCGGAGAGCATCCGCCGTATCATGCTGGGGACCTACGCGCTCTCCGCCGGCTACTACGACGCCTACTATGGCCAGGCACAGAAGGCGCGCACGCTCATTATCGAGGACTTCGCGAAGGCTTTCGAGAGCTATGACGTGCTGCTCACCCCCACGAGTCCCGAGGTCGCGTTCAAGATCGGCGAGAAGTCGACCGATCCGCTGGCGATGTATCTGTCCGACGTCTTCACGATCCCGCTCAACCTTGCCGGCCTACCCGGTGTGAGTATGCCGTGCGGACTGTCCGAGGGGCTTCCCATCGGGCTGCAGGTCATCGGTCGCCACTTCGACGAGGCCACGATGCTTCGGGCCGCCGCCGCACTCGAGGCCGACCTCGCGCTCGATATGACGCCGTCGATGGCGAGAGGGGGTCTTGATGGCTAAGGATCGCCTTTCCGAGGTCCTCGAACGCTACGAGGCCGTTATCGGTCTTGAGATCCATACGGAACTCACCTCGCTGAAGAGCAAGATGTTCTGCGGGTGTCCGGTGGAGTTCGGCGGCGAGCCCAATACCCGTGTATGCCCCGTGTGCCTGGGCCTGCCCGGCGCACTGCCGGTGCCCAACGAAGCCGCTGTCGAGGCGACGGTGCTCGCGGGCCTCGCGGTGAACTGCGACATCGCGCTCTGGAGCCAGTTCCATCGCAAGCAGTACTTCTATCCCGACATGCCCAAGGACTACCAGATCTCCCAGTACGACCTGCCGTTCTGCAGCGGTGGTCATCTGGACGTGGAGGTCGATGGTGACGCGGTGTTCCAGCGCGTGGATCGCGACAGTGAAGAGGAGTACACCGCCCGTATCGGGATCACACGCATCCACCTCGAAGAGGACACCGGCAAGATGATCCACGTGGGCGGCGCGGAAGGCCGCATCTCCGGCGCCGAGAAGAGCCTCGTTGACTTCAACCGCGCCGGCACGCCACTCATGGAACTCGTGAGCGAACCCGATATCCGCACGCCTGAAGAGGCGCGGCGCTTCGCGCAGAAACTGCGCCTCATCATGCTGACGCTCGGCGTCAGTGACTGCAGCATGGAGGAGGGTTCCATGCGCGTGGACGGCAACATCTCCATACGTCTTCGCGGGGAGATCGAACTCGGCACGAAGTCCGAGATCAAGAACATGAACTCGTTCAAAGCGCTGCACGACGCGCTGGCGTACGAGATCGTGCGGCAGGCCGATCTCATGGACGTGGGGGAGCGCGTCGTACAGGAGACGCGTCACTGGGACGTGGGCGCCAAGCGCACGAGCATGCTGCGCAGCAAAGAAGAGGCGCACGATTACCGCTACTTCCCGGAGCCCGACATGGTTCCGTTCGCGTTCACCGAGGAGTGGGTGGAGTCGATCGCCCAACGCGTCCCAGAGCTTCCGGACGCCAAACGTGAGCGCTTCATGGGCACATGGGATCTTCCCAAGTACGACGCGGTCGTGCTGACATCCGATCTGGCAATGGCGGGGTTCTTCGAAGCTGCGGTCGCCCAGACCGGACCCGCGCGTGCCAAGAGCGTAGCGAACACCATGATCAACGACTTCTCGGCGCACTTGAACGCCGAGGGTATCGGCGTGGATGAGAGTCCCGTCAAGCCATCGATGCTCGCCGAACTCGTTGTGCTCGTCGACGACGGGACGATCTCCGGCAAGCAGGCCAAAGAGGTCTTCTCGGCAATGGTTAAGACCGGCGAGGCGCCTGCAGTGATCGTCGAGGCCCGAAATATGCGGCAGGTCAGCGATACCTCCGCGATCGAGGCGGTCGTCGATGCGATCATCGCGGCGAACCCCGATGAGGTCGCCAGCTACCGTGGCGGCAAGATCGGATTGGTCGGCTGGTTCGTCGGCCAGGTCATGCGTGAGATGCGTGGTCAAGGCAACCCGAAGGTCGTCAACGAAGTGCTGCGCAGGAAGCTCGGCTAGAGATTTCAGGTCGTGTGTGCTTCCGTGCTACCATGGGCCGCCTGTAATCTCGCTCCCCGGAGGCATCGATGGCGCCATCACCGCACGACAACAGGAAGTCCCGATCACGACGCAGTGATTGGGTCGCAGGTCAGGGCCATGATGCTCCCAAGGGGCACACTGCCGGTGGGCAGTACGTCCAGCAGTGCCGCCGTCGTGCGATGGCGGTCAAGTCGAAGCGCGAGTTCGGGCAGCTGTCCATAGACACGCTCGTCTACGTCGCGCGCGAGCATCGGTTGACGACGATGCGACTCGGCGCGGTGAAAGCGCTTGAAGCTGGCGATACGCGCAAGCATCTGGCTGCGCTCCGGTCGATCGAGCGCACGCCGGAAGCCGGGCCGCCGACGCGAGCTGCCGCACACCAGGCCGCCGATCTCGTTCAGGCACGACTCGAGGCCGAGTAGTCCGGCTCCGCGCTACTCGCTCTCGAACCCGGCGTCGATCTCCTCCTGTGTGCGGGCAAGGTCCGCGGCGATATCCGCCACCCAGTCGACGCCTTCAGCCTCGAACACGTCAAGCTCGTCGATCGTGACGTAGACCATCGAGATGAGTACTCCGCCGTACCGCCGTGCGATCACCAGGGTGTCGTCCTCGTCCTCGTCCTGCGCGTCGGTGAACAGCACAGCGTAGTCGGGTAGGGGGAACGCCGCCTCGGCCTTGCGCACGATCTCGACAAGTGTTGGATCGAACTCCATCTCGGCATCGTTGCCGACCATCCGTGTGAGCATCTCGGTACCGTCCTTCGTCTCGGTGGTCTCAGGTGACCGACGCGTCATCGATCGGTTCTGCCGGCACGTCATCGAGGGCTTCATACTCCCAGTCGATCAGCGTCCACTCGCCGTTCGAGAGTTGGTAGATCGCGAACATTCGGGGGCTGTAGTCGTCTATCGCGTACTGACGCCACTTCGTTATGGACACCGATACCTGGTCGGCGGTCTCAGTGGTGATATGCATGACGACTGCATCGGGCCAGTCGTTGCCGATCGTCTGCCAGAGCGCTTCACCTTCGGCGGAATCGATGGGGAAGTCGACATTGCCGAACGGCCCGTAAGAGATCATCTCGATCATCGCGTCGGTGACCTTGTCGATGCGATCGCCCTCGCCGACCTCGAAGGACACCCCGTCGGCGATCATGTCGGGGGACTGGAGTGTGAACTCGATGGCGGCGGCGACCTTGTCGCTCGACGGGTGTGTCGCGCTTACGAGATAGAGATCTCCGTAGTAGTAGTCCACGACCTTGTCGATGTATCCCCCGGCATATCCCGTCTCCGTTGCGACGAAGTCGGGAGCGAGGATCTTGAGGGCTTCTAAGATGAGCGCGGTGTCTGCGGAGGGCGCTTCCGGGAACTGTTCGGTCGTGAGGGGGTTCCATGCAAGCCACTCGGCAAGCCGTTGGTCTTGTGCGGGGTCGGTCACAGCCGGACTTTCTGAGATGGTTGAGACCGTCGTGTCTCCGGCTGCCCTGAAGAACAGCACGCCGGCTGCGGCGCTGCACCCGCACAACAGAAGGATGACGCCGATCACGATACCGATGATGAGTCCGGTCTTCGACTTCCTGACCGGCGGCTGACCGATGGGTGCGGGTTGTCGGGGCGGCTGCCCCGGGACCTGAGGTGGTGGCGCGTAGGCCCCGTATTGGTCGCTCATGGGTTCCTCCCGTGAAGTGTGCGATCACCTAGAGTATACGGCTCCCGTCAGTGCGATGACGGTCATACTCGGCACATCATATGCTTCGCCAGGGCCATACGTGGCCTTGCGGTGACCGGCGTGTTGCGGCAGACTGGCCGGAGCACGCGACGAACTGACAGGTGATCGGATGAGCGGCACGGACACATATCTCAGGCGCGAACCACTTCGTTCGGCGCTCATAGACCACGCGTGTGGCCATCGCCACGCGCATCTGGTGCCGTTGGTCATCGAGGATCCCGCTAGCCTGTTCGCCGTCATCGAACTCATCGCTTCGCAGCCGTGTCCGGCGTGTCTGCTGGCCGAGCACGGTCTTCCGCCCATGCTGCCCGAACGTCGGGCCAGCGCCCAGGCGATGTAGCCCTCGTCCGCGGGGCTGTCCTCGGCGCGGACCTCACCTATGTCGAGACCACGCCCGGGAGCGGGTCGCAGTGGAACATGGAGCACCTGGGTTTCCACCTCGTATACACGCATATGGTGCAGGGTGGTAGAATCGTCGCCAGCGGCCGACCAGGTCGAAGCGCTATGTGACGGAGCGACATGCTTGAGATAGTCCTGCTCTACTTCGTACATCGCCGGTTCGCCCGAGAGGCCCGCGCCAAGGGGCGCTCCGGTGCGTGGGGCTGGTTCGGTGTGGGCATGTGGTTGTCTGCCGAGTTCCTCGGCATCGGGTTTATGGATCCGGCGATGTTCGACGTGTCGACCGATCCTGTGGCGCTGCTCAGGCTCTCCGCCATCGGATTAGGATTCGGCTTCGTCGGTCTTGTGGTCGCCTGGATGGTCATGCGCAATCTCACACCGCTGCAGTCCGTCGGTGTGCCGCCGACACCCGCCGACAGCGGTTTTGTGGGCTACTGCGAGACGTGCGGCATGAACGTGAAGCTGACGGCTGACCAGGCGTGTCCGGTGCATGGACGCGACACCGTCGGCAGCATCCATCGCCCGCTGAGCTAGACCCCGTAGCTCTCCCACAGCGGTGTCGAGAGGTAGCGTTCGCCGGTCGATGGAGCCACGGTGACGATGGTGGTGCCCGTCAGAGTCGGGTCTGCGGCAAGGCGGAGCGCTGCCACGACGTTCGCACCCGACGAGATCCCTACGAGCAGGCCTTCCTCGGCGGCGAGGCGTCTCGCCATGGCGATGGCCGCATCGGTCGTCACATGCTCGACATCGCTGATCACCCCGAGGTCGAGGACGCTCGGTATGAAGTTCGCGCCGATGCCCTGGATACCGTGACCTGCTGGTGTCAGCTCAGCGCCCGCGAGTCGCTGTGCGATGATCGGGGATTCGGCAGGTTCCACTGCGACGATGCGCGCCTTGGGACGGTGCTTGGCCATGTAGCGGCCGGTCCCTGTGATCGTGCCGCCGGTGCCGACACCTGCGATGAACGCGCCGAGTGGAGCGTCGCCGAGTGCGGCGTCGATCTCCGGACCGGTGGTGAGGTAGTGGGCGCGCGGGTTGGCGGGGTTGTCGAACTGGCGAGTGAGGTAGGCGCTTTCGGTGCGGGCGGCTATCTCTTCGGCCGCCTTGACCGCACCCTGCATGCCGTCGACTGCCGGGGTCAGCACGAGTTCCGCGCCGTATGCGGCGGCAAGCTTGCGACGTTCAAGCGACATGCTCTCGGGCATGGTCAGCACGACGCGATAGCCGCGTGAGGCGCCGATCATGGCCAGGGCGATGCCGGTGTTGCCCGAAGTGGGTTCGATGATGACCGAGCGGCCGGGTTCGATCAGGCCGCGACTCTCGGCGTCGTCGATCATGCTGCGGGCCATACGGTCCTTGACCGAGCCGCCGGGGTTGCGCGACTCGAGTTTGATCGCTACCCGGGCGGGCAGATCCTCGGCAAGACGGCTCAGCAAGACGAGCGGCGTATTGCCGATCGTAGCTGCCACTTCAGCGTGCAAAACGTCCATGATGCCTCCTGGAAACAGGGCGACGCGTTCTACTCGGCAGGCTCATCCTCTTCCCCATGCGGATCGAAGTCGGGGTCGCTAGAGAGTATAGGTCCGGCGATGGGCTCGCGTCCGTTCTTCACGAGGTAGTCGTCGATTGCGGCCTTCAGCCCGTCGGTCGCGAGCACCGAGCAGTGCATCTTCGCTGGCGGCAGGCCGTCCAACTCGTCGGCGACCTGCTTTTTGGTGATCGAGACCGCATCTTCAAGCGTCATGCCCTTGGCCATCTCGGTCACGATGGAGCTTGTCGCGATGGCGGTGCCGCATCCGAGTGTCTGGAACATGATGTCGTCGACCTTGTCGTCCTCGACTTTGATGGTGATCTTCATGACATCGCCGCGGATCGGGTTGCCGACCTCACCCGTGCCGTCCGCGTTCTCGATGACTCCCACGTTGCGGGGGTTTTGGAAGTGGTCCATGACCTTGTCGCTGTAGAGCATGCGTCTCTCCTCGTCAGCCAGCCGAGTGCTCGGCCTTGATCTTCGCGTACAGTGGCGACATCGAGCGCAGGCGCTCGACGATGGGGATGAGCTCATCGACGAAGTAGTCGGCGTCTTTCTCCGTGGTGTATCTGCCCAGACTCACGCGCAGTGAGCCGTGAGCGAACTCCTGCGGACAACCGATGGCAAGTAACACGTGGCTCGGCTTGAGCGAGCCCGACGAACACGCCGAGCCGGTTGAGACGGCGATCCCCTTGGCGTCCAGGTGCAGCAGCATGGCCTCACCCTCGACACCTTTGATGATGAAGTTGGCGATGTGGGGGAGGCGTGCCTTGGTCTCGCAACAATTCAGCGACGTGAGTTCGAGTCTGCCGAGCACGCCTTCCACGATGCGGTCGCGCAGCGCGGCAAGGAGCGGCGCCTCCGTGGCCCGCTCGGCGTCCATGATCTCGAGTGCTCTCGCAAAGCCCACCGCGCCGGCGACGTTCTGTGTGCCGCTGCGTCGCTTCGACTCCTGCCCGCCGCCCATCATGTACGGTGCGATACGCGTACCCTTGCGCAGATAGAGCGCACCAAAACCCTTCGGTCCGTAGATCTTGTGGCTCGAGAACGACGCGGCGTCTATGCCGAGGTCGTTCACGTCGAAGTCGATCTTGCCGAGCGTTTGCGCCGCGTCGGTGTGCATGAGCGCACCGCCTGCGTGAGCGATGTCCGCCAGCGCACGAAGGGGCTGGATCGTGCCGATCTCGTTGTTGCCGTGCATGACCGAGACGAGCACGGTGTCCTCGCGCATCGCAGCCTGCAGGTCCTCGGGATGGATGAGGCCGTCGGTGCGCGGGCTGACCTCGGTGACCGTAAAGCCGTGTTTGCCGAGCCACTCTGCCGGTGCAAGCACCGCGTGGTGTTCGAATGCCGAGACGATGACATGGCCCTTGATGCGGCCACCGGCGGTGGCCAGGCCGATGAGAGCGGTGTTGTCGGACTCGGTACCGCCGGAGGTGAAGATGACCTCGCCAGGGTGGGTAGCGCCCATCAATGCCGCCACGCGTTCGCGGGCATCCTCGAACGCCGTGTAGGCGTCACGGCCGAGCGCATAGAGGCTGTTGGCGTTGCCATACCGCTCGGAGAAGAACGGCATCATCGCCTCGAGTACGTTCTCATCGACGGGTGTGGTGGCGGCGTAGTCCAGGTATACGGTGCGGTCCATGCTCACTCCTCGGGTGTGGGCACGGTGAACGCGGCGTCGAACAGAGCCTGGCGTTCTGCCAACGAAGCAAGGTCGAACTCGCCGAGCACGTTGCGCAGGGATGCTGACACCCGAGCCCATACGGGCTCGGCAGCGCACGTGCCTTCCCGGCCGCAGATAGCCTGCGCAGCACAGACGGTCGGAGCCAGCGGGCCTTCCAGGGCCTCGACGATGTCGAGGGCCGAGATCGAATGAGGGTCGCGCGCAAGGACGAAGCCGCCACGGGCGCCGCGGACTGCTATCACGAGGCCTTCACGCCGCAGCGTCGCGAGCAGCTGCTCGAGGAACGCAGGGGGGATGTCGCGGTTTCTCGCGATGTCGCGCGTGCTTACGGGGCCGCCGTTCCAGGCGACCGCCAGATCGATCAGTGCGAGCAGGCCGTACTCGCTCTTCGCAGTCAAACGCACGCCCGCATCTCCTCGATTCAATCCTGACAACATAAGTAGGGTTTGCCCACCGTACGCTCGGTTCAGACCGTCGTCAAGAGCCGCGACACAGCGCGTACGGGTCGCGCTAGACTGGCTGAGAGACACAGGGAGGAGGCCCGCGTCATGAGTGGTGACAGAACAGGTGCGCCTGCCGAAGGTCGGCGCGTGAGTATCGAGGTCGTCAAGATCCAGGGTACCGGTGTGTGTTCGATCGGACATGGCGTGGGCGACCGTTGGGAAGTCGATTCCGCGCTCGTGCCCGCAGGCATCTGCGGGTGGGCGTACGCCGCTCTGCTTCCCTTCCTGCAGCCGCTGCGCTTCGGTGGAAGCTTTCCCTGGGAGGCCGAGGGAGAGGCGTTCGTGTGCTGCCCCGATCCGGCGAACCCGGTCGTCTTCCGGCTCAGCGTGGAAGACTGAGACCGGCCGTCAGGCTTCAGCGGAGGGTTCGGCTCCAGGTACCTCGAGGCGTAGGGGCACCGTCAGCCGTGCGGTCGTTCCGGCATCAGGCTCGCTTTCCAGCTCGATCGTGCCGCTAAGAAGCTGGGTTAGCTGGTGGCATACAGCGAGCCCCAGTCCGAGCCCCTGAGGCTTGACCTTGAGGCGGTTTGCGCTCTGCTCGAACGCGTGGAAGACGTTGTCAGCGAGAGCAGGGTCGATGCCGATACCGGTATCGGCGACCTCGATGACGACGCGGTCCTCGTCGACCGGATACGCCCGGACGGTCACGGAGCCCTCCTCGGTGAACTTGATAGCGTTGGAGAGCAGGGTCAGCACCACCCGCTCAAGGAGTCCACGGTCACCGTGCATCGTCGTTGGCGCGTGTCCCGCGTCCAGCTCGATATCGAGGCCTTTGGACGCCGCTTTGGTGCGCACCTGAGCCACACAGTCTTCGAGCAGGTGCGCGAGACGGAAGTCTACCGGGAGAGCCGTCACGCGACCCGATTCGATCATGGTGTAATCGAGCACATCTTCGACGAGTGAGAGCAGTCGTTTTCCGGCCTCCTGCACCATCGTCAGCTGGCGTCGTTGCTCCTCGTTCATGTCGCCTGCGAGTCCTTTGAGCAAGATGTCGGGAAAGCCGATGATCGAGTTCAGCGGCGTGCGCAGCTCGTGACTTATCTTGGAGAGGAAGGCGCTCTTGGCCCGGTTCGCTTCCTGTAGTCTGATGTTCGCTTCGATCAGGTCCGAGGTGCGTTGCGTGACGGTCTGCTCCAGCTGGCGGCGGTAGGTCTCGCTATCGGTCTCGGCCTGTTTGCGGGCGGAGATGTCTCTTATGATGGCCAGGTATTCTCCAGGCGTTGCCTGCACGATGCGCGCCTCGAACTCGTGGACGCCGTCGGGATAGTCAAGCTGGTACTCGAGACTCCGGTAGCCCCCATCACGGCGCACGGTCTCGAGTACAGCCTCCCAGTGGATGACCATCCCGGAAGGGAAGGCGAGTTCGCGCACGGTCTTGCCGAGGAGCTCATCAGGCGGACAGGGCGGTTCGAAGTCGGGGGAAGGTTTGAATTCGAGGAACCGGCCGTCCCCGTCCATCCGGAACAGGAGGTCGGGGATGGCGTCGATGATCGCGCGTTGACGCGCGATCGCTTGGCGCAACTCTGACGCGCGGATAGAAGCTTCCCGGCGCACGCAGTAGACGATGGCAAGCAGCAGGACCGTTCCGACGCCGACGAGTGCGGCTGCGTGGGTAAGAGCGAGTCTGCTCGTACCGGCGGTGCCCGCTGTGGTGGCATTCGCGACGGCAGGAGAGGATGCGAGCAGAGCGGTGGCGAGCACTGCTGTCACCGTGACGTGTCGAATCGAGCGCATCAAGTCCCCTCACGTGCCTCATGGATGTCCTTGAGGCTCCCCGTAAGGCAGAATAACCTAGCTGTATATGAATTCACAAGCACCGAGTGCCGAACGGTAACACGTTTGGCGCGTATCACAGGTTGGGTGAGATGGGTTCCTCGGCCATACGGATCGTCTCGGGCACTGGTATCGCGCCGCGCGCTTTCGCCCCGCGATCGATGGCGCCGGCCTCGATGAAGGAAGCTGCCGCGATCAGCGATGCGAGCACGCCGAAACTTATAAGCGTCTGCTGCACGCCTATCGCGCCCGCGAGGGCGGGGGCGATTGCCAGTGGGATGAGCTCGCCGCCTCGGCGATGCACTTCCGAGGTGCCGATAACGCGGCCGACCAGTTCACGCGGGGTATCGCGGTGTATGAGGGTGCGGAGCAATGGCTCCAGGATGCCGATGACGAACGCCCAGACGAACGCGCCGAGAGCGATCATGCGCAGGTCCGTCCAGCCGACGTAGAGTACGGCTCCCAGGCCGACGAAGACTCCGAGGAACGCCAGACCACGCGCGGAGAGCATACGTCGCGGCAGACGCGGCAGCAGCAATGCGCCCGTGATGAAGCCCACGCCGAAGACGGAGTTCATCCAGCCGATCGTCTCGATGCCGGTGCCGACCACATCACGGAAGAAGAGTGGTTCGAGCGCACCGAAGGCGCCGAACGACAGCCACACGAGTGACCCCATCAGCAGGTAGTAGCGTATCGGCCGCAGTCCGTATGCGGCCTTGAGGCCTTCTCGCAGCTCTGCGATCGCATGCGTCTCGTGCAGGTCCTTGCGTGCCGGCGGTTGCGTCGAGATGCCCCACACGAGCCAGGCGGCGAGCAGTGAGGTGGCCGCATCGAGTACGAAGATCCAGTTCACGTGCGCGTAACGGGCGAGTAGGGCGCCAACCGCCGGCCCTACCGCGAACGCGAGCGATGCGCCGCCCTCGATCCAGGAGTTCACCTTTGCGAGTTGTGACTCATCGGTCACCAGGTGCGGAGCGAATGAAGCAGCGGAGGTGACGACCGGTGCGCCGAGAAAACCCCATGCCGAGGCGACGATGATCAGCAGCGGGAGCGTGTCGGCGAAGATCATCGCCATGGCCGCGACGACGAATCCAATCTCGGCGAACACGAGTACCTTGCGCGGGCCGTAACGGTCGATAAGGACGCCGGCTGCCGTACTCCCGAGGATCGAAGCGATACTCAGGCAGAACATCAAGACGGCGAGTTCGACGGCGTTGGCGTGCAAGACATAGGCGGCTTTGCCCCATACGCCGATGAAGAACGCGGCTTCGCTGCCCGCACGAGATGTGAAGCGCGCGATCACGAGGCGGACTATGTCTTTGCGTGGTGCCACAACAAACCTCTCGAGAAATCCCGGATCAAGAGCAGTATGCAATCAGAAGGCGAAAGTATACACCACTGATCGCCACATCCAGGCTTCTTAAGAACATGCGCGTGCAGGTAGCGTCTTACCCGTGAGCGCCAGGGCAAGTCCGGCGGTCAACATCAGGACGGCGCTGAGCACGAACGGAGCGCTGTGCGACACAGTGTCCCATAAAAGTCCGGCGACGGCGCTTGAGGGCAGAGCGGCGAGACCGAGCACGAACGTATACCCTCCCACGGCAGTGGCACGTCTGTCGCATCCGACGAGGTCGACGACGTATGCGCGCGTCATCCCCTCGGTCATCGCGTAAGGAACGCCGTAGGCGATGAAGAGCAGCCAGGCGTGTATCGGCGAGCCGGCAAGAGCGAAACCCGCGTACACCGCGCCGTAGAGTACGAATCCCAGCGAGAGCAGGCGTTTACGGCCGATGCGGTCGGAGAGCGCACCGAGCGGTGCGGACAGGGCCGCGCCCACGATGTTGAACGCGAAGTACATCAGCGGGATGAGCGCCGCTGCAGCGCCGATATCTTGCGAGCGCAGGATGAGCATGGCGTCGGAGGAGTTGCCGAGTGCGAACACGAAGCTCACGGCGGTGAACAGCGCGAACGGCCGACCAAGATGACGCAACTGTAGCGTGGGCTGCACGCCATCAGGCCGCACCGCGCGCTTCTCGCGCACTGCCAGTAGCACGACGGCGATGGCGAGCGTCCCCGGTATCGCCGACACCCAGAAGACGGTGCGATAGCCATTGGGGACGAGTGTCAAGATCGCCCAGGCCGTGAGCGGACCGATGGCCGCTCCCAGCGTGTCCATGGCGCGATGCACACCGAAGTCCCGCCCGCGCGTGGCCTCGGTGGAGGAGTCGGCGATCAGGGCGTCGCGTGGTGCGGTGCGGATACCCTTGCCGAGGCGATCGCACCAGCGCAGCAGGAGTACCGCCGGCCACGAGCCGGTGAGCGCGAGGAGTGGCTTGACCACGTTGGAGAGCGTATAGCCCAAGGCGATGAGGGGTCGGCGCCGCCCGACGCGGTCGGACAGCCAGCCCGAGAAGACTTTCATAAGCGATGCGGTCGTCTCGGCCAATGATTCGATGATGCCGATCACGGTGACCGGTGCGCCGAGTACGTTGGCAAGGAAGAGTGGGAGTATGGGATAGACCATCTCCGAGGACGCGTCGGTCAGTAGGCTGACGATCCCTAAGGCTTTGATGTTGCGCGGGACACGTTGCTGCGCGCGGTCGGCCATGGTAGTCCCCCTCGGCAGGTACCCGGATGTAGCGTACCGCTGGTGTGGCAGCCAGGCCACCCCGCGTGCGGCGCATGGTCTAGACTGATCGAAGGAGTACATGAGGAGGAGTTATGAAGGCCGAGGACGCGGGATCTCGTGCACTGCTCACCGATCTCTATCAGCTCACGATGGCGTACGGCTACCATAAGGCCGGGATCGCCGATACAGAAGCGTGCTTCCATCTTTCCTTCCGCAACGACCCGTTCGAGGGCGGTTTCTCGATCGCCTGCGGTCTCGCTCCTGTGATCGAGTACCTGGACGGGCTGCGCTTCACTGACGAGGACTGTGCGTATCTGGCCCGTCAGAAGGGCAACGACGGCACGCCGCTGTTCGGAGATGAGTTCATCGGCTGGCTGCGCGATCTGCACTTCGAACTCGACATAACCGCCATTCCCGAGGGCACCGTCGTCTTTCCGGGTGAGCCGCTGCTCCGTGTCATCGGCCCCATCGCGCAGTGTCAGCTCGTGGAGACACCGCTGCTCAACATCGTGAACTTCTCCACGCTCATAGCCACAAAGGCGGCGCGCGTGTGTCTTGCCGCTGAGGGTGATCCTGTGGTCGAGTTCGGGCTACGTCGTGCGCAGGGGCCGGACGGGGGTCTCTCGGCAAGTCGTGCCGCCTATATCGGTGGCTGTGCGGGAACGTCGAACACGCTCGCGGCGATGCGCTTCGGGATCCCGGCGGTCGGGACGCACGCGCACAGCTGGGTGATGGCGTTCGATAGCGAGCCGGAGGCGTTTTCGGCGTATGTGGCGGCGCTTCCCAACAACGTGACGCTTCTGGTGGATACCTACGACACGCTCGAAGGTGTGCGCAACGCCGTGGCTGCAGGGCGGCTGCTGCGCGAGCGCGGTCAGCGCCTCGCGGGCATCCGCATCGACTCCGGTGACCTGGCGTGGCTGTCGAAACGTGCGCGGGAGATATTGGACGACGGTGGCTTCCGGGACACGAAGATCATCGCCAGCAACGAACTCGACGAGTACCTCATCGAGAGCCTGAAAGAGCAGGGAGCACCCATCGACCTGTGGGGTGTCGGGACACGTCTGGTGACAGCCGAAGGGCAGCCTGCGCTCGGCGGCGTGTATAAGCTCTCGGCCATCCGGAAGCCCGGCGGGGACTGGCAGCCGCGCATCAAGGTCTCCGAGCAGACCGCGAAGATCACCACACCCGGACTGCAAGCAGTGCGACGTTTCTCGCGCGACGGTGTCTTCGTAGGTGACATGATCTACAGCGAACTCGATCAGCCGTGTGGTGCGGAGTGTCTGATGGTGGACCCCGGGGATTCAACGCGTCGCAAGGGTTTCTCGGCCGAGGACGATCCCGAGGAGCTGCTGGTCCCGGTCTTTCAAAGCGGCAGACTCGTCTACACGCCGCCGTCGCTCCCCGCGTCGCGCTTGCGTGCATGCGAGCAGTTGTCGTGTCTCGATGCCTCGCACAAGCGCTTCCTCAACCCGCATCGCTATGCTGTGGGCATCGAGCGACGGCTTCACGAACTGCGCACGGATCTCATCATGGAAGCAAGAGGGATTCGCGATTAGGCGTGCAGCAACGCGCGTCATGAGGTACAAACTAGGAAACCGCCGAAGGGGGGGACCGATGCGAGCACTGATCCTGGTCGACATCCAGAACGATTTCATGCCGTTCGGTGCGCTGCCGGTCACCGATGGCGACGCGGTCGTCGCGGTGGCGAACGATCTGGCCGAGAGGTTCAGCCTTGTGATCGCCACGCAAGACTGGCACCCTGCCGACCACGGCAGCTTCGCGAGGATGCACCCCACGCTGAAGCCGGGTGACATCGTGGACCTTGGCGGTGTGGAGCAGGTGCTATGGCCCGATCACTGTGTGCAGGGCACGCCGGGAGCGTCGTTCCACTCGGCACTCGACATCGCTGCGATCGACCATGTGGTACGTAAGGGTGCTGACCCGGACGTGGACAGCTACAGCGGCTTTTACGACAACGACCGTCGCAAAGACACCGGACTTGGTGAGTACCTGATGTCGCGTGGCGTGGACGAGGTCGTCATCTGCGGGCTCGCCACCGACTACTGTGTGAGGTACACGGTGCTTGATGCGGTGGGTCTCGGTTTTGGCGTGACGGTGGTGGAGGACGCATGCCGCGCGGTCGATCTGGAGCCCGGTGACGGCGACCGGGCTCTGCTGGAGATGCATGCGGCGGGAGCGCGCGTTCTTGAGAGTTCTGAGCTCACATGAAGGTCGTCGCTTTCAACTGCAGCGCGCGTAAGGACGGGAACACCGCCGTGCTCATCGAGCGCGTCTTGGACGAGTTGCGTGCCGAGGGTATCGAGACCGAGCACGTCCAGCTTGCAGGCGAGCGCATCCAGGGCTGCACGGCGTGCATGAAATGTGCCGAGCACAAAGACGGCCTCTGCTACGGCCGCAAGGACTTCGGCAACGAGTGCATCATCAAGATGCATGACGCCGACGGAATCATCATCGGCTCGCCGGTCTACTTCGCCGACATCACGCCTGAAGCCAAAGCCCTGATCGACCGCGCGGGCTACGTCGCCGGCCACAAGAAAGAGATGCTCTATCGCAAGGTAGGCGCCGGGGTCATCGCGGTGCGCCGTGCGGGCGCGGTCCACGCACTGGACTCCATCAACCACCTCTTCCTCATCCGTCAGATGGTGATAGCCGGTTCCTCGTACTGGAACCTCGGCATCGGGCGCGAGAAGGGCGAGGTCGCCCGCGACGAAGAGGGAATGCGCACCATGGAGAATCTCGGCAAGAACATGGCGTGGCTGCTCGGCAAGCTGGGCGCCTAGCGAGGTCGCCAGAACAGCTCGCTCACGTCGTCCATGACCTCCTGGGCGTGGTCGAGGCTCCAGTCCTCAAGCGACAGGTACGGCCGGGGATTGAAGACGATGCCCATGTCTATGACAAGGTCGACTATCGCTGCGAGCAGGCCTTCATGATGCATGATCGCATCGACGAGCTTCGGGTTGACGATGTCGTTCCCGCGTGGCACCGGGGTGAGGAAGATCGCTCCGTCGCTGCCCTGGACGATGAGATCGAAACAGAAGTTGCCTGCCGTGGTGACGCTTAGTCCCAGGTCGGTCTCAAGCGGCTTGCACCAGGCCAGGCGGTCTTTCTCCAGACCCGCGACACGGGCGAGCGTCACCTCATCGACAGCCATCGAGCACGGGAACACCGGCAGGGCCGACAGGACCTCACGAAGGTTGATAGCTGCTACGAGCGCGCGCTCGGGAGTCGTGTCGCGCAGGATGTCCAGCGCAAGGTTCACCTCGATGGGTGACGAGGCGTTCAGTATGCTGGCGAACAGCTCGGGCTCCTCGGAGAACACCGATCGAAGCCGGCTGACACCGGGTGCGACGGAGATCGACACTGCAAGTCCCTCTTTGCCGGATTTGATGGTTCCATCGGCGAAGGGTGATCACTTCTGGGTGCGCGATATCACGGGAGCGCAGACAGTCCGACGAGCGGTAGCGGATCAGCGCGTGGCCGCGATGGCGATCAGCACTTGGCCGACGTAGTAGAGTGGCAGGCCCCAGAGCTTGTTGACGAAGTCGTGTGCGACGAAGCGATCGCGGGCGACCGACAGATCGGACAGGTAGAAGAGTATGGCGCCGAGAGGGGCCAGCAACACTTCGGTCGCAGGAGCGCTCATAGACGCCGCGGCGGAGGCCGCCATGAGCGAGACGATGAGGACGTACACGCGCACGGGCAGGCGCATGGAGCCCGCATGCGGCTCGAGCCACTTCCATACCCGATGTCCCACCACCATGAACAGCACGAGCGCAGCCGCACCGGCTGCTACAGTGAAGTCGCCGGGCTTGCGCACGGAAGCAGACACGAAGTAGGTGAGGTAGGCGACATGTGCCAGAGCGAAGCTGCACAGGCCGAGCAAGAACAGCCGTTTGGAGCGCGGGACGAGTGCCACGTCCCCGAGGGCTGAGAGCGCCAGTCCCAGATGTAGCGCGTTCACGGCGCCGCCGTGCGACACCGGGGTGAAGGCGATCACCAGAAAGCCGACCGACGCGAGTGGTTTGCACACCCAGCGCAGTCCGACCGACTCACGGAAGTCGGCGTACAGCGTGCCGAGTAGTCCTACCGCGGTGAGGGCGATACCCACGGTCACGGGTTGCTTCTGCGTATCTTGGGGTGCATCCTGCCGACGACGTAGGTGACGGCAGGACCAAGGACCGCGACGGCGCCCAGGGCTGTCAGCTGGATGAGATCAAGGTCGTACTTGAACGCGGCCTGCAGATCCGGCAACCTCCACACGACCGAGGCGCCCCACAGACGCCAGAAGAGCGCGACTTGGAGCACCAGCGCAGCCTGGATAGTGAGCGTTGTCAGGACGCCGAGGGAGAGCCATCCAGCGAGATACGGTCTCCTGGGCGGCTTGGGCTCGCGGCGGAGCAGCGGGTAGACCACTGCCGCAACGATGCAGGCCAGGACTCCCGCGATGACCGTCTCTACCATCCGGGTGTTGAAGAACGTCTGCACCATCGACTCCTCGTTGAACGCAGAGAGCGACCACGTGTAGCCATGCACGAGGAAGTAGAGCCCGTTGTAGACCGCGAAGTACGCGATCGTTCCGGCAAGCGCCGAGACCAGGGCATGACGGAAGTACACCCCGATGACCAGCGTGACTGCGACGAGAACAGCCACCACGGCGAAGAAGGGGGCGAGGCGGCTGGCGCGGTCGGCGTCGAGTCGTGTGGCGTCGACGGCCGCATACAGCACACGGACGGCGATGGCGCTCATCGGCGGTTCTGCCGGCTCCGCTGAAGGGCGTATGACCGAGGCGTACTTCTTGGCGAACCGGCCTGCGCGTGCAAGATCCGCGTCGACCGCCGGTGAGTCGGGCTCTGTGAGGATGGACGTGATCGCGATGCCACGGGCATGTCCCGGTGTCGACAGCCCGGCGAGCACCGCCATCGTGGGGGCGATGTCCGCGATCTCCGCCTGTGCGGTGGTGTGCCGCACGCCGGGCCCCGCGAACACGCAGGACGTGTGGATGACGGGGTCCTCCCAGCCGCCATGCCCGCCGGTGGCGATATGGCCGTGGTCCGGGGTGACGCAGAAGACCGTCTCGCCATCATCGAGTCCGTCTACGAGGCGCTCGAGGTCCGCGTTCACCGCGGCGACCATCTCGGCATATTCAGGAGACGCTGCGCCGTACGCATGACCGGCCTCGTCGATGTCCGGGAAGTGTACGATCACCACACTGGCGTCGGCCAACTCCTTATCGAGGCGCAATGCGTCATCCACGATCCCGGCGGTCATATAGGAGTCCGAGACCCAATCGGTGAACGCCGATCGGTCTGCCGCCGAAGCGCCATACAGCACATCGAGGTCGGTCGGGCCGGCCACCAGCGTGGAGCGCCCTTCGGCGATCGCCACGTCCAGAAGTGTCTCGACCTCCACGTGTCGCTCGTACCAGTTGGTCGTGACACCGGAGATCTGTTGTGGAGCGCCAGAGAGGATCGTCGTCCATGTCGGGTACGACAATGAGGGCTGTGAGACGATCAGTGAGACGTCCGCGCCTCGCGCCCTCAGGCGCTCCATGCCGCTCATCGAGCGGGAGGCCTCGTCGGTGAGCCCGTCGACGATGATGAGCACCATACGTTCGTCTTCGCCGGGATTGTCCACGCGTGTGGTGGCGGGGTCGATCTTGACGAAGGGGCTCTGGTAGTCGACGACCTGGTTCCATGAGTAGCCGGCGAGCTTGTATGCGCCATAGGACATGCCGAGCGAAGCAAGCAGTGCGATGATGAGGAGTGACCAGATGTTCGCCGGACGGGGTGTATGATCGCTTGCTTGCATGCGGAGTCCTTCCTGTTTCGCCTGTCCACTCGCAGTGTGCCGTCGTGAAGGACCCGGTGGCAAGCGTGCCGAGAGAGGAACCTGGTTCCTTACGTCGAATCACAGAGACAGCGGCAACTGCTTCCAGGGGGTGAGGGATGCCTGAGAGGATCGATGCTCTACAGTCGACCGGACGCCTGTTGGATGCAGTCGTCGGCTCGATGAACGACATCATCTTCGTTCTCGATAGGGACTGTCGCTGCTATGGTATCTGGGGAAGGTGGCTTGCCGAACACGATCTGGCGGCTACCGACTACATCGGCAAGACGTGTGAAGAGGTCTGGGGAGCAGCGGAAGCCGGGTTCTTTGCCGAGGTGAACGCCGAAGCGTTGAGCGGGCAGACTGTTGTGTTCGAGCGATGGTTCGATATGCCGTGGGGCCCTGTCTACTACCAGACACAGCTGAGTCCGCTCTACGACGACGACTCCGTCGTCGGCATCTGTGGCATTCGCCGTGATGTCACCGACCTCAAGCAGGCCGAGGATGCGGTGCGTCGCGAGCGCGAGTATGCGCAACGCGTGATCGATTCCGCGAACGTCATGATCGTGGGCCTGGACGGTGATGGCATCGTCCGGCTGTTCAACAATGCCGCCGAGGACGTGACCGGCTACAGCCACGAACAGATGATCGGCATGAGCTGGTTTAAAGACATCTGCCCGGGCGAGCGTTTTCCCGCAGTACTCGGTGCGTTCCAGAGTCTGTATCAGCGGTCTGAGGATGACTCTCGCCCGCACACCTTCAGGCGATGCTCGGAGTCGCCGATCCTCACCAGCAGTGGGGAGGAGCGGCTTATCTCGTGGATGGAGAGCGAGATCCCTCAAGCCGATCGCCGCATTGACGTCGTGTGCTTCGGTATCGATATAACCGAGAGCCGTCTCCACCAGCATCAACTCGAGCACCTGGCCACGCACGACCCCCTCACGGATCTGCCGAATCGGCGCTCGTTCGAGCGCGCGCTCAGTCGAGCGGTCGCGCGCGCTCATCGGGGGACGCATGCGGCTGTACTCTTCATCGATGTCGATGACTTCAAGCGCTGTAATGACGAGCACGGGCATGCGTTCGGGGATGCCGTGTTGACCGAGATCGCGCGTGTGCTCGAGAAGCGGGTCCGCGAGCCAGACATCGTCGCACGTCTCGGGGGCGATGAGTTCGCTGCGCTACTCGAGGGCGCGACCGTTACCGAGGCGGCAGTGGTGGCCGAGCGCATGCGTTGCGACGTACAGTCTATGGCTGCCCGGCGAGGGGTCGATCTCGACCTCAGCGTGGGCATCATGGGGCTGGACGAAGCGACGGACTACGAACATGCGCTCTTGGGAGCCGACACCGCGATGTATGCGTCGAAACGTGGTGACGTGGGGGTCATCGTCTACGAACCAGAATCGACCTGACGACCGCAGCGACATCGAGCGGGAGACGCGGTCCGTCGCACACCAAGGAGGCACGATGGCCGTTAAGTTCATCACAGACAGCACGTCATACCTGCCGCGTGAAACGCGAGCGCGTTACGACATCGGCGTGGTGCCGCTCAGCGTCACCCTCGACGGTCAGATGTTCGATGATGATGCGCTGGACTACTCGCCCTTCTACAGGGCACTGGCGGCATCCAAGAGTTTCCCGACATCGTCGCAGCCCGCAGTCAGTCACTTCGTGGACGTGTTCTCCGCCGCCGCGGCAAAAGGCGATCAGGTCGTCGCCGTGTTCATCTCTTCCGAGATGAGCGGTACCTATTCCACGGCGCTGCTTGCGCGAGATCTGGTGCATGAGCGCATGCCCGAGGCGGTCATCGAGATCGTCGATTCTCGCTCCAACTGCATGGAGCTGGGTTTCGCGCTGCTCGCCGGTGTTGAAGCAGCCGAGGCTGGTGCCGACATTCCGGGGATACTCGCGGCCATAGACGCCCGAATCGCACGCACACGTTTCCTGTTCGTGCCCGACACACTCGAGTATCTCAAGCGGGGTGGCCGTATCGGCGGCGCTTCGGCGCTCATGGGCGCGTTGCTGCAGATCCGACCCATCCTCACTGTCGTGGATGGCAAGACGGACATCTTTGCGAAGGTGCGAACCAAGAAGCGTGCGTTCACGGAGATCGTGGCCGCGTTCCAACGCGATATCGACACAAAAGGTGGGCTCGGAGACGTCACGGGTGTTGTGGTGCACCACATCGATGACAGGGCCGAAGGTCTGGTCCTCGCGGAGCTGGTCCAGTCCGTGACCGGACATGAGGTCGAGGTCATGACGCTCGGCCCGGCGATAGGCACCCACGTGGGTCCTGGCACAGCCGGACTCGTCTACTACACCGCCGAGGAGATGTGCAAGTGACGTCTGTTGCCGATGCCGGGCTGCACACTGGCCCAGGCATGCTTGCGGTCGTCTTCTGGGGAGCCGAGCGCTAGGGTACGATCCGCGTTCCCGCCCTGCCTGCGAGCGCGTCTTCCAGCGCATCCACCGCGCAGATGATCGCGTCGCGTCCGCACGTGCGCGTGAAGTACGCGCAGGCCTCCACCTTGGGTCGGATGCTGCCCTTCGCCAGCCCGCCGCGCGCGAGTAGTTCGTCGACCTCGGCGACGTTCAGTCGCTTGAGTGCACGCTGCTGCGGGGTACCGTAGTCGGTGAAGACCCGCGCTTCCTCCATGAGGATCACCAGTGTCTCCGCATCGATCTCGCAGGCGAGCAGTGCCGAGGCCCAGTCCTTGTCGATGACGGCGTCCACGCCCTCCAGCGTCCCGTCCTCGTGCTCGAGCACCGGCACACCTCCGCCACCCGCCGCGATGACGATGTCGCCCTCTTCGGCGAGTCGCCTGATCGTCTTCGCCTCGATGACCCGGCGTGGCCGGGGGGAAGCAACGACACGGCGCCACCCACGATCGCCTTCCTCGGCAAACGTCCAGTCCTCCTCCAGAGTCAGGCATGCCGCGCCATCGGCATCGAAGTAGGGGCCGATGGGTTTGGAGGGCGCCGTGAACGCGGGATCGTCAGCGTCTACGACGCATTGGGTGATGACCGAGACGACCGGCCGGTCCACGCCTGCGAGCCGCAGTCTGTTATGGAGACTCATCTGCAGCATCAGGCCGATGCCGCCCTCACTGTCGGCGCCTGCGATGTAGAGCGGCATCGGGGGCACGAGGTCGCGTGCAGCCTCGTTGCGCAGCACGATATTGCCCACGACCGGACCGTTGCCGTGTGTGAGGACGATGCGGTCGCCTGAGCCGGCGAGTACGGCGATGTGGCGCATCGAAGCGTCGGCGCGTTCGAACTGCGTCTCGATAGTGCCGTCGTCACCACGTCGCAGGATGGCGTTGCCACCGAGCGCGATCACAAGCGTGCGTGGTATCGCGGGCCCCTCAGCCATCAGCGATCACCGACAAGCCCCTGCATGCCGAGGAACGCATCGATGATGTCAGCGATACCCGGTTCGCTCGCGTCCTCGACGCGATAGGTCGCGCGGACACTCGGCTGCTCGATCTTCACGAGGCGAGAGAGGTCGATCGGCGTTCCGATCACGACGACGTCGCAGCCGGTGGCGGCGATGGTGGCCTCGAGGTCGGCGAGCTGCTGGGCCGAGTAGCCGACAGCCGGAAGCACCTCGGTGAGGTGCGGGTACGCCTTCAGCGTCGCGGCGATGGCGCCCACCGCGCTCGGTCTCGGGTCGACGAGTTCGGCGGCGCCGCCGTTTCTGGCGGCTATCACACCCGCGCCGTACGCCATCCCGCCGTGGGTGACGGTGGGGCCGTCCTCGATGACGAGTACGCGCTTGCCGCGCACTGCGTCCGGGTCCGCCAGCTCGATGAGTGAGTTCATGAGCACCACGATGGCCGAGTGGTTCTGCTCGGCAGCGGTCTTCTTGAGCTGCTCGACGACTACAGGATCTGCGGTGTTCACCTTGTTGATGACGAGTACGTCGGCGCGCTTGAGGTTGGACTCGCCGGGATAGTAGAGCAGCTCGTGGCCGGGGCGGTGGGGGTCGAGCGCGACGATCTCGAGGTCTGGTACGTAAAACGGCATGTCGTTGTTGCCGCCGTCCCAGATGATGACGTCGGCCTCCTTCTCGGCCTGCCGCAGGATCGACTCGTAGTCGACGCCCGCATATACGACGATGCCGGCCTGCACGAGGTGCTCGTACTCCTCGCGCTCCTCGATGGTGACGCCGAGACGATCCAGGTCCTCGATCGTCGCGTAGCGCTCCACGCGCATCTTGAGCAGGTCACGGTAGGGCATGGGATGGCGTATGTCTACGGCGGTGATGCCGCGGGCGTGCAGGGTCTCGATGACGAGCTTGCTGATCCCGGACTTGCCTACGCCGGTACGCACGGCGCATACGGAGATGACGGGTTTGGTGGACTTCACCATGGTCGGTTCGGCGCCCAGCAGCACGAACTCGGCGCCCTCGGCGATCACGGTCGAGGCTTTATGCATGACGTCGACGTGCGCGATGTCGCTGTAGGCGAACACGACGCGCTTGACGCCACGGTCGCGGATGAGGGTGACGAGCTCGTGCTCGGGGACGATCGGGATACCGTCAGGATAGAGCGGACCGGCGAGGTCGGGTGGGAAGACGCGCTTGTCGATGCCGGGTATCTGCGTCGCCGTGAACGCCACGATCTCGGTGGCGGGATCATCGCGGTACACGAGCTGGAAGTCGTGGAAGTCTCGTCCGGCGGCACCCATGATCACGGTCTTCACACGGTCCATGTCTCTTCCTTCCGGTCTGGGTTCAGAGCTTGTCAGCCACGTCCGAGGGGAAGCGTGGGTCATCTTCGGGTTCGATACCCGTACCGCAGTCGAAGGTCTCCCAGCCGACACCGTCCGAACGCCAGCGCATGTAGACAGCGAGCGGGTCGACCGTCACGGTCTTGTGCGACACGACGCAGGAGGCCCACCACTCATGTGTGGCGGTGCGTGCCACCTTAGGCGTACCGGCCTCAAGCACGGTGGGCGAGAAGCTCCCTTGCGAAGCGGCTTCGGCCATAGCATGCGTGCGTGCCAGGTCTTCAAGTGTCGTACGCGCTCGAGACCAGTCGACACTGCCGAGAAGCGCGGAAGACATGCCCGGGAACCATGCGGGCTTGAACTCGGGCGTGCCATCGAATGCGTCTCCCGAGAAGGCGACGACCCAGGTGTCTCCCTTGCGCGTGAGCGCGAGTACGGTGCGCCAGCCGGTGAGTATCGGTGGCTCCTCGACGTCCATGACGGCCGAGCCGTCCTCGACCTGCAACTGGTGCACGGTGAGATCGTCAGGGGTGCGCAGGTAGTCTTTGACGACCTGCAGGATGGCGGAGTAGGTCGCGCTGTCGGGTCCGGGGGAGTAGACACCGGCGGGAGCGGACTCCTCGGCAGGAGCCGTGCTCGTTTCTTCGATCACCGGTGCGGTCGCTTCCACGGAGTGGGTCGTCTCCTCGGGAATCATGGGAGTCTCGTGGCTCTTACAGCCCGAGAGGCCGATGAGGGCTATGCAGAATGCTATCGCAAATATGCGTTTCATGTTTCTCATTCCCCGAAAGAGATGCTTTCAGAATACCCCCACGGAAGCAGGTGTGGCACTATGGCACAACGTGCACGACACAAAGGAGTTCTCGATGGAGGTCGTCGTGGTCATCCTCGCGGGGGTGCTGGGAATGTCTCTCGGCATCTGGGGCGGGTTCAAGCTGGGCGAACGGGTTCGAGACGAACGCCCCTGGAGGTTCTGGGCTCTCAATGGCGGGACCGTGATCGTGAGCCTGGTCGCCCTTCTTCTCGCGGGTTTCAGCCAGCAGCTCTGGATATGGTCGGGCGTCATGGCTACGTTCGCAGGCATGCTCACCGGCCTCAAGTATGGTTACGGCAAGTCTGTCGGCCTCTGGCGTGTGCACGACCGGCTGATGCATGTCGATAAGACCATGCGCGACTGATCTCAGCCGATCCGACGTCCGACCACGATGTCGTGGCGCGGCAACACGTCGAGCATGCGCACGTCGCTGAATCCTGCGTCCTCGGCCTGCTGCGCGATGGCGGCGCCACCGACCCGCGCGGCCAGAGGCGGTCCCGGCTTGCTGTCCTCCAGCCGCCAGTCCACGATGCCCACCACGCCACCGGGGTGCAGTAACCGCTTGGCCTCCCGCAGGACTGAGCCGGCATCCTCGACCTCGTGGTGCAGGTTGATGCTGTACACGAGATCGGCGATGCCGTTCGGCAGAGGGATGCTCCCGACGTCGGCGTCGACCGGGATCACGATGCCATCCAGCTCCCGCGGCAGGTGCTCGGCCATCCACTGTAGCATCAGAGGCTCACTGTCCACGGCGTAGATGACTCCGTCGCCAAGAAGCTTCGCGAACTCCACCGAGAAGATGCCGGTGCCTGCTCCCAGTTCGATCACGGTCTCCGGGTCGGTGACTCCGAATGCGTCCCAGATGCGTTCGGGTATCAGGTCGATGAAGCGTGCGGGGTCGTTGAGCTTGGGCAGTTTGGCGGGGTCGAACCTGTGCGCGCTCACGCGTGCTCCTCTCGGCAGATATCCTCTTGATTCCCATTTCGGCTTCACGACAGTGCTACCGCGCCTTCACACGGCATTCACACCTGTTGGCGATACTCATATCAGTAAGCAAGCAATAGTAACTCCAACAGGAGGTGTCACTGATGAAGAAAAGCAAGTCTCTCGTACTGGTAACAGCGGGACTCGTCGCCGGTCTTGTGCTCGGTAGCGTGAGCCTGGCCAGTGCGGCCCCGGCTGACTACGTGCCCACCAGCGGTGTGGCGGCCTACGGTCTGCAGCTCGGCCAGTCGCTGCGCGATGCAGGCGGCCGACTGATCGACATCCTGGCCGACCTCACCGGTCTGTCAACGGACGAGATCGCTGCCGAGCGTGCGGATGGCAAGTCCATCGGAACGATCGCCGAGGAACACGGCGTTGAGTCGAGTGCAGTGGTCGGTGGAGCTCTCTCGCTTCGCGAGAAGCTGCTGAACGAGCGCGTGGCCGACGGTACGCTCACCCAGGAGCAGGCGGATGCCATGCTCGCGCAGATGACCGAGCGCCTTGGCGAGCGCGTGGACACGACAGAAGTCGGTCCTCCCAGCTGGTCCGGCGGTCAGGGCATGAAGGGCCAGGGCACTGGTGGCCAGGGTATGCGTGGTCAGGGTGCAGGCACGGGCGTGTGTATCGCGACCCAGTAGCTCACCAGGCTTCAAGCGCACAGGGAGTCGGTCTTCGGACCGGCTCCCTTTTCGTGTGCGTTCGGCTACATCCTCCGTACGTACGTTTGCCGCTGCTGGTGTACCATGTGAAAAGGAGTCCAATCGCACCGCTCGCATGCGGTCGCGCTACTACTACAGGAGGCCGAAACATGGCCGATGAAGCACATTCACTCGCGGTTCTCGTAGACTTCGAGAATCTCGCGCTCGGTCTGGAGAGGCCCAACGGGCCACGATCGCGCGGAGCCGCAAAATCCACAAAGGCGCCCGAGAAGGTCGAGGTCAAGCTCATCCTCGAGCGACTCGTGGAGAAGGGTAAGGTCATCGTCAAGCGTGCGTACGCTGACTGGGGCCGTTTCTCGTCGTACCGCGAGACCATGCACGACGCCGGGGTCCAGATGATGGAGATCCCCGAGCGTGGCATGACCGGCAAGAACCATGCGGACATCCAGCTGTGCGTCGATGCGATGGACCTGTGCTGGTCCAAGGAACACATCGATACCTTCGTCATCGTCTCGGGAGACAGCGACTTCACGCCGCTGGTCTCCAAACTCAAGGAGAACGGGAAGACCGTCATCGGTCTGGGCACCAAAGACTCCACGAGCGACCTGCTCGCGGCGAGCTGTGACGAGTTCATCTACTATGAGGACGTCGTGAGGGGCCCCGGTGCACCGGCCGTCTCGGTCACGGAGATCTCACAGAAGAAGCGCCCCGCGATACAACTGCTCATCGAGTCCATCCAGGCACTGCAGCGCGAGAACAAAGACATCATGCACTCATCCATGGTCAAAGACACCATGAAGCGCAAGCAGCCACAGTTCTCCGAGTCGAGTTACGGTTATCGGTCCTTCTCGGAGCTGTTGCAAGATGCCGAGCGCTCGGGCATCCTCACACTGCGTACCGATCAGCGCTCCGGCACCTGGGTGGTCGTTGGGTTCGCGGAGAAGAAGTGATCGTAGCGCACGAATCGGAGCGTAGGTAACCGTGCGCATCGCGTACTTCACCGACTGCTATATGCCGGAGATAAACGGCGTCGTCACGAGCATCGAATCGCACACACGCTTGCTTGCCGAGCGCGGCCACGAGATCCTCATCATCTGTCCCAAGTACGCCGAGTCCTTCGTCGATGATCGCCCGGGCATCAACGTTGCGCGCTATCGGTCGTTCAGTTTCATCACCAACAAGGCGACGCGTGTGGCGCTCCCGTCCATGGTCTCACTCGTACAGCGGTTGCGTCGTTTCGATCCCGATATCGTGCACGTCCAGACGCCGCTTTCTGTGGGTGTCATCGGTCTGCTTGCCACCAAGGTGTTGCGGCTTCCCAACGTGCAGACCTACCACACCTACATCCCGGACTTCATGCAATACATCGAACCGGCGCGCATCCTGCGCCTCGACGAACTCTCCGAGCGCGTCACCGACTCCTACGTTTTCGAGCGCTGGATCGAGTCGGGCGTGTGGCGTCGGATCGTACGCTCACGCGATTTTTTAGAGGAGCATACAGACGAACTACTCGATGAACTCATCGGCATCTCCGTGGAGGTGGCCGAGAAGGTGGCCGAGAAAGAACAGCACGAGCTCACCACGCGTTTCGCATGGCGCTACACGCGTGCGATCTACAACCGCGCCGACCTCGTCATCACACCATCCTCCACGTTGAAGCGCGAGCTGCTGCGCCATGGCGTGACCGTGCCGGTCGACTACCTCAGCAACGGGCTGGACCTCAGCCTGGTCGTTCCCAAGGAGTCATGGGAGCCGAGGCGCCGGATGCTGCACGCGGGGCGTCTGGGTTTTGAGAAGAACGTCGACGTTGTCATAAAGGCGTTCGCACGCATACGTGCCGACATACCGGGATGGGAACTGCACATCGCGGGCGACGGACCGGCACGCGAGTCACTCGAGCGTCTGTCCGAACGCCTCGGCATGCAAGATGTAGTACACTTCCTTGGCTTCGTGGACCGCAGTACCCTGGCAGCGAGCTATCGTGACTACGACCTGTTCGTGACCGCGAGTACCATCGAGACGCAAGGCATCGTGCTGCTCGAGGCCATGGCTACCGGGCTTCCGGTGATCGGCGTACGGGCGCTGGCCATTCCCGAACTCGTGCGTGCGGGCCGTAACGGTATCATCGTGCCACCGGGAGACGTGCAGGGCATAGCCGAGGCGATGCATCGGCTGACCTTCGATGACGCGCTCCGGGAACGATTCGGCCGCACCTCACGCCAGGACGTGGCGCGTCACGATCTTGCCGCAGTGGTCACGCAGCTTGAGACGCTCTACCAGCAGACGATAGCGGCAAGGGGCTGACATGCGGTTCTTCGCACCGGTAGCACGTAATCTCGAGACCATACTCGGCGATGAACTCCGCGCCATCGGTGTGGGGGGCGTGCGTCCGGCTACGGCGGGCGTCTCGTTCGAAGGCGGTCTCGAGGCGGGTTACCGCGCGTGTCTGTGGTCGCGCTTCGCCTCGCGCATCCTCATGCCGATCGCGCGCTACGACGCGCCGGACGAGGACGCCCTCTACGAGGGTGCGCTCGCCGTCCCGTGGGAGGAGCACTTCGCGCTCACCTCCACGTTCGCGATCGACGCGAGCGTGCGGGACTCGGCCATCACACATAGCGGCTACGCGGGTCTCAAGGTCAAAGACGCCATCGCCGACCACTTCCGCGAATGCTTCGGCGAGCGGCCATCGGTGGACACCGATGCGCCCGACATCCTCATCAACCTTGCGCTGCGTCGCGGTGTGGCGACACTCTCACTCGACATGTCCGGCGAGCCGCTGCATCGCCGCGGCTACCGGCGTCCCGGCGTGCAGACCGCCGCTCCTTTGAAGGAGACGCTCGCTGCAGGCGTGCTCGCACTCGCCGGCTGGCGCGGGATCGCCGTGGATGGCGGAGCGCTGCTCGACCCGATGTGCGGTTCGGGCACGCTGCTGGTGGAGGCGGCGCTGATGGCCGGCGACATCGCGCCAGGGCTCAGGCGCACACGCTGGGGCTTTAAGGCATGGACGGGGCACGAACCTGAGGTGTGGGATGGCCTGATCGACGAAGCGATGGAGCGTGCCGAGGCGGGCATCGAGAAGCTGCCGCCCATCGAGGGTAGCGATATCGATCCGGACGCGATCGAGATCGCACGCGGGTGTATCGCACGCGCGGGGCTCGATGGCCTCGTCAGCGTGGGGGTGCGCGATGTGCGCGAGGTGACGCCACCGCACTCGGCGCCACGCGGACTGCTCGTGACCAACCTACCGTATGGCGAGCGGCTCACCGGTGACCTCGAGTCGCTCTACACGGCGCTCGGCGAACGCGAACGTCGTGTGTTCGGCGGCTGGCGCACTGCGGTGCTCCTCACCGACCGCGCGCTTGAGGCGCGTCTCGGCATGCACGTCGACAAGCGCTACGAGCTGATGAACGGCCGCATCCCTATCGAGCTGGTGGTGGCCGAGGTGCCCAAGCGCTCCGCGGGCACGGCCAGCGTCGAGGACGAGGGCGCCGCGATGTTCGCCAACCGCCTACGCAAGCGCATGAAGCACCTGGGCAAGTGGGCGCGACGCGAGGGCGTGACCTGCTATCGCGTCTACGATGCCGACCTGCCCGAGTACTCCGTCGCCATCGATCTGTACGAGGGACGTTGGGCGCACATCTCCGAGTACGCGCCGCCCGCGACCGTGGATGCCGATGCGGCGCGCCAGCGGTTGGCGGCTGTCATGCGCGTGACGCCGGAGGTCCTCGGCATCCGGCCCGAGGACGTCTTCCTCAAGGTGCGGCAGCGTCAGCGCGGGACCGAGCAGTACGAGCGTGCCGGTACTCATGGCGAGACGGTCGAGGTGCACGAAGGGGCGAGCACGTTCCTGGTGAACTTCACCGACTACCTGGACACGGGGCTGTTCCTCGACCACCGACCGATGCGCAAGCGCATCATGGCCGAGGCCGAGGGCAAGCTCTTCCTCAACCTGTTCGGCTATACCGGCACGATGTCGGTGGCGGCCGCCCTCGGCGGGGCCCGACAGGTGATGACCGTGGACCTGTCCAACACCTACATAGAGTGGGCGCGCGCCAACATGGAGCGCAACAGCTTTGAGGGCGTGCGCTACGAATACGAGCAGGCCGACTGTCTGCAGTGGCTGCGCAAGAAGCGGGAGCGCCGGTTCGACCTGATCTTCCTCGACCCGCCGTCGTTCTCCAACTCCAAGCGCATGTCAGACACCTTCGACGTCCAGCGCGACCATGTGCACCTCATCACGCGCGCGACAGATCTGCTCGCACCGGGCGGCACGCTCTACTTCTCCACGAACCTGCGCAGTTTCACGCTCGCCACGGCCTATCTGGAGGAGTTGGACATCACAGACATATCCGCCGAGACGATCCCGCCTGACTTCGAGCGTAACCCGCGGATCCACCGGGTCTTCAAGATCACGATGAGGCCAAGCTGATAGCATCGACCGGGCAGAGTTCGATGCAGCCCTCGATCTCTCCGTAGACTTCGGGCTCCGGGTCTTCGTTGATGACGCGAGCGATGCCGTCGTCATCGAGCAGGAAGACCTCGGGGCAGGTCTCCTCGCACAGGCCGCACCCGGTGCAGAGGTCAGGATCAACAACAGGCTTCATCCCGGTCCCTCCTTCTCCATAGGCATCCATGCTTCTCTCATGCCCACGATGGCGCGATGCCAGACGCGGATATCAGACGATGAGCTCCAAGAGCGCGACGTCGAGCTGGCGGTCGAACTTGCGTCCCACCTCGTGCATGACGCCCACCTGGGTAAAGCCGAGCCTGGCAGCCATAGCGAGGCTCGCGGTGTTCTCGGTACAGATACGTGACAGGATGACGTGTATGCCGAGGGACGGAGCGAGCTCGATGAGCGCTTGCGCGAGCGCCGTGCCGAGCCTGCGTCCCAAAAACCCCTCATCGATGTAGGTGGAGATCTCCACCGTGCCGTCGTAGGCGCGGCGGTCCGAGTACTGCGTGAGCGATCCCCAACCCACCACGGCCCCGTCCTCGACGAGAACGAGCACGGGGTGTCTCGGCCCATGGCTCGTGAGCCACTTCCGGCGGTCTTCGGCGGACTTGGGTTCCTGGTCGAAGGTGGCCGTCGAGTGCAGTACCGCCTGGTTGTAGATGCGGGCGATCGCATCTGCATCTTCGGGCTTCGCGGGACGGATCTGGGGCACGGTCGGTCTCCTTGGCTGATGCGTATTTCTGGATTGTGAGTACACTGCACGTATCGTACACTGATGCTTCTATCGTCCGGGGGATATCACGTGGGTCTCGATCAAGCGGACGGCAACGCCCTTTGGAGACGACGCAGGCTTCGGCGTCGCCCGCACGAGGAGGAACCGGGTTGGACAAGCACATGTTGAAGGACTTCCCCGTAGAGAGCAGCCTGGGGACGGTCGAAGTCAAGATCGACGACACGACGCTTCGCGACGGGGAACAGACCGCGGGCGTTGTCTTCGCGAACCAGGAGAAGATCCGTATCGCGAAGCTGTTGGATGAGATCGGCGTGCATCAGCTCGAGGTCGGCATCCCGGCCATGGGCGGCGACGAGCGCAATGTGATCGAACAGATCGCACACCTGGGTCTTAACGCTTCGGTCCTCGCGTGGAACCGCGCGAACCTTGCCGACATCAAGACATCTCTGGACTGTGGCGTGGACGCGGTCGCCATCTCGCTTGCGACCTCCGACATCCACATCGAGACCAAGCTCATGAAGGACCGTGCGTGGGTCCTGGACTCCATCCGCAAGGCTGTCGCCTATGCTAAATCCGAGGGCGTATACGTTTCGGTCAACGCCGAGGATGCGTCGCGTACCGAGCTCGACTTCCTGGTGGAGTACGCTTTGGCCGCCAAGGCCGAGGGCGCGGACCGCCTGCGCTTCTGCGACACCATCGGCATCATGGAGCCGTTCCGCACCTACCAGGTCATCAAGGCGCTGCGCGAAGAGACGGGCCTTGAGATAGAGATGCACACCCACAATGACTTCGGCATGGCCGTGGCCAACGCGATCGCGGGCATCCACGCCGGTGCCACCTGGGTCAACGTCACCGTCGGGGGCCTCGGCGAGCGCGCCGGCAACGCGGCGCTCGAAGAGGTCGTCATGGCACTCAAGTACATCGAGGACATGCAGCTAGACGTGGACGCCACGCGCTTCCGCGAGATAGCCGAGTACGTCATGAAGGCGGCGGGGCGCACCATACCGATCTGGAAGTCGGTCATCGGCTCCAACATGTTCGCGCACGAGTCCGGCATCCACGCCGACGGCGTCATCAAGAATCCCAAGACCTACGAGGTCTTCAGCCCTGACGAGGTTGGCCTCGTCCGCCAGATCGTCGTGGGCAAGCACTCCGGCTCCAAGACGCTCGAGCTCAAGTTCAACGAGTACGGCATCGAGCTGAGCAGAGAGCAGGCAGCCGAGATGCTTCCGCGCGTGCGCACGATGGCCATCGAGCTCAAGCGCGCGCTCTTCGACAAAGAACTCGTCTACATCTATCAGGACTGGAAGGCCGAGCAGAAGGGGTGAGCGCGATCTCCGGAAAGACCATAGCCGAGAAGATCTTCTCGGCACACTCAGGAACCGACGCACACGCCGGCGACATCGTCATCGCCGACGTTGATTTCGTGATGGGGCAGGACGGTACCTCGCCGCTCGCAATTCGCGCACTTCAGAACATGGGCGTCGACGCCGTGTTCGATTCGAAGAAAGTGGCACTGGTCATCGATCATAGCTCGCCGAGCCCGATCGAGGGCGTGAGCGCGCTGCATACCATGATGCGCGAGTTCGGCAAGTTGACCGGCGCCAAGGTCTACGACGTGGGTTGTGGCGTGTGCCATCAGCTGATCCCCGAGAATGGCCACGTGGTTCCGGGCGACCTCATGGTGGGCTGCGACAGCCACACCTGCACCTACGGTGCACTCAATGTCTTCTCCACGGGCGTGGGCTCCACCGACGGCGCCGCGGCGATGGCATCGGGCAAGCTGTGGTTCAAGGTTCCGGAGACCATGAAGGTCACCTACAACGGTGCGCTCAAGCCTGGCGTGTTCAGCAAGGACCTCATCTTGTACCTCGCCGGCCAGATAGGTGCCGACGGTGCGACGTATGAGGCCATCGAGTTCGATGGTCCGGTCATCGACGAGCTGTCGGTCGAGGCGCGGATGACGATCTCCAACATGGCCATCGAGGTTGGCGCCAAGGCGGGCCTCATGAAGGCCGACGCCAAGACGCTCGCGTGGTTTGCTGGTCGCGGCGAGAAGACGCCGAACCCCGTCGGTCCCGACGCAGACGCGGTCTACGTGCGCGAGTTGGAGATCGACGCCAGCACGATCGGCCCGCAGGTCGCCAAGCCACACGCGGTCGACAACGTGAGCCTGATCGAAGAGGTCGAGGGCACGCCGATCGCGCAGGGCTTCATTGGCACCTGCACCAACGGTCGCCTCGAAGATCTCAAGATCGCCGCGAGCATCCTAAAGGGTCGCACCGTTCACCCGGACGTGCGCCTGATCGTGGCCGCAGCGTCAAAGCAGATCTACCTGGACGCGATGGAGGCTGGCTACATTCAGATGCTGGTGAAGGCAGGTGCCGCAGTCGTCACGCCGGGCTGCGGTCCGTGCGTGGGCACGCACAACGGTGTGCCGAGTGACGGCGAGAACGTCATCTCCACGGCCAACCGCAACTTCAAAGGCCGCATGGGCAACTCCAACTCGTTCATCTACCTGGGCAGCCCGGCCACCGTGGCCGCGTCCGTGATCGAGGGTAAGATCACCGATCCCCGCAAGTACTTCGAGGGAGGGGAGGCGTAGATGGAGCTGAAAGCCAAAGCCTTCAAATACGGTGACGACATCAATACCGACTACATCATCTCCGGCAAGTACAAGTTCAAGTCCAATGACATGGAAGTCATGGCGGTGCACGCCATGGAGGAACTCGACCCCGACTACTACGCCAAGATGAAGCCGAACGGCGGATTCCTGGTGGCGGGCACGAACTTTGGCATGGGTTCCAGCCGAGAGCAGGCGCCGCTCGTGCTCATCCACTCCAGCACCAAAGCGGTGCTCGCCAAGACCTTCGCGCGCATCTTCTACCGCAACGCCATCAACACTGGCCTGCCGGTGGTGGAGTGCGACACCGATCTCATCGATGACGGTGACGAGCTGGTCCTCGATCTCACGGGCGGCGTGCTGCGCGACGTGACCAAGGGCATCGACATCGCCATCAAGCCGCTACCGCCCGTCATGGCGCAGCTGCTTGCTGACGGTGGGCTGGTGGAGCACTTCAAGAAGCACGGCGGTTTCGCGCTGTAGCGAGTGACATATATGGTTGACATATATGCTGCGACCGTCGCAGACTGAGGTCATGAAGAAGACGATGATGTATCTGCCCGAGGAGATGCACGCCTACCTGGCCGACGAGGCCGAGAGGCGCGGTGTCTCCATGGCCGAGATAGCTCGCGAGGCGATCTCGGAGTACCGCACGCGTGCCGAGGCGGTACCTCGGCTGAACCTGGACGCCTTCATCGGCATTATCGACGAACCGGGGCCGACGACTGACGACTCGGAGCATGTCGACGAGCTGCTCGACGAGTACTACAAGGTCGGCGGTAAGTGGGATCAGGAGCACGGTTTTGCCGATTCTGACTGACACGAGCGTACTTCTGGCAGCTGGCGTCCAGCGGGAGTCGCGGCACGAGGTCGCTGCCGAGGCGCTGAGAGAGCATGCGGGCGATGGCCTGCTTGTCCCGATGACCATCCTCACGGAACTCCTGTGCTTCGCGCGCAGCCGGTATGGGATAGACCAGCAGCGGCGGATGTGGGCAGGATTGGCCGCCACCGGCCTCACAGTGGTGCCGGTTGACTTGGCCATGTTGGAGCGCGCGCATGAGATCGACACTCGCTATTCCGATGTCGGCTTCGGCTTTGCCGACTGCACTCTGCTTGCCACGTGCGAGGCGTTGCGCACCGCGCGCGTGCTCTCCTTCGACCGTAGGCTTGCGGTCTACCGCCCCTCGTTCGCGCCATCCCTCGAGGTGCTTCCGTAGGCCTGGCCGAGATGACCGCGCAGACACCCAAGCTGATGGACCAGATCCGGGATGCGCTGCGTGCGAGGCACTACAGCGTGCGTACCGAGCAGGCGTACGTGCTCTGGTCGCGTCGGTTCATCATCTTCCATGGCATGCGCCATCCCTCGGCCATGGGGGAGGACGAGATCAACGAGTTCCTCACTCATCTTGCCGTCGAGCGGCACGTGAGTGCTTCCACGCAGAACCAGGCCCTTGCTGCGTTGCTGTTCCTGTACAGGAACGTGCTGAACAGACCCGTTGGCGAGCTCGGTGAGATAGTGCGAGCGCAACGTCCTGTGCACCTACCTGTTGTGTTGACCCGCGATGAGGTCAGGCAGGTGCTCGCACAGCTCGATGGGGATGCACATCTGATGGTGACCCTGCTCTATGGTTCCGGGTTGCGACTGTCCGAGTGCTTGAGGCTGCGTGTGCAAGATGTCGACTTCGATCGCCGCGAGATCACGGTGCGCGACGGTAAGGGTGGCAAGGACCGGGTCACGACGTTGCCCGAGAAGTCGATACCAGCGCTCACGCAACAGCTGCAGCGTGCCCGAGTCGTTCACGAGGCCGATCTTGTCGACGGATGGGGCGCGGTGATCCTACCCATGGCACTCGACAGGAAGTACCCGCATGCCGTCTTCGAATGGCTCTGGCAGTGGGTGTTCCCGCAGGAGCGCAGGTGGCGCAACGCCGAGACGGGCGAGCAGGGCAGGCACCATGTCCATGCCACCGTACTTCAGCGTGCAGTGAGGGATGCCGCACGACGTTCCGGGGTGACCAAACGGGTGGGCTGCCACACGTTCAGGCACTCGTTTGCCACTCACCTCCTCGACGACGGCTATGACATCAGGACGATCCAGGAGCTGCTCGGTCACAAGGACCTGCGCACGACGATGATCTACACGCATGTGCTCAACCGCGGTGGCCGAGGAGTGCGAAGCCCGATGGACGGACTCTGACGGCCGGTGGACACTCGCGATGACGAAAAAGGTATAGAATAAGTATAGAAAGGCATTTGCCGCATGGAGTATCAGAGTTTCGAGTTCGACGAAGCGAAGAGCGCTGTGAACAAGCGCAAGCACGGGATCGACTTTGTTGCTGCTCAGGAGATGAGGGTAGACGAGAGACTGCTGCGTATCGAAGCCAGGTGCCTGGAAGAGCGTAGGTACGTATTCGTCGGAGTGATCGGGACCAAGCATTGGTCGGCGATCGTGACCTACAGGGACGAGCGTATCCGACTCATCTCAGTGCGTCGGTCGCGTGACGCGGAGGTTTGTGCGTATGAAAGCGAATGATCTGGACAGGAAGTTTGATGAAGGTGCCGAGGACGTGCTCGACGACCTCGACATGTCAACAGCGACCCGTCCCAACAAGGAGCAGAAGCGAGTGAACGTGGACTTCCCCGTGTGGATGGTGGAGTCCCTCGATCGCGAGGCGCGACGTCTGGGCGTCACCCGGCAGTCCATCATCAAGGTCTGGATCGCCGAGCGACTCGAGCGCGCGGGCTAGTGGCTCACGGTGTTACATAGACTGTGCTTCGCCATTACATGCCTGCACAGAATGGAGTATAGTTGCTGGTAGCAGACGCGCTCGGGGGGCAGCGCGCATCTCTTTTACAGAGAAAGCGATTGCCTCCCACGTGCACCACGCAGTCTGTAGAATCATTGTTAGGCGGTCCGGCTCGTCGGCGCTCCGGCACATGTCTCCGCATGCGGGCACGGAAGGGTTCTCGCGATCGCGGGTGGTCGCAACCCTCCCTCGGCTCCAGGCTCCGATCTCCTCGGCGTGCCCACCACCACCCGCCATCGTCTCGGCCGACGAACCGTCCTAAGGGTGTGCTCCCATCAGCCGGATCCGCATGGCGGCTCGACGACGTCTCGCGACACTCCCGGGTTGTGCGCGCTCGGCGCTCCGGCGCTTGCAGCTCATCGGCGCGCCGACACCCGCCCGCTGCGCACGCAGGCTGAATCCGCATGCCGCCCGCGGCGAGCCGGGCTCGGCACCGTCACCTGCTCGCCCGTCGTCGGGAAAGGACCAGGGTAAGGGCTGTGGAGTGTGAGCCGTCGGGTGCCGCGCGGTGCCGCCTAACCATGGCATCCAGCTGACGGCCAGGAGCGCTAAGATGAAGAGAGGCGCATCGGCCGCAGCTGATGCCCAGAGATGTTAGCGATACACATGTCGCGGTTGCGCGAACCGTGCCCAAGGGGGCACACTCTACTCATGAACAAAGCAGCCTATGACTTCAATCGCCTGTCGGTCTCCGAGCGCATCCAGCTCGTCGAGGATCTGTGGGATAGCATCGCCGTGAGCGGTGCGGACATCCCGCTGACGGCGGCGGAGATCCGAGAGCTCGACCGCCGTCTCGACGACCTTGAGGCGAACCCGGGCACCGGTACGCCCTGGAGCGAGGTCCGTGCCCGGATCGAAGATCGCCTGCGGCTCTGCTCCTGATGTCGTCTTTCGTCGTCCGTCCAGATGCGGAAGCAGACATCACCGACGCTGCCGTGTGGTACGAGACTCAGTCCCCGGGCCTTGGGTTGGAGTTCCTGCGCTTGGTCGATGCGTGTCTGGCGGATGTGGACAGAGCGCCGCACCGATTCCCGGTGATCCGCCGCAACATGCGCCGGGCGCTGCTGCGACGATTCCCCTACGGCGTGTTCTTCGTCGAGGCAGATGGCGGCGTCGAGGTCGTGGCCTGCCTCCACGCTCGTAGGGATCCGCACGAGTGGAGTGAACGCTTGCGGCGCGATCGCTAACAAAGGCATCCAGCAGCTAGTTCGCCCGTGCGAGGTATTTTCGGCAGGGATGTTGTCGGGGGCGAACTACAGCTGATGCCTCAGACGTTAGGCATGGAATCGGGGGACGGGGGTTGTCCGTGTTTGAGGGGCTTGCACTCGCAATACTCAGCAGGGTTGCCGTTCCCCTCCTGGACTGGCTATGGCGCGGCGCCAGGCGTCAGGCTCCCAAATGGGTTGAGTCCCTCAAGCGATTCGTTCGGCGCAAGACACTTGAACGATCCGTCACCGAAGAAGAGCGTTTCATAGTGAGCTTGTTTCGCGGTAGACAGTGGAACTACGAGAGTCTCTTGGAGATGTCTGAGGGCCGGTTTGACTCGGAGACACTTCTTCCTGTCGTGACGTCACTGCAGGCCAAAGGACTACTCAATGAGCCGCGACTGGCTCAGCCACCGAACCTACGAGCAATGTTTACCGTCTCCAATGATGCATCCCTGCTGGCGGTCACACGTCCGCCCAAGACAGGACGGCGCAAGGCCCGCAAGCGCGACGTCGAGGAGGCGGTTCATCGCCGCAAGCGACTTGCTACTGCTATCTCTCAGCAGGATGCGTACAGATTGATTGAGCGAACTGCAGACTTCATACCTGAGTCCAGCTCTCATGACGCAGAGGAGCGGCAGAAGCAGATTGAGGATGATCGAGCGTGGCTTGCCGGACACGGCTTCTGATTCATGCCTAACCAGGGCATCCAGCTGACGGCCAGGAGCGCTAGGATGAAGAGAGGCGCATCGGCCGCAGCTGATGCCCAAAGACGTTAGACCGAGCCAAGGGGGAGCAGTGCTCAAGCCTCATCTTCCGGAGGACTTCCAGAAAAGGCTGCGGGCCAACTTCAAACAATGGGAGCAGACAGGCCTCTCACTTGCCAAGCAAGGCTGGTCGATCCCAATGTCTCTGGAGCCACGCGACGTGTACGGACTCCTCGAGAAGTGCGCGACTTCGGAAGAGGTGGACGCTGCATTTGTCCGATTGTACGAGGCCGACAGCAGAGCCGTATTCGAGTCAACAGCGTCGAGCCTGCTTGCGTGCGACCCAGCAGTAGCGTGGCGACCTCTATTGGAGCAGACATTCTCTGCCTACCGCCATGACCACTACCTCGTTGCGATTCCCGCGCTGCTTGTCGCATGCGAAGGCGTACTTGCGACTGATGCCGGCAACAAAGTCAACATGAAGCGCATCGTGACGAAACGCGTCTTGGAAGTGGAGGCTAAACTGCCCGAATCGCTGACCGCGCTCGAGTGTCGTGTCGCACAGGCGTTCGTGGAAGAGCTGTATCGAGATGCGCCTTTCACCGAAACGCGCCCGGAAGTCCTGAATCGCCACTGGATACTTCACGGACGAGATGCCTCTGACTGGACTCAGGCGGACTGTCTGCGTCTCATTCAGGCCCTATGGACATTCTGTTGTCTGCTCTCGGGTGGACCGGTCTAACCCGCGCTTCCACACCGACGCGCGCATGGTGTCGCATAATGGAAGCGCAAGCGCGCGGGTGAAGCGCAAACACGTTAGGTGGAACGTCTGAGAGCGGGGGGCCATGCGCACGACTGTCGTCGCTATTGCTGTCGCCTTTGCGGTATTCCTGGCGGGCTGTTCGGTGAGCAGCAAGCCATCTCAACCCAGCGACGCTGTGTCTTC
>JAUSOQ010000016.1 GCA_030655755.1 Coriobacteriia bacterium
ACCCAAATCCGCACGTAAGGAGCAGGAGGGGCAGGCAAAATAGGATCCCATACTCCGCACGGCGTAATTCATGAGTAAAAAACGAGCGGGCGCCGTACCAAGGACGTTTTTGACGCCGGCGCCCGGATGGAGATCACGTCAAGGCGATGCGCAGGCAGAATCCTCCCGATAACGGATGAAGAGCACGGAACGTCGGATGCTATCCGGTCGGTTGGGTAAGCAACGGGAACAGAGCGAACAATTTGATCAGGCTACGAATCCATTCGGGGGAGGCGGCCACCCGCAATTGCAGCTTGCGGCGATCACGCGAGACGCGGCCGGTGATGTTGAAAATGGTGAAGCGCAGGCGTTTGGCTTTCGCAGTACGCACGGATTCGTCCGGCCACTCTTGACGCAGGGCGCTGATGCAGTTGAAGGCGAGGCAGGCGATGCGCAGCCACGCCGCGTTGGCACCGAACTTAGCGCTGGGCAGCTGTCCGCCACCCAGCCCGTTTTTCAACTCGTCGTGGACGTGTTCCACCGTGCCGGCTTTTTCGCGATGCCAATTGAGAAGATCGCCGCCGCATCCCTCCCGGTTGGTGATTACCGCGTGGAAGTGGTGGGCGCAGCCGTCAGCAAATAATTCGCCCTGCGGCTTCACCAAGCGCAGCCCGATATATCGCAAGGGATTCGTGTTCTTGTGTTCGCTTTTTTCTCCCGGCACAAAATCCACCTCGGCCCATTGTCGTAATGTGCCATCGGCGTCCTGGCCGTACGTGGCCCAGCGCTTTTCCTTCACTGCCCGAAGCGCGGTGGCAAGGTCGACGCTGGTCCGGGCGCTGACCGCAAAACCGATCAGTCCCTTCGGCCCATCGGCGCGATCCACGTCGCGCAACCACGCCAGCAAGTCGCTTTCATGGCAGGCCGAATCGCCGCGATAATAGAACGTAGTCACTTGAGCAGGCAGCGCGCGATACGCCGCTTTCGCGCAATCCAGCGGACTCATCTGCGCCGGCACGTTGCCGTCGCGAAACTCGTCCGCCAAGATCAGGTCCGCTTCCGCCCACACGGCCAGCATCGGTTGGTATCCGGGCATCCCTTCGTAAGTCATCTTGGCGGTCCGTTTATGACTTTTGATGATCGTCGCGTCCTGATCGATGGTGGCCACCGTCCACTTCGGGTGGTGGCGGGCGATGGCGTGTACATTGCCCTGCAACACATTCCGCAGCCCTTCCAACAATGCGGTTTCTTTCGGAATAAACGCCAGCCGTTGCTGACGTTGGGCCTCGGCCTCGGCGTGCTTTATACGTTCCGGATCGTGGAATAACTCGATAAAATCTCCCACGCACCCGGGGCCTGGCACTTGATAGCCCAGTATCTTGGTCAGCCCCTCATCCTGGCGCAGAAGCTCCATGTCGTCCATGCAGTCGCCTCCGGCGGCATGCAACAGAATCAGGCTTTCGACCTGATGTCCGGAGTTAAAGCCGCGCTGACGCTTGCGGATGGAAACGTTGGCCGCACATTGGCCAGGCAGTCCAAGGCTGCGTACTACGCGGCTGACGGCGCTGAGGCCGGCTCGGGCGCTGGTGGCGCCGGTCATGGGTTTGGGATCGATCGCGAACGGGGTCTTGGCTTGGGTCGGGGTTTTTGTCTTCATGTGCGTTAATTTATCAAGCAGGTCTTGATAATGCAACAAAAAAATGAATTTATTTTCTGGCCCTGACAGGCCCGAAAATCAAGGGGTTGCAGTAGTTGTTGACGACCGAAAGGAAAATCAGCAGGATGTTATCTGCGGATCAGGG
>JAUSOQ010000026.1 GCA_030655755.1 Coriobacteriia bacterium
AATTTTGTAACAAATCCATGATGCTCATTTTCATCTTTTATATACCTAACAGATGTTCTTATTTCAGATAGCGTCTCTTTGGTAAGAGAGCTCGAAGACATCAATCTCTTCAAAATTCCGATAAACGCCTTTTCTTTTTCAATGATCTCTGTAACTTCATTGTATAAAGGATTGTCTGGAATCGTTTTGCTTAATATTTTATACATTCTAAACTGCCCTAATACATATTTTTTTATTTCAATTTCAATTCCGGTGCCAGGTTGTTTCTCATACACCAGCATTAAGTATGTTTTATAATAATCTTTGCTCATCGATTCCAAAAACAATGTCAGCATATCATTGTTTTTCATTTTCAGCCATTTGTGTATCTTGTCTCTTACAAAAGGCTCAACAATGTTCCGAACATAATCTTTATATCTGCACAAAGATTTTGATTCTGATATTGAAATAGATATTGCTTTAAACATTATCTCTTGATTGCTTACATTCAATGATCTTGCAAGCTCTTCAACTTCATAATATGTTTCTGGCAATAATCGCATAGTAATGTGTTCATAAACAACATTTTGTGTATATATATTGCCTGAATCTGTTCTAGGTGTTATTCGCATTCCACTATTTTTAGCTATTTTGTATAGTTTTATTTTCTTATCAAGGCTTATGTCATGTATTTCATTCCATATTCTTCTAATGCCATATTTAACCAGAACATCTGACACAATTTGAACATTTAAATAGTTTTTGTTAGCTATGAATGGTATAGTATCTTCTTTATATTCAAGAGGAAGTTTAGCTCTCTTAGAAGCATAATCACTATATTTAATATCTTTATAACTTGAAGCAGTTAATTTTAAAAATGAATCGAAATCCTTATCTTCAACAAATGCAAACTGTGAATCATTCAATTTTTTCTTCAATTCAAGAACATCTCCAAGCCGATTGTGTATATAAATAATTATGAATCATATTTATAATACTGCCAACTGGCTTGTCTGCATCAATGCTTACATAAAAGATAATTTCATTGAATATAGTTTTTATTCTCTTTAAAAATATATTAT
>JAUSOQ010000039.1 GCA_030655755.1 Coriobacteriia bacterium
GCGGTGAAGATCCCCGGCATCCCACGAATCTCTTCCATCACGCTTTCGGGCACTTCGCTGTCCACGTTCAGCACCATGATGGCCTTGTCGCCGGGATTAATCCGACCGACCTGCATACCCGCAATATTGATGTTGACCTTCCCGAGGATGGTGGAGGCACGCCCGATAACGCCGGGCTTGTCCAAGTGGCGTGAGACGATCACGTAGCCTTCAGGGATCATGTCCATCGTGTAGCCGCCGACGGCGACAATGCGGCTGCGGCCCTTGAAGAACACCGTTCCGCTGACCGTCTCTTCGCCCTTGTCGGTCTTGATCCGGATGGTGATGAGGTTCTTGAACCCGCTGGCTTCCTGCGTAACGGTCTCACTGACGGAGATACCGCGTTCCTTTGCAATGAAATCCGCGTTCACAATATTGACCGGTGCCTGGAGCACCGGGTCGAGAAGCCCCTTGAGGGCAAGACGGGTGACATACTTCATGCTGCCGGCATAGGCAGAGAGTTCGCCACCGTAGATGAGCTCAACGGACGAGAGCCTGCCGCCCGCAATCTGGGTAACGAAGCGTCCCATCTTCTCGGCGAGCTGGGCAAAGGGTGCGAGCACATCGGCAAGCTCGGCAGGAACCATCGGGGCATTGACCACGTATTTTGCCGACCCGCCCTTGAGGACCTCGATGCACTGCTTTGCAACGGAGACTGCCACATTGACCTGTGCCTCGACCGTGCTTGCCCCGAGGTGGGGGGTCACGATGATCTGGTCGAGCGTGAGGAGCGGGGATTCGGTCGGGGGCTCAGTCTCGAAAACATCGAGGGCTGCTCCCGCCACCTTGCCGCTCTTGACCGCATCGTAGAGCGCCTTCTCATCGATGATGCCGCCACGGGCACAGTTGATGATCCGGACGCCGTCTTTCATTGTCGCGATGCTCTTTTCATTGATGACGTGCTTCGTCTCGGCGATCAGGGGGGTGTGGACGGTGATCACATCGGCCACCTTGAACAGGTCAGCCATGGACATCATCTCGACACCTAGCTGGGCTGCCCGTTCCTTCGTTATGAAGGGATCGTAAGCAACGCATTTCATATCCATTGCATTGGCCCGCTTTGCCACTTCGCGTCCGATACGCCCGAACCCGACGATACCGAGCGTCTTCTCATTGAGTTCCACGCCCATGAACTTGCTGCGCTTCCACTCCTTCTTCTTCAGGCTTGCATTCGCCTGCGGGATATTGCGGGCAAGGGACTGCATCATTGCCATCGTGTGCTCGGTTGCGGCAAGGGTGTTTCCCTCAGGAGCATTG
>JAUSOQ010000042.1 GCA_030655755.1 Coriobacteriia bacterium
GTGGATTCGATCGACGAGCTGAAAACGCGCATCCTGCAGGGCATCGACGAGTTCAACGCATCACCCGTCGTGTTCCGCTGGAACAAGTTCGATCTGGGGCTGGTCTGATGTGTAACCGTTGTTCAGGAACGGACTACTAGTGTCGCGTTTCTCCACCGGCGCGCAGGTGTTCCTCAGCAAGTGACCGATCGGTGAAGCACTCCCAGAACGTATCCAGGCACCAATCTTCGATCATCGCCATCACCGGCTCCGATACCAGCACCGCGAAGCGACCCTCGGCGGGGATCTCCTTCGAGGCGATGAACAACGCAGCGAGGATGGGCCCGTCTATCCTGTCGAGGGCGCTGAGGTTGACCAGGATGTGGAGGTCCGGCCCCATGAAGGCAACAGCGAGAGTGCTCCGGAGTTCGGCAAGCGCAGCGGCATCGGCGCGCGCCAACTCGACAACGGTTATCTGAGTATCGGTCTCATGCATGGGGAACTCCGTTGAGCGACACCAGGTCGCATCGCACCTGCCGGGGTGGTCGGGGAACGTTCCCTTTATGCGCAAGGGCGGACGCGCCGACAATGGAACTTATGGTCAGCGCTCGACACTGCCGAGTAGCACTTTCGGCCACTACCGCATGAATCGTGCACGTGCCGCACATCTCACTTACCTCGATTCAACAGCTCCCGACGGAACGCCTCAGCCACCATCTGGCTGCGGCTGCACGTACCGAGCTTGCGGAAGATGTTCGCGAGGTGGTTTTTGACGGTGCTCTCAGAGATTCCACAGACTGCAGCAACACTGGCGTTCGTACCGCCATCAGCGATCAGACGCACGATCTCAAGTTCGCGAGCGGTGAGCGGGCTGCTACCGACGGAAACACCCGCAGACCAACTGGGGCCGACCTCCTGGAAGCGCGCGAGCAAGGTGACCTGCGTCTCGAAGGGCAGCGCAACGCCGACCTTCGCCACCTGCCGAACCGCAAGGTTCACGTCGGCAAGCTCGGCATTATCGGGGACGAAACCGCACGCCCCCTCGCAGAGCGCCCAAGCGGCAACGTCAGGACTGCCGCCGAGCACGACCACTCGAACGTCCGCGTTGGAAGCAAGTGCGTCACGAACGGGCTGACATGTGGGGTCTTCGGCCAGAAGGTCACCTTCGATCAGAACGACAGAGACACGGCGCTTTCGGACCCATGCGCCAATGTCGGGGACATGCGTCAGGACACCTGCGGACTCGATCCCGATATGCGTGTCAAGCGAGGTCGCGAGCGCTTCGAGACTGGCTCTCTGAGCTCCAACGAGCAGTACGCGGACTACACCCATTCTCGACACCACCTTGGTGGGTCGTCCATCGGACTGCGCTCCTGGTGACGTGTGTTGCCGTTGGGCGTCTCATAGCTGCCGTTCGTCTGTCCCATACACCGTTTATAATCGGCATGTGGCCTTCTGCCCTTTAGAACTACGAGGACACTGGCCAGACGGACAACCGGAACGCTACATACGTCCTTCCCAGCGGCGCATGATGGTCTGCTCGCGGCTCGGGCCGACGGCGATCATCGCGACCGGCACCTCGGCCAGATCCTCGATGAACGCGATGTATTCGCGCGCTTCGGTCGGCAGTTCCTCGAAGGTGCGGCAGTGTGTGATGTCGGTCTTCCAGCCAGGGAGCTCCTCGTAGATGGGCTTGGCGTGGTGGAAGGCCGTCTGGTGACACGGCAGGTCGTTGTAGCGCTTGCCGTCGTACTCGTAGGCGACGCACACCTTGATGGTATCGACCGCCGAGAGGACGTCGAGCTTGGTGATGGCCAGGTCGGTCAGGCCGTTGACCTGCACCGCATAGCGAACAATGATGCCATCGTACCAGCCGCAGCGACGTCGCCGCCCGGTGGTCGTGCCATATTCGCCGCCGATGCGCGTGAGCAGCTCGCCGATCTCGTCGTGCAGCTCGGTCGGGAATGGACCGGAGCCGACACGCGTGATGTAGGCCTTCGCGATGCCGAGCACGCGGTCGATCGTCTTGGGGCCCACACCGGCTCCCGTACACGCACCGCCCGCAGTGGGTGAGCTGGAGGTCACGAACGGATAGGTGCCGTGGTCGAGGTCGAGCAGCGTGCCCTGGGCACCCTCGAAGAGCACCCACTGGTCGGCTCGAAGCGCGCGGTTGATGACCGAATACGTCTCGGCGATGTGCGGCCTGATGCGCTCGGCGTAGCGGAGGTACTCCTCGGCGATCTGGTCGACCGTGTAGGTGGGCAGCCCGTAGATCTTCTCGAGCATATCGTTCTTCTCGGGCAGGGCTGCCTCGAGCTTCTTGCGGAAGATATGCTCGTCGGTGAGGTCTTGGACGCGCAGGCCCATACGCGACGCCTTGTCCTGGTACGCGGGGCCGATACCGCGACGCGTGGTGCCGATCTCCAGCTCGCCGAGGCGACGCTCACTCGCACCGTCCAGATCGCGATGGTACGGCATGATGAGGTGCGCGTTACAGCTGATGAGTAGACGGTGCGTGGAAAGGCCGTCTGCCTCGAGGCTATCGATCTCCTCGAGCAGCACCTTGGGATCGATGACGCACCCGTTGCCGATGACCGGCGTGATGTGCGGATACATGATGCCCGAGGGAATCAAGTGTAGCTTGAGCGTGCGTCCACCGTGGATGACAGTGTGACCTGCGTTATTCCCGCCCTGGAAGCGAACGACGTAGTCCATGTCGTCCGCGATGAGGTCGGTGATCTTGCCCTTGCCTTCGTCGCCCCACTGGGCGCCGACGAGCACGATGCCGGCCATGCGATGCAACTCCTGCCGAATGCTCGGTCCCGCGGACCCTTGCCGCCGCTCCCGGACCGGGCGCACCGACTTCCCTGAACGGCGCGCTCAGCGTCCCCCGTATGGGGTGGACGCTGCGTTAGTATGCCTGACGAGCACGATTCGCGCTAGTGCGCGCGTCGAGTACCTTTTATTCTGAGGCATCACGGTGCGGGACCCTCCGAGTGGCGCTATCTGCAGCGTGAGTGGAACCTTTTGGCATATGTGGGCATCATAGGGAGTAGGACATCTGTTGAGCGGCAACGACGGGAGATCGTCGACCGCGACGGGGAGGTAGCGATGAACCGCTCACGCTTCATGCGTCTTGTGGCGCTCACGCTCGCGATCGTGTTGGTCTTCACCCTTGGCGCTCTCGGCGGATGTAAGAAAGAAGAGCCCGTCGATGAGCCCGCCCAGACCACTGAACCGGCGACCGAGACGGTAGAGACGACCGAGCCCCCTGCCGAGGAACCCGCCGACGCGAGCGAACCGGTCGTGCCCGGAAACGAGCCGGCCGAGATGGTCGTGCGGCTCTACTGGGTGGAGGCCGGAGAGAACTCCCTTGGCATCGAACGTACGCTGCCTTACACGCAGGCGATCGCGACCGCGACCATGAAGGCGCTGCTCGATGGCCCTACGGCCGCCGAGAAGACCACCTGGCCCGCCATCAGCAGCGCGATCCCGGCGGGGACTGAACTGCTCGGCCTGACGATCAGTAACGGCATAGCCAAAGTCGATCTCTCGGACACGTTCGATGACGGCGGCGGCACGTTCTCGGTCACCGCACGTATCGCGCAGGTGGTCTACACACTCACACAGTTCCCAACGGTTGACTCCGCGGAGTTCTATATGGAAGGCGTCAAGGTCAAAATGTTCAGCGGCGAGGGACTCATCTTGGACGGCCCACAGACCAACGAGGACTACTACGACCTGCTGCCGATAGACGCGTAGGGACGCCCACCCGGACGCATTATGACTGGAAAGTCTACGACGACGGTCTTGCGGCATCGCCGTGATGCAGCATTAGAATGAATGAAATGCCTGCAGGAGCGCCCCGCGGTAGCCAGGGAGGCAACTATGACTGATAGTCCGAACACATCCAACGGCTGGCAAGTGCGCAAGTTGAACGACCCTAGCGGATGGCAAGGCCGCGCGCGCGGACGTGGTGTATGAAGATCTGAGGGCCGCCTGACATAGGGCGGCCACTGCTCCATCCTTGAAGGTGACAAAGCCAAACAAGGAGGAGACAGTGACCATGAACAAGATGCAACTGCACGACGTTCTGCGCAAGGTGCTCGCCGACGACGAACCCGATGTCCTTCGTGAACTCATGAAGGTGTTCCTCGAAGCGCTCATGGGCGCCGAGGCAGACTCGATGTGCGGCGCT
>JAUSOQ010000044.1 GCA_030655755.1 Coriobacteriia bacterium
GATCCGGCTCATACAGCGGCGCGCCTACGGCTTCCACGACCCCTTCGCACTGATCGCACTCGCCCAGCTCACACTCTCCGGACTCTGCCCCCCGCTACCCGGAAGAGGTCGGGCCTGACCCACACATGTGTCACAAGACCCAAGATCTGCCTGTATACGTCAGAAGCGTCAGTGCTGTCCGCCATCAAATCCTCCTGTTACCGGCGCATCAGCCGTGTGAAACGGTGCGCCTTCTCTTCTTTCCCAAGTCGAGCTTCATCGTGAGTATCCGGTCGGACGAGAAGATTCGAGCAGTAAGCACCAAGAAGACGATGAACCACACGGCCTCGTATGCGATCCCGGCCCACACCATCCCGTAGTTGCCGAGGAACAGGTTGGGCCCCGCCATGAACGGATGACTGAACGGGATGGCGTAGACAAGCAACCGCAACCCTGGACTCACCGTCTCGATATCGAGGAACAGCACCAGAAAGTACGGCAGCATGAGCATGAGCGTGAGCGGCGTCAGAAGCGACTGCACCGCACGGACACTCTCAGCGAACGCACCCAAGATGAGCGCGATCGAGATCGCCACCAGTATGGCAAAGAAGAGTGTGACGCCCAGGAGCGCGTAGTCGCCGACACCGAGGTTGAGTCCGAGCTCGGTCAACGCCTCGGTCCCACCGCCGAGTCCTGCCCCTCCGAAGCTCGCCTGTAGGCCCTTCATGTAGTAGTTCAGGCCAATCATGTACGCGCCTGCCGAGAGCAGCGCCACCGCGGCGGCAGCGATCATCTTGGCCGCGACAAGCGCACTGCGAGATATTGGCACAGCGAGCAGCGTCTCGAGAGTCTTGTTCTCCTTCTCGTTCGCAATCGTCGTCGCGACCATCTGCGCCGCGAAGATCGTGACGATGAACAAGACGATCGGGATGAACGTGGTCTGCTGACTGATGAACGCACCGATCATGTCAGGGGAAGCCGCCGCTTCCTTGTCACCGACAATGACGTGCTCCTCCACCGAGAGCGGTGACTTCAGCATCTCGAGATCGACGTCGCCTACTCGCTCGGCTAGCATCTGAGCACTGACCGCCTCAGACACACTCGCGATCGCTTGCTGCAAGGCGCCCACGTCACGAGACCCCGTGGCGGACAGGTTACGAAGTGCCGAGTACGTCACGATCTGCGGCCGCTCGATCGCTGACAACTTCTCGCCGAAGCCTTCTGAAACAACGACCAGGAAGCGTGCGGCGGCGTCCTTGTTCTTGAGCTCGGCCACCGCATTCTCAACGCCAGTACCCTCGCGAACGTCTGCCGTGAAGCCCGCTTGCTCGATGGAAGCGACGACAAGTGCCGAGGCGCTGCTGCGGTCACGATCGACGATGATGACGTTGCGCTGCACTGCACCGTTCTCGCCCTGCGAACCCATGATGTTGCCGATGAACGCGAACATGAGGATCGTCACGGCAAAGGGCACAAGCATCTGCGGTGTGAGCAGCTCTCTCAGTTCCTTGCGCAAGAGCACCATGAACTTCCTCATCGCGCCACCTCCGCGAAGACCTCTTCTAAGTTCGCCGCACCGTAGCGCTCCTTGAGCGTCGCCGGTGTGCCGACTTCGTGTATCACTCCCTCGTGAATGATCGCCACGCGATCTGAGAGATACTCGATCTCAAGCATGTTGTGGCTCGAAAGCAGAACCGACATGCCCCGGCGGGCGAACTCCTTGATGGCGCCGCGCACCTCAAGGGCGTTCAAGACGTCGAGCCCACTTGTGGGTTCATCGAGGATGGCGAGGCGCGGACGCGTCATGATCGTGCGCGCAAGCAGAAGCTTTCGAATCATACCCTTGCTGTATGTGCCGAGTTTGTCGGTGAGTCGCCCGGCAAGACCCGACACATCACGCGCGGTCCTGAGCGCCTCTTCCTGCGCCGGCTTCTCGGCGAAGTATAGCTGTGCCATGAAGCGCAGATAGTCCTCACCGGTCATGTTCTTGTATGCGCCGGCCTCCTCGGGCAGATACGAGATGCGCTCACGAACGGCGGCGGGGTCTGCCGTCACATCAATGCCATCCAGCCGTGCGCTGCCGGCACTCGCCTGCAAGATGGTCGCCACGATGCGAAGCGTCGTTGTCTTACCGGCTCCGTTCGGACCGATGAGCGCGAAGATCTCGTTCTCTCCCACTGCGAAATCGATGCCCTTCACGGCTTCATACTTGCCGTATGACTTGCGGAGCCCGGACACCTCAAGGACGTTTGACACGGCTCCTCCGTTCGCGCGGCGAGAATCCACTTCATTCTGCCACAGGCGTGCAGCAGGCGTGCAACACGTCGTACGCGGGAATGAACGAAGCAGTACCGCTCTGCAAGGAGACCGACATGAGGTATGGGGCCGCACGGGCAGCAGCATTCTTGCTGTGCCTGACATCGCTCGCCGGGTGTTCGACTGCCCTTTCGGATGGTCCGCCGCAAGACGCCCCACGTGATGACATCATCACGCTGGATGGCGTTGAGATCAGAGAGTACGAGGGTACCGACCTCGGCTCGACCAACGACTTCCGCGACATACTCGAAGAGGTCACGGTGCGGCCCTCGGCAAATACTGTGATACTGCGCGCCGTGGACGGCTATTCGACGTCGTTCCCACTCCAGTACTTCTACGACAACGACATACTCCTGGCGTACTCGATGAACGGCGCTACCTTGCCCCCCGAGCGTGGCTTCCCGTTCCAGCTGGTAGCCGAGGACAGGTGGGGCTACAAGTGGATCAAGTGGATCAGCGAGATCGAGCTTTCTGACGACGAGGGTTACCAAGGCTACTGGGAAAGCCGCGGGTACTCCGACTCAGGTGATCTAGACAAGAGTTTCCTCGACGGCGACTAGGAAGTGTGAAGGAGGCACGGACTGATGTTCCGAAACGCCGTGGTCTGCACCGATCTCTCCTCATCATCAGACGGGATCGTCAGATGCGCCGAACAACTCGGCGTGCTTGGTGTCCGGGATGCGGTCCTCGTCCACGTCATCGAGCTTGACCGGCCGGCCTCGGTGCCCGGTCCTCACGACGACGCCCTCTTCGAACGCCAGACCGAAGAACTCGAACGGGCGGGCATCGCCGTCCATGTCGACACCGCCGTAGGCTATGCCCCCTATGAGATCGAACGAGTCGCTGTAGAGTACGGAGCGGGCCTCATCGTCGCAGGCAATCATGGCAAAGGGCTGTTCGAAGGCATCATGTCCGGTAGTGTGTCCTCGGATCTGATCAGGATCGCCGAGCGACCGCTCCTGCTGACAGCGCCTTCCTCTGAAAATGACTCCGAACAAGTAGGTACTTCATGTGCCACCATGCTCGCCCATGTCCTCTTCCCGTCCGACCCGAGCGACACATCCCAACACGCGAGACGGCTTATGCTCGCTCTTGCCGAGAAGAAACCGCGCGCGGTGACGCTGCTTCGCGTGTTTGCAAAGAGAGGCACGTCAGGTGCGGACCATACTGTTGACGACACGCACGGACAGTTCACTTCATTCGCCGAACAACTGCGCGATGCGGGCGTAGGGGAGGTGCACCTGCGAATCCTTGTGGGCGATCCGGAGCGGGTCGTGTCACAAGCTGCGGCCAGTGGGGAGTTCTCGCTTGTCGTCATGGGACCGCGTTGCGATGAGGGATCCGACTCCACACTGGACAGCGTCACCGATATCACCCTGCAAAAGACTGTCGTACCCGTCTTCCTCGCGCCTCCGCGCTGGCAACCTTAGATCGTTATTTCAGCACGTAAAGCACGACAGCCAGGAAATGGCACACGCTGCCACCGAGCACGAACAGATGCCAGACCATATGCATGTAGGGCACCCGCTTCAACACGTAGAAGACCGTGCCGAGCGTATATGACAGTCCACCCGCTGCCAGCAACCACACTCCACCGGATGGCAGGTTCGCCAACAGCGGGTTCATCGCAGTCACCACGAGCCAACCCATACCCAGGTAGACGGCGGCGGAGAGCCACTTGGGCCGGTAGACCCAGAACGCTTCGAGGCTTACCCCGGCGACTGCCAGACCCCAGATGACACCGAACCACCACCAACCGCCGGTGTCGCGAAGGGTCACAAGCATGAACGGCGTGTAGGTACCCGCGATGAGCAGATAGATCGCCGAGTGGTCGATGATCTTGAATACACGCCGGGCACGAGGACCGGGAATCGAGTGATAGAGCGTCGATGCGACATACAGCAAGATCAGTGTGATGCCGTACGTGATCGCACTCGCCAATTGCCACGGGTTACCAGTGCGGGCAGCCGTGACTATGAGGAGAACGAGCGCGGCGATGCTCAACGCAACCCCGACGCCATGCGTGATCGCGTTGGCGATCTCCTCGCCAAGGGAATACGTCCGTGCGAGTTTCTTACCTCGCTCCTTGCCGGTACCCGGGGTATCCGTAGCGTACTGCTCTTTCACTGCCATCTGACGCGTCCCGTCACTCGGTGAAGTCTATGGTCTCCGCTTGTTCGTTGATCATGTGACACGCACCGCACGGTTCACCGAAGTGACCCGGAGGCGATACCCGCTCGGAGGACACAGGCCGAGCAAACATATGGGCTGGCCCCAGGAGCACCATTGACCTTCCCGTCTCGAGAGAAGACCACTCTATCATTCCTCTTACACCACAATTCCTCTTACACCAAACCCACGCGTTTCCAGGCCCACCGAGAATGCTTTATCCTTTTCAACTGACCATCAGGTCTTCTCAGGATTACGCTCGGTTCATGATTTCCATCACGCGCAATGGAATACTGGAAATGGAAAACAGGACATTGTGAAAGAGCAACGAACATTGTCAATAAGCCGATGTCTCACATGTCGCACCCCGGGCGACATGGAAACGTTGGAATCTGTGTGCCGATTGTGATCGGGGGGAGTGTGCCCATGCCGAGGGTAGCCAACGAATTCGCACCGGGAGTCACCACCCAGGCAACCCATTTTCGTCTGTGGAGTGTACTTCTGCTGGCGGTGACAACCATCTTTGTGACCGCACTTATTTTCGTCACAGGAAACCTGTCAACGTACTGGCCTCTCTATCTTGTACCTATAGTCATCGCGGCCTTTGCATATCACGTGGGGGGCGCGGTCACGGCAAGCGTACTCGCCAGCGTGCTGATCGCACTTCTCATGCTGGAGGCGGAGGCCTCGTTGGCCGCGGTACCCCAGCTTAGCATCGGCATGGGGGTGTTCCTGCTATCCGGTGTCGTGATCGGCACTCAAGCCCGCCGTCAGCGACAGCACGCTAGACTGCTTGAGCGGGCCTCGATCCGCGATCAGCTCACCGGTCTGTACAAGAGCGGCCACCTGCACGACCGCTTGAATGAAGAGATCAGCCGGTGCGACCGCCAGGCGACACCGGTCGCATTCATGCTCGTGGCAGTGAACGATTATGCCGGCTTCAAAGACCGCTTCGGCCATTACAAAGCCGATCTGATGCTCCAACACCTGGCGGACCTTATCCAGATCTCGATTCGCGACATCGACATAGTGGCACGTTACCGTTCCACCGAGTTCGCCGTGGTCCTCCCCTTCACCTCCACCGAACAGGCCGACATCGTTGCAGAACACATCAGCCGTACCGTCGCGGACGCCGAGTTCGAAGGCGACGTGATCGATGCGGTCGGTAAGGTGACGGTGTCTCTCGGCACCGCAGCCTATCCCGAGGACGCGCCTGATGAGAACGAACTCATCAGGCTCGCCACAGAACGCCTCGGCGTGCGCAAGAGGATGCCTGCGAAAGCCGTTTCGGATGGATTCAACAGCATGCAGCAGGTGTTGCCGTGAAGACTGCAGGAGGTACTGCCGTGAAGACGACGCAGGCCTCGATAACCCTTTTCGTCTTCTGGCTGGTCATCTCCGGCTCGGTCGCACCACTGGATCTCGTAATCGGCGTGGCGTATTCAGTTGGCCTTGGCTGGTGGGCGGCACGCAACTTGTGGTCGGACGATGCGCCCACGCTCAGTCTCCGCCAACTCGGTCGACTACTCGTCTACGTGCCCTGGCTGCTCAAAGAGATCGTCGTGGCGGCGGTGTCTGTGGCGGAGAGAGTCCTCGATCCTCGGATGCCGATCGACCCCGTCATCATCACGTACCGTGGTTCGATGCAACGCGACGTGTCCCGGGTCGCGCTGGCAAACTCGATCACCCTCACGCCCGGGACGCTGACTGTCGATGTCGACGAGAACACCTTCACTGTCCACTGCCTGGCCGAAGAGTTCGCTGATAGCATCGTGAGCGGCGCCTTCGAACGCAAGGTCGTCCGGGTGTTCGAGGGGTGAGGTAATGGAAACCTTCTTCTGGGGAACTGGCATATTCCTGCTGGTGAATGCATTTTTGTGCCTGTGGCGTGCGTACGCGGGCCCCACAATCGTTGACCGGATTCTCTCCATCAATATCGTTGGGACCAAGACACTCGTCGTGGTCGCGCTGCTCGGCGTCGTGTTTGGCCGGAGCATCTACATAGATATCGCACTCGTCTATGGCCTGCTCAACTTCATCGTCACGATCGCCGCAGCGCGCTTCTTGGAAACCGAGCGACTGAGAGGTGACTGGTCATGAGTACGCTCGACGCGATCCTTCGCGCGATCACGGTCGTCCTCTCGGGGATCGGCATGTTCTTCTTCTTCGTCGGCACCTTCGGTATGCTCAGGCTGCCGGACTTTTACTCGCGTACGCATGCTGCGACCAAGTGCGACACCGTTGGAGCCGGCGCTCTGTTGCTCGCCCTTGTCGTTCACAATGGCCTGGACGTTTCAGGACTGAAGATCCTTGCGCTCGCCGTACTGGTTCTCCTATCCAGCCCCACCGCCGCGAACGCGCTGGCGAGAGCCGCGTACAAGACCGGGCTCGTCCCGTGGCGCCACCCGGAGCGGGAGGTGTCGGCATGAGCCAGGTTTTCGACGCCGTACTCATCTTGCTGCTTATCACCTGTGCTCTAGCGGTGATCCACACCAAAGACCTGCTCGCCGCCGCGATCATCTTCTCGACCTACAGCCTCGTACTGTGCATCGTTTGGCAGCTCCGCGGCTCACCGGACGTGGCGATGACTGAAGCGGCTGTGGGCGCGGGTGTCACGACGGTGCTCTTCTTGGTGACCGTCAGCCGGACGACAAGGCATGAGAAATGAAGAAGCTACTGGTTACAGCACTCCTTATCGTGGCGGGCATCCCGCTCTTGCTCATGGTGGCCGAACTGCCGCCGTACGGCTCGGCGGAGAACGCCACCTACACGCATGTCTCCGCCCACTACCTCGAGCACGCCGTTGAGGACGCCGGCGCCGAGAACATCGTCACCGACATCATCCTCAACTACCGCGGCTTTGACACCAACGGCGAAGTCACGGTCATCTTCACTGCACTTGCCGCTGTGCTCGCAGTGCTACTGCTGGATCGGACACCAGCGGCGGCCGGCGAGGAGTCGGCACCGGCCCCCGCCGACGAGGAGTCGACTCAGCCGGTGAGCATCGTCGTGAGTTTCATCGTGCGCCTCCTTGCGCCATTCATAGCCCTGTTCGCTCTCTATGTGATCTTGAACGGGCACGCGACCCCCGGCGGCGGCTTTCAGGGCGGCACCATTCTGGGCGCGCTCGCCATCGCACTGACCGTTGTGCTCGGCCATAAGGAGGCGCAGCGCTTGTTGCCCGAAGGGCTAAAGCCCTGGCTGCAGGCCGCTGCGCCGCTGACCTTCATCGTCATCGGACTCGCCGGACTTGTCAGTGTCGGATCCTACCTCGAGTTCCCTGCCGTCAACGGTCACGTGGCTTCAGCAGTGGCCACCTTCTTCAGCAACATCGGCTTCCCTGCCGCCGAAGGACTCTCGTGGGTGCGCGCGATGTGGTTGCTGCTCCTCGAGTTCGGCATCGGCATCGGTGGCGCCGCAGTTATCGCGTCCATCTTCTGGACCATGGAGGCCGAGTGATGCTTACAGCACTGTGGAATAACCTCGACTACGCTGCTCCGATGATGTTGTTCTTGATCGGGCTGTACGCCGTCATCGCTAAAGACAACCTCATCAAGAAGTTCATGGGACTCAACATCATGGAGACAGCCGTATTCGCGTTCATTATGGCGCTCGGCGTCGTCGATGGCGGCAGCGCACCCATCATAGACCATGGCGCCCACGCTCCCTTCACCAACCCCATTCCTCAAGCTTTGATTCTTACGGGCATCGTTGTCGCGCTCAGTACGACTGCGCTCGCCCTTAGTCTGATCATCCGCATCTACGAACAATGCGGGACAATAGAGGGTAACGAGCTAAGGGAGTTGGGGTAGATGGTCTCGTGGCCTCATTGGCTTGTCACTATCATCATCGTGCCTCTCGTTGGGGCGGTGCTGACGCCTGTCGTCGGCCGAGGACGACCGAAGGTGATACCCATATGGGCTCTCGGCATCATGACCGCAACGTCACTGGCCGCACTTATGCTGATCATCAGGGTGGCCCAAGAGGGACCGTTCTCTTATCTTGTTGGCGGGTGGGCACGCCCGTACGGTATCGAACTTCATTTCGATGAGTTCAGTGCGTCGGTAGGCATCATATGTTTGGTCGGTTGGCTTGCGCTGCTGTTCTCCTACCACTATGTGGCCGAGACGATCCCCGCACGCCGCGTCCCTTATTTCTACACCCTGGTCTTGCTCAACCTCACCGGCATGATCGGGTTCGTTGTCACCGGTGACCTGTTCAACCTCTTCGTCTTCCTGGAGATCCTGTCGCTTTCCGCCTACGCGCTGGTCGCGGTAAGCGGCGAGCACATCGCTGAGATGGCTGCCTTCAAGTACCTCGTCATGGGTGCCGTGTCCTCGATCGTCGTCCTGCTCTCTATCGGGCTTCTCTACTCGGTCACAGGCAGTCTCAACATGGCCGACATCGCATCTCGTCTCGCAGGCGTCGAACAACGACTGCCCGTCATGCTCGCACTCGCGGGTCTAGCGATGAGCTTCATGGTGAAAGCGGCGCTCTTCCCGCTGCACATCTGGCTGCCTGACGCCCATTCGATCGCCCCGAGTCCGGTCAGTGCCATCCTCTCGGGCCTCGTGGTGAAGGTGGGCGTCTTCGGTCTCCTGCGCGTCTACCAGATCTTCTATGGCGCGGGCACCTACGACCTGACCGGCCTGAACACGGCCCTCGTGTGGTTGGGCGCCATCTCCATCGTCATGGGTGCGTTCTTTGCCATCTTCCAAGAAGACATCAAGATGATGCTCGCCTACTCGACGATCTCCAACATAGGCTACATCGTGATGGGTCTCGGCCTAGCGTCGCAGTACAGCTTGATCGGCGCGACAGTGCACATATTCAACCACGCTCTGATCAAGGGCACGCTCTTTCTCGCCGCCGGCGCGATCATCCACAAGACGGGATACCGCACACTCACCGACCTGCGCGGCGTGGGCAAGGCGATGCCAGTGACATGCATGGCCGTCTCCATCGGAGCCATCTCCATCGTGGGCATCCCTCCAACTGCAGGCTTCCTGTGCAAGTGGTACATCGCCCTTGGCGCATTTCAGGCCGGGAAACCGGCGTTCGGGATCGCGCTCATCTTCGGTGCCCTGTTCATCTTCATTTACTACATACGCATGGTGAATTCGTTCTACTTCCAGAAGCCGACACACCCCGAGATCCTTGAGGTCGGCGAGGCGCCTCTTTCCATGCTGATCCCGATTCTGGTACTTGCGACCCTATGCCTGGTGATGGGCATCTTGGGCAGGATACCGATCAGCTTCATCGAACCCGCCGTGATCCGCATGCTCGGCCCGTTTGGGGGATAAGATGGAAGTCGTCGATATCCGGCCGATACTCGCACCAATGCTCTCCCTCGTCTGTGCTGGGCTTATCTTTCTCACAGGGAGACAAGCTTTCTGGCGGCGGATGTGGAGCCTTCTGGCGGCCGCTCTCAAGCTTGGCGTCGTCATGTCGATGCTGCCTGGGACGCTGAACGGGACCATCTACGTCTTCAAATTAACGGATTTCACACCCGGCATCGGACTGGGATTCCGCGTCGATGCTCTTGGTATGTTCTTTGCAATCGTCTCCTCCACGCTATGGCTGCTCACGACGATCTATGCGATCGGGTACATGGAGCCCGAAGAGTCCAAGGTGCGGTTCTTCGGATTCTTCGCATTATGCGTCTCCACGACCGTAGGTATTGCGTTTGCCGAGAACCTCCTCACGCTCTTCCTCTTCTACGAGAGCCTGACGATCGTCACCTACCCGCTCGTCATTCACGAGGAGACACCAGCAGCCTTCAAGGCAGGCAAGAAGTACCTCGTCTATACGCTGATCGGTGGCGCGTTCATCTTGCTCGGCACCGTACTCACGTATCACACTGCGGGAACGCTGACCCTCAGTAAGCCCGGGATTCTCACGCTCGCTAACGGGACGCAAACTCTCACGTTGCTCTTCGTGACTCTCATCGCCGGCTTTGGCGTGAAGGCGGCCATCATGCCACTTCACGGTTGGCTGCCAACAGCGATGGCGGCGCCGACACCGGTGAGCGCCTTGCTGCATGCGGTCGCTGTCGTCAAGGCAGGCGCGTTCGGCATTCTGCGCGTCATATACAACGTGTTCGGCGTGGAACTCCTCAGGCAGCTGAACCTCACGGTATGGCTCGCGTGGCTCGCCGCGTTCACGATTCTCACAGCATCGTTCATTGCACTGTTCCAGGACAACTTCAAGCGACGGCTGGCATATTCGACCGTCAGCCAACTCTCCTACATAATCCTCGGCGCGGCGCTGCTGACGCCGATGGCAGCCATGGCTGCCATCGTGCACATTGCAAACCAGGCTTTCGCAAAGATAACGATGTTCTTCGTTGCCGGCGCCATCCAGCGCAAGACCGGTAAGACGTCGATTCGCGAGTTTGCCGGTATCGGTTACCAGATGCCTTACACCATGGGCGCGTTCACGGTTGCAGCGCTAAGCTTCGTCGGGGTGCCACTGTTCGCCGGCTTCATCACAAAGTGGTACCTCTCGCTCGGTGCGCTAGAAGCCGGCGCGTGGTGGTTCGTGGTGGTGATGATAGCCAGTGCATTGCTGAACGCCGCGTACTTCCTGCCAATAGTCTACCTTGCGTACTTCAAGGCACCCCCTGGTACTCGGTTCCATGTTGACGAAGCGCCCTTGACGCTGCTCATCCCCACCGTTATATGCGCGCTGTACGTGATCGTTCTCGGTACGACCGCCGAAGTTCCCTGGATGCCCTTATCCCTGGCTCGCACGGCGGTTCAGTTCTTCTTCGGCACATAGGCTCGGCACCTAGGGGGAGTGGTAGTTCATGGAAAGTCAGCTTATCGTCTCGAACATACTGCCGGCCGCGTTCTTGTTGCCCATCCTGGCCGCTATCGTGGTGGTTCCGATGACGCGACTCTCTGAACACGCCCGGGCCATCGGACTGACGGTGATGTGTCTGGGGACCGTCGTGGTCGCGGCAAGCTTCATACCCGGCATCCTGGACGGGCGCATTTACGAGATCTACCTGCTGCGTCTGACGCCCCAGATCTGGATTCACATGCGCGTCGATCCGATGGGTGCGCTGTTCGGGATCACGGCGTCGGTGCTGTGGCTGCTCGCTCTGGTCTACTCCTTTGGCTACATGGCCGACGAGCACCACAAGAGTCGCTACTACGCATTCTTCATGCTGAGCCTCGCATGGACGATGGGTGTTGCCTACTCAGGAAACCTGCTGACCTTCCTCGTCTTCTACGAGCTCTTCTCAATCCTGACCTACCCGCTCGTCACACACGAAGAGACCCCTGAGGCCATGGCTGCCGGTACCAAGTACATCATCTACATCCTCATCGGCAGTTCGTTCGTTCTTCTCGCCATCGTGTTCACGTACTTCCTTGCCGGCGACCAGACGCTTGCTACCCAAGGGCTGCTCTCCATGGACATGGGCAAGGCCAACCTCATCGTGATCTTCGTGTGCTTCCTCATCGGCTTCGGGGTGAAGGCTGCGATCTTCCCGCTGCACGGATGGGTCCCCGATGCCCACCCGGCTGCACCGGCGCCGTTCTCGACCGTGCTGTCCGGCATCATGGTCGCCATAGGGACGTTCGGCATCATGCGCGTTGCCTTCAACGTCTTCGGCCTGGAACTCCTTGGCCAACTCGACGTGATGTGTTACGTGCAGTACCTCGCCGCGTTCACGATCATCTTCGCGGCGATTCTTGCGGTGAACCAAGACAACCTCAAGCGTCGCCTCGCTTACTCGACGATCAGCCAGATGGGTTATGTCATGCTCGGTATCGCGCTGCTCGGCCAAGAGGCGTTCGTCGGTGCACTCGTCCACGTCACCAACCATGCATTCATGAAGGGCACGCTGTTCCTGTGCGTTGGTCTGCTCATCAAACAGGCCGGCGTACACAACGTGAGCGAGCTGCGCGGCATCGCCAAGAAGATGCCGATAACCATGGCCGCATTCTCGGTCGCCGCACTTTCGATGATCGGTACACCGCCGCTCTCCGGGTTCGTGAGCAAGTGGTACCTGGGTCTGGGAATACTCGAGGTCGAGCAGCCACTCTATCTGGCCGTGCTGCTCGGTGGCGCGCTGCTTGCAGCCATCTATCTGCTGCCCATCGTCTACGCTGCATACTTTCAGGAACCGGAGCCTGCAGCAGGCGATGATTCCGTGAGCGCAACAACCCGCGAGGCGCCGCTCTCGATGCTTGTACCTGTGGTGGCCGCAGCCGCATTGACAGTCATCCTCGGCCTGTTCGCATCCACGCCCGGTCTTCCGCTTTCACTTGCACGGCTCGCAGCAAAAATCGCATTCCACTAGGGGGAAACAATGGAGGGTTCTGAACACATAGCGCATAGCGCGTTGCCCGCGCTGATCGTCCTGCTGCCGCTGTTCTCGGCGCTACTGGTGCGCCCGCTCGGCAAGTGGAACGAAAGCGTGCGCAACGCGTACGTGGTGGTCATTACGGGTGTCACACTACTCATGACCGCCGGGCTCGTGCCATTGATAGCCGAGCATCACAAGATCACCTACTCGATACCGGCGATCATCGGCGAACTGAGCTTCACCGTAGATTCGTTCAGCATGCTCTTCGCGCTGTTCTCGGCATTCGTGTGGTTCTGCTCCACCCTCTACTCGCTCGATTACCTCAAACACGAGAAGAAGCGTGACCGCTACCACATCACGAACCTGGTCGTGCTCGCGGCGATGCTCGGCGTCGTGCTCGCGGGCGATCTGATCACTCTCTACGTCAGTTTCGAAGCACTCGGTCTCGTGGCGTATCTCTTTGTCGTCCATACCGAGACAGACGAAGCGAAGAAGTCATCGATCAAGTACTTCTGGATGACGGTTGTGGGCGGTTTCGCTCTCATCGGGGGCATCTTCCTCACTTACGCACTGGGTGGTACCGGCGCGATCGCACCGATTCCTATCGAGCATACCGCGCCAGTTCTGCGCTGGGCCGCATTCGCACTCCTCACGTTGGGGTTCGGTGTGAAGGCGGGCATGCTGCCCGTCCACGTGTGGCTCCCCGACGCTCACCCGGTCGCACCGTCCCCGGCAAGCGCCCTGCTCTCAGGCGTGATGATCAAGGCGGGCGCCTACGGCATCTTCCGTACGGTCACCGCGCTCTTCCGTCCCGAGCTCGGCGAGCACATAGCCCATGAGCTATGGCACTTCAGCGCTCAGATCGGGCTGGTAGTGTTGTGGATCGGTGTTGCGACGATGTTCATCGGCGTTGTAATGGCCCTCGGTCAATCCAACGCGAAGCGCATGCTTGCCTATCACAGCGTGAGTCAGATGGGCTTCATCCTCGCCGGCATCGGAGCGGCAGGGTACCTGGGCACGCATGGTGCGCTGGGCTACGCCGGCGGGCTTTATCACATCGTGAACCACGCGCTTTTCAAGGGATGCCTGTTCCTTGGCGTAGGCGCGGTCTTCTTCCGGACAGGCTCACTGGACATGTACCACCTTGGCGGGCTGTGGAAGAAGATGCCGCTCACGTTCCTGTTCACGCTGATCGCAGCATGCGGCATCACGGGCGTACCGCTGTTCAATGGCTTCGTGAGCAAGTGCCTCATTCACCACGCGATCGTCGAGGCGTACGAGCTACACGAACTCGCATCGCTCGCCGTTGCCGAGAAGATATACATCGTCACGTGCGGCGGCACAGCGTGTTCGTTCATCAAGTTGATAGGCCTGGCGTTCCTCGGCAAACCTAAGATCGAGTACGGACCCGAGGTCAAAGACGCCCCTCCGCGCATGCTGATCGCTATGGGCCTGCTCGCAACCGCCATCATCACGCTCGGCCTCTTCCCGCAAATCGTGCTCAACGGCGTCGTGGCGCCCGGCCTGCACACCTGGGGCCTGCACTCCGACCTCATCGCGCACTACCTGGAGCACTCTTTCATGAGCATGGCCGACATCATGTCGGTCGTCACTGCGTTCGCCCTCGGCTTCACGATCTTCTTCGTCGGCATGAAGTTCGGTCTCTTCCATTTGCATGTGCCCAAGTGGTTCGGCGTGGACTACTGGTACCGCAAGACGGCGGTGTGGTTCATCGCGTTTTGCCGCTGGATCGACGAATGGTATGAGATCTACCGTCACAACATCTCAAAGCTCCTGCGCTGGCTACGCTTCCTCGTCACCGTCGTCACCGGTTCACCCGGCCCGCAGGATCAACACTTTGTGCAACAGGCACACCTGCTCCTGGAGCGTGAGCGTCACGCCACGGTATGCCATGCGATCACGATGGCCATCGGCCAGTCGCGCGAACATCTCAACGAGAAGAGCGACACAGCCTGCCAGGATATAGTCGATGCCGTTCGTGATATCGCATCCGACATGGCGACCGCGCTTTTCAAGGAGCGCTTCGGTGTCGTGTCAGACTTCATCCGGAACGACCATACGGATGCGATTCGGGACGTCCTCGAGCAAGTGGTCTCATCACTGTCCCAGGCTCGTGAGACCATTGGACAGACCGCTCTCACGCTCGCCCAAAAACACATAGCGGGTGAGGACGTAGGGCCCGACATCTTGGCCACTATGAACCGCATCCTGTCCGAGGAACACTTTGACCAGCGTCTCCGAGAGGCTGTGCCGCACGACCTCTCGGCATCCGACAGGTTGTCCCAGACGGGTCACGACGCACTCGGTGTGATTCCTTTAGCAACACAGCAGCTCTCCACGTATCGAGTCGAGGGACGCGACCATCTGGAACGCGCAGAAGAGTGGGCAACGGCGTATCGAGTCGAGGGACACAACCGTCTGAAGCGTGCGGCGGCATGGGGGACGAATATAACGCGGATCGCCGTTGTGAGCGTAACGCAGGAGCGCGTGGATTGGATGACCGGCGACCGCTCGGGCATGGAAAGCGTCCTCCACACACGCCGCCAGATCCAGCGCTACGCGCGCGACATGAGCTTTAATATCGCCGTCCTCCTTATCGCGCTGCTCATCTTCCTCGCAGCGCTTGCGAATAACCTTTAGTCATCCGACCCGCGGCGAGGACCTCTCCTCGCCGCGGGTTGTCTATCACGCCTCGTAACAGATCTGCTGGCGCACTCCGGTGCTGGAGTATAGTGGGTCGGGTACGCAAGTCCAGCCTAGCCGAACATGGGGGTGTTGCCACGTGATCTTGACGGTTACCCTGAATCCGTCAGTCGATAAGGTGTTCGAGGTCTCTGGGCTCTCGCTGGGAGGCCTCAACCGTATCGGGAACACCTTCACGCAGCCCGGCGGCAAGGGCGTCAACATCGCCTTCATGCTCAGAGCACTCGGCCACGAGATCACCGCCATGGGCTTCGCAGGTGATGGCCCCGGCCGCTTCATACAGAACTCCCTTCGTGATGCGGGTATCACTACTGCCTTCACGCTGTTGCCAGGCAAAACGCGCACGAACTACGCCCTGCTCGATCCGCAAGCGGGCTCACTGACAGAACTGCTGTCGCCGGGTCCCGAGGCGACTCCAACCGACATCGCAGTACTCCGCTCGACGTTCGAGCGTCTGTTGGGTCTTGCTGATATGGTCGTGATCGCAGGCAGCCTCCCTCCGGGTGTCGAGCCCACGTTCTGCGCGGAGCTCGTCCGCCTGGCGACGTCACGTGGAGTCCGGGTCGCCGTGAACGTCCGGGAGGAGATCATGAATGCCGCTCTCTCCGCTCGGCCATTCCTGGCCGAGCCTGATCTTCGCGACGTGACCGTGTACGGCGACTACGACCTGTCTGAACACGATGGTCGCTTGGCACTCGCTCGACACGTGGCGAAGAGCGCGGAAATCGCCGTGGTCAATGCAGGACATGAAGTCATCTGCGTCTCGGGAGAGAAGTCGGTCTCGGTGAAAGTCCCCGCATGTGGCCTTCTCGGCAGAATACGCCTTGATGATGCGCTTATCGCTGGCGTGATCGACGCGACCACCGGCGGTGACGTGCTCGAGGACCTCGCGCGCGAAGGTGTGGCCGCCGCGCTTGCCGCCGCTTCTTCCCCCAACGGTCAGTTCACGTCCCGTGATGATATCCAATCCTGTCTTGACCGTGTCGAGGTGACTCCTGATGCCTGACCGTAAAGTTGTCGATATCATGACGCGCGATCTTACAGCGCTCACTCCTGAGACCAGCCTTCAGCAAGCAGCGCATCTGTTCAGTCTCATGCGCATCTCCGGGCTACCCGTCGTCGATGAGCAGCAGCGCGTGATCGGTTTCCTCTCTGAAGCCGACATCATCGATGCGATATCGCCTCGCAGCCGGGATCACTCGGGAATCTTTCTTATGGACTTCGGTGAGATCGCACGCAAGATGCGCAGTGCCAGCAATGCTGTAGTACGCGACTACATGACCGAACACCCGATCACCGTCGAAGAATCGCAGGACATCGGGAGTGTGTCGGAGATCATGCTTACCGAACACACGAAGATCCTACCGGTCGTTCGCGATGGCGTCTTGATTGGAATCGTCAACCGCGCTGACGCCTGTAGCGCGCTCATGGAAGACCACTGGGAGTCCTGACATATCGTGGAGCTTGGTACTCTTCTCACAATCGGAATAATGGTCGTTCTCGGCTTTTTGGGGGCACGTCTCAGCGATAAGATCCATATCCCTTGGGTCGTAGGCTACATCCTCGTCGGGGTGTTGCTCGGGCGTTCAGGTGTCGGCTTTCTCAGCGCGGATCTAGTCGAGACCCTGAACGTCATCTCACTGTTCGCTCTCGCGCTCATCGGCTTCACGGTAGGCGGAGAACTCCAAATGCGCGAGATGCGCGAACTCGGCAAGAGCATCACTATCATCACCCTGTTCGAGGCGGGTTCGGCGTTCATACTCGTGTGTGGCGCGATGTATCTTGTCACCCACAGCCTCCCCATCGCCATCGTGTTCGGTGCACTGGCCTCGGCGACCGCTCCGGCCGCCACCGTGGACGTGTTGTGGCAGTACCGGTCTCGCGGCCCATTGACCACCACGCTCTTCGGCGTAGTGGGTCTCGATGACGCGGCCGCACTCATCATCTACGCGTTCGCATCCTCTGCCACGAAAGCGCTGCTCAGCTCGGGCGGCTTCGAGTGGAAGTCGGCGCTGTCCGGTCCGCTGCTCGAGATCGGCGGCGCACTGCTCATGGGCGCGATCGGCGGATGGGTGCTTCACTTGGCCATGCGCTGGGTCCGCGACAAGGGCCAGCGATTGATCATCATCCTTGGCATGATCATGTTGTGCGCCGGGCTCGCTGATCACTTCTCGCTCTCGCTCATCTTGACGAACATGGCCATGGGCTTCACGCTCGTGAACATCTCCCGAGATAATCGTGTCGCTTTTGAGCTCTGCGGGGCATTCAACCCGCCGGTCATGGTGCTCTTCTTCGTACTTGTCGGTGCATTGGTGAACGTCTCGCTGCTCCCAAGCATCGGCCTCATCGGGGTGACGTACCTGGTCATGCGTGTCATCGGCAAGACCGTCGGCGCATGGACGGGCGCAAAACTGTCCGACGCGCCGGATGTGGTCCGGAAGTATATTGGGCTCGGTCTACTCTCCCAGGCCGGTGTCGCCATCGGCCTGGCCATTGACGCATCTCACACGTTCAAGGCCTATGGAGCGGTCGGTGCCGAGATCGGAGCTCTGGCGATCAACGTCATCGCTGCCACGACCTTCGTCTACCAGGTGATAGGTCCCGCCCTGACCAAAGTGGCGATCTTCAAGGCGGGCGAGGTTGCCGAGGAGTTCCGAGTCACGTAACTCTTGGCTCCCTCCTTGATGGGCGCGCCATGGTACCCTCGTCCCCTGACAAGGAGGCGGCCATGTGTGAGTTCTGTGTGCAGCACGGCGATGGCAAGAAGTGGTATCTCGAAGCCTCCAACTACGCGTATGACCTCACCAGTGACCTCAAGCGCCGCGAGTACGTCGTCGACTTCGTGCAGGGCTTCAGTAAGCGCATGCCTGGCAATGTGAAGCTGCTCGAGGTCGTGAAGACCTCTCCCCGACCGGTGCAACGGATCTTTCGCGCGCTGACACTTCCTCACCAGAAGAAGTACCACTACGGACAGCCCGTGCCTATCGAAGAGTGCGAGCAGATATTCGACTTCGCCACGAGCATCGTCCAGGTCCCCTGCGTGTGTCGCGACTTCGCCGGCATGCCCGAGCGCGGCTACTGCATCGCGATGACCGTCACCCCTCAAGACGAGGCGCTTGCCGAGGCGTTCAGTGGATACACCGACGGCCCCGACACGAGCGTGCTGCAGAGGTTGACGCGCGAGGAGGCCTCGGCAGTGCTGCGGCGCTGCGAGGATGAGGGGCTGATGCACTCGGTGTGGACGTTCGGGACGCCGTTCATCACCGCTATCTGCAACTGCAATCTCGACGCCGGCTGCATGGCGATGCGCACGACGCTGGAATTCGACCACAAGACGATGTGGAAGGGCGAGTACGTCGCCCGGATGAACGACGAGACGTGCCGGAGCTGCCGTGCATGCGTTGAGCGCTGTCCCTTCTCGGCGATCAGCTGGGATGCGGACGCCGGACTTCCGGTCATCGACCTCCATGCGTGCTACGGCTGCGGCATCTGCCGGTCGGCGTGCAGGTTCGATGCTATAGCGCTCACCGATCGCGCAAAGGATCCGGCTGTCGCCAATGACTGGTAGCGTCTAACCTGCAGGAACCCACCGCGCGGCATCCCGCCCATCGAGGAATTCCCACGTACCATCCGCTCCGGCACTTCGCGCCCCCAGCTCGAAATGCAGCATCGCGATACCGCAGTCGAGTCTTTTGGAGACACGTGGCGTGTCCACTCCCTCGGCGGAGACGATGACGGCGCCCGCATCGAGCCGGAATCGCCACGGCTGGCGATTCAAAGCCGACGGCGCGACCTGCGCAGCCTCGACTCCCGCCCGCGCCCACGCAGGCCAGGCGCCGTTGCCCGGCGCGATCTCATCAAGCGCACGCCGGAACTTGGGCCGCCCCATGCGAAACACCACCTGCTCTTTGGTGGTGATGCCTGCAGCGGCATGTCCGAGCGGACTCACCGCATACACCCGTTCCCGCTCCCCGATGCCACCAAGAAGCGCTGCGTGCCGGGCATTGAACATACCGCCGACCCAACACGTGTCAAGGCCGCGCGCCGTCGCCTCCAAGACGAGTCCTTCGCCGGTATAGCCGACTGCCGCCTGAACGTGCGGAGCTCCTTTAATGCCCACGAACGCCAACGCACTCGGCGCGCCGGAGATGCCTCCGTAAGATCCTGCGACACCCATGAACAGCCGTTGCGGCGCTTCACGCACGAGCACCGTGCGTGCGAGATCCCCAAAGGGACGGAACTCACGGCAACATGCCTCGAGAGCGTCGAGTTCATCCGTCGGTAGTGATGTCGCATCAAAACTCCGCCGCGCATGACGCACACCAATGGCCTCATGCCACGACTGCTGCTGAGATATCATCATCACGTCTCGGTAGGACAGTACTTCTCGGGCAGGATGATCGAGAAGGTAGTGCCCTTGCCCGGCTCGCTCGTCACTACGATCTCGGCGGCGAGTACATCGGCGAGTTTGCGCGAGAGGGCGAGTCCGAGTCCCGTGCCGTGGTGCGTACCGGAGTCACCGCGACTCATCTGGCGGAACTCCCCGAAGACATGCGGCAACTCATGCTCCGAAATGCCTACGCCGCTGTCAACGACTGAGACCGTGACCCGGCCGTCAGCGATCGCGGAAACCGCGACGTAGATGGCGCCCTCGTCGGTGTACTTGATGGCGTTCGATATCAGGTTCATGAGGATTTGCTGGAGCTTGAATCGGTCACTCACGATCGTCACGGGGCGTTCCACCGACGTGAAGTGGACCTGGAGTCCCTTGTCCTCAGCGGGTGGCCGCATGCTGAACAGTGTGGACTCAGCAACCTCGACGACATCGAACTCCTCGGCATCGCAGTGTGCCTGACCTGCCTGAATGGCCGAGATGTCAAGCACGTCACTGACCAGGTCGAGGAGCGAGCGACCCGCCTCGTTCACCATACCGACCTGTTTGATCTGCTCGTCATCGAGTTCACCGACGAGTCCACCGTTCAACATGTCGGTGAGGCCGATGATGGTGTAGAGCGGGGTCCGCAATTCATGACTCATGTTCGCAAAGAAGATGTCGCGCGCCTGAGTCGCCTGTTGAAGCTCGATGTTCGCTCGCATAAGATCATCGGTACGCTGTTCCACCACCCGCTCGAGGTTCTTATGATAGTGCTCGAGCTCCTCCTCGATTCTACGGCGATCGGACATGTCGTGCACGATCGCGTAGATCAACTCACGTGAGTGCATCGTGATGGGACCGGCATAGACCTCGACCTCACGCACGGTTCCATCAGCCACCCGATGCTTGAACTGGAAGTAGTCACGCGAACCGGAGAGCGCGCGCTGGAACTCCTGCTGCACGTGCTCGGGAGGAAGCGTATCGATCTGGAAGATGCTCATCGTCGTGAGTTCTTCGCAGGGGTAGCCATAGAACGCGCATGCGGCGTCATTCGCTTCGACGATCTGGGAGGACTCCGGATCGATGACGATCATGGGCAGATGCGTGTGACGGAACAGCGCGCTGTAGCGCTCCTCGCTCTCCAGGAGCTCACTGCAAGAGCGGCTTTGCCACAACACGCACGAAAGACGTGCGCCTACGAGTCCCAGGATCGCGCGCGCGACTTCCGGGTTCTTGAGTGGATGGCGCCACAGAGCCCCGAGAACGCCGATGCGATGTCCCGACGGATCAGTGATCGGTGTCCCGGCATATGCCTCGAAGCCTTCGCTCTCGATCCACTTATCCTCGGGGAAACGCTCCTGCAGCCCGTAGGGATAGCACACGACGCGCCTGCTCGAGACGGCTGCGGCGGGCGTGCCGGCCAGTCCCCACTCGACTGGGGGCTGTGTATCACCGTCGCAGCGGCACAGCAGCATTCTCGCACGGGTAGCGCGTTCCGAGGCAACCTCGGCGACGTAGACCGCATCACATCCGAGAGCGGTCACGATCGTATCCACGTAACCTTCAAGGGTGTCGATCGTGGTGTGCGTAGACCGCACGGCATGTGCACCCTGACCGTCCGCTTCATCCGGCGGCTCTCCTGCGAAGACGATCGCACCTATCAGCGTGTCGGCCGGTTGCCAGCTGGCGAGTACCCAGAAGTCGAACTCTGCGCTGCGACCGCTCGACAACCGCATGCGCGAGTGGACGTTCGCCTGGTGTCGGCCCCGTTCCAGTGTGCTCGACAGGAGTTCCCACATGTCCATGCCGTCGAATGTCATCGGCCGACCCGAGGAACCATCAGGCTGTGTCACCAGCAACGACTGCGCGGCATCGTTGGCGACAACGAGTTCGCCTGTCGCGCCGAACGCGAATATCGGCAGGGGAAGCAAGGCTGCCACAACATGGTAGAGCTCAGTGCCTGCGGTGACAGGATGTCGCCCCCCGGCCACCGTGCCTGTGTTCTCGATGGAGTTCACGCTCTTTCGTCCGTCCACGTGCGGTCGGCCCCTAGGAAAGATACCCTGATGATGACGGTTGATAGGGCGTTCGCGCAACGTGATAGGAGGTCGGTGGCATGCAGGACGGGGTCATACGCCTCCACATCTGGGTCTCGGGCGTCGTACAGGGGGTATTCTACCGTGCGTCCATGATCGAGCGCGCAAGAGGACTCGCTATCGATGGTTGGGTGCGTAATCTCGCTGACGGACGCGTGGAGGCTGTCTTCGAAGGCGACCCGGGGGCAGTAGGGGCGATACTGGCCTGGGCCCACGAGGGCCCTGCCCATGCTGTCGTCGAATGCGTGGAGACAGCGGCCGAAGCACCTCTCGGCGAACAAGGATTCCACGTCGCTAGAGGTGCTCCGAGATCCTGACTCGTAGACTTTCGGGGTCGACCGTCTCCAACACTTCGAGGCCCACATCAGACAGCAGTACGTCTTTCGGCGGCTCCAGTGCAAGTCCCGTCGCGTCGTACATGACCCGTACGCGAGGCCTGAGCGAATCCCCTGTCATGCCGGAGACGATACCGACCGACTGGTCGGACAAGCGTACGACGCAGCCGACAGGAAAGACGCCAAGCTGTTTGACGAACAGCCTGGTAAGAGTCTGGTCGAATGTCGTCAATGTATCGCGGAGGAGCTGCATGACCGCCTGATCCGGCGTATGGCCAAGTCCATCGGGTAGCGGTGTCGTCAAACGGTCGTAGCGGTCAGCGATCGCGACGATGCGACTGTACGGGTGGGTGACGTAGTCGGCCTCGCGTTCGGGGTAACCCGATCCATCGCGTCCCATGTGATGTTCGTAAGCGACGAGCATCGGCGTGCGGTCCTGCTCGGGCAGTCGCGAAAGCACTTCAGCCCCGATCTTCGGGTGTAGATAGCGGGCTTTCTCCGCCTCCACCGGGTCTGTCATGTCGAACGCGACCTTCCCCACATCATGCAGCAGGGCGGAGATGCCCAGTGTCGTCAGGCCTTCCTCGGGTATCCCGAGTCCTACGCCGAGGACCAGGGCGTAGATCATGGTATTGATCGAGTGGAACAGGTTCGGCTCCGTGTTGCCGGTCATGGTCGCCAGGCCGAGTACGGCGGCGCTGTCCTCCATAAGCCTGCCGAGGATGCTTTCGACGATGATGGCCGAATCGCCTACATCGGTGGAGCCCGTCTTCTGGATACGCTGGGTCAGCGAGCGCATCACGCCTAGCAACCGGTTGTAGAGAGCCCGATCCTGCTGACGCAGACGGTCGCGCTCCTCGGCCTCCTGAGCATCCTCGTCGACGATCGCGGATACCGTCACGGTGGAGACGCCGCGTTTCTCGAGTTGTTCGGCCACCTCGAGTGACTGGCTTGGTCGCAGACCGAGCACTTCGATGAGCATCTCGGCGTCGTGAGGGTTGAAGCCTTCGTGCAGGGTAAGGCTCTCGACGCGATGAGCTTCGAGAGTCTCGGCCATCGAATGCAGACCCGGAGCGTCGGTCGGCAGTACCTGGCTGCCGTGGTAGAGGCGACCGAGATGGACGTTCAGTGTGAACGGTCCCTCGATGAGACATGTCGCCGTCGCCTCGAGCAGCCCGTCGATGGCTTCGCTGTACCGGGGGTGCGTCGGCGGGTAGAGGTGCAGTGCCTTGCGTGCCGAGGAGAGTGCTACGACAAGCTCTATAGGCTGGCGCTCGTTCACCGGGCACCTCCTGTGGTACGACCGTCAAGTGCTTGCTGAGCCAGTGCGGACACCTCGGTGAAGTGACCGCGCTTGATCAATGATTTGCGTGTCGCGAGTCTGGTCAGCACGTTGGATGCGTGATCGTCGGCACTCCGCATCAATGCGTCGATGATCTCGCGTGTCAGTGCGAAATCCTTACCGTCGGCGTCTATCTCACCGAGAAGGTCGCTGAGCGCTCCAGTGGCCCCCGGCGTCTTGCTTGCTCCTATGGCCCGGATGGCCGACACTGCGACCTCCGTATTCCCGTCGTGCATCAGCACCCGCAAGTGGGAGAGTGCGTTGGGAGATCCTGACTTGCTCAGACCCTTGGTGACCTCCCGGCGCGACTGTGCGTCTGCACGGCGGACGAGTGTCTCGAGCGCTTGTGTGGCGCGTGGCTCGGTCTCGGAGGCGAGACGCTGTGCGATGGGTGCGAGCTGGAACCACTGTGCTTTCGCTGCGAAGGAGACGAGCAGATCTGTCAGGCGTCGTCCCAGTATCTGTCCTGCCAACTCCAGGCCGTCGTGGTCGCGCAGTGTCAGAGCCTCCTCAAGTAGCGCTGTCTGCGCCTGCTCGCCGCACTTGAGTACGATGTTGCGTGCGGTATGCACGAGCGCGGCGTCGTCCATCACCGCGTGCAGGAGCGCTCCCATGGCACGCCGGTCGGTCGCGCGCGCCAGTGCGCTGTGGAGACGGTTTGCCAGCTCGGGCCAGGGAAGGTCGGTGCGAGACTCGCGCGCCACGAGTTCAGAGATGACACGGGTCGCGAGGTCGAGGTCGCGCTGTTCGAACAGTGTTGGCGCCAGCGAGACAAGCCCGTCCAGTGTCTTGCAGTACAGATCGAAGTCTTCTTGCTGATCAAGCAGGGACAACATGGTCGCGACGCTACGTGCGCTCACGTGCGAAAGCGAACGTTGCACTTCTGATCGAACTGCGGCGACCTCATCGGGTCGCACTTCCGCGATCTTTGCGACCTTCGCATAATCAGGAGCCCGCACGAAGAGGGGTTTCTCCGGTTCCTTGGCGGTGCGAACACCCATCATGTGTTCGAGGAAAGTCAGCTCCTTGGCCGAGTGGCCCGCCTGAGCGAGCATCGGTTCGATCTCGGCCATGATCTCATCAAGTCGTTGGCCGATAGGGAGATTGGTGATCATGCTCGAGACGGAGAGCATGTTTTTGCCGTACAGGCCACCGACGAGTGATGCGGCGAGGTCGCCGGAGCCGATCTGGCTGAAGACGCCTGCCACCAGATCGTTCAAATCATCGTCACAAGAAGCGGCGATCCCAAGAATCGCGTCGCGCCCACTGGCGTCCTGTGCGAGGAATGCCGCGGTCAGTGACTCGACAAGGCGGTCGAAGTCATCCGGACCGACCGTTGAGAGCATCTCACTCAAACCCTCCTCCAGTGCCGAGGGGTCACCCTTGACGACGCTTTGCAGCCAAAGCGCGAGCTTCTCCGGGTCGGTGGCCAGCTGTCGCAGGAACTCGTCAACGTCACCATCGGGAGCGATGGCTTCGAACTCGATGACCGTGAGACTGACATCAGAGGCTCTGACGCATTCGATACCCGCTGCCGCAAGCGCAGCGCCGAAGCCGCCCCGTTCGCGCAACGTGTCCGGCGGTTCAAGCACGATGGTGAGCGCCGTGGTCAAGTCTTCCTCGCTGCAGCCGGGGAGGATGTCCAGCTCTGCGACTCCATGCGCGACAAGCAGATCGGCGAGTTCACTTGAGCCGACCGAAGCGACCGACATCCCACCGAAGGTGAAGCCTTCACGGGCGACCGTCAACGGGATCACGGGTTCGACGGCAAGGAGTTCTGCCAGTGCCGAACACGCGGCGGCGGCGCTTTGACGCGGGATCGGACTGGATGCGGGATAGAGGCGGAGCGTCTTGGTCGTCGTCGTCAGTGCTCGCACGACGGTCTCCACACTGCGCAGCGTGGCCAGATCAGGTGCACTCAATATCCCACCCCCCCGGTTCGGCCATGTACAGGTTCTACTCGATTCTGCGGTAACAGCGTGACATCGTCCACACCAGCCATGTGAGAGATGGCGCTGTTACGGTAACCTTATCGGCATGAACTCATATATCGGAGAGATATTACTCATCGCAGTGCTGCTCGTGCTGAACGGCTATTTCGCTGCGGCCGAGATCGCGCTCGTCTCCGCGCGCCGCGCGGCACTCAAGACAGAAGCGGATGAAGGTTCGGCGCAGGCGAAGAGTGTCCTGCGTCTCACAGAGGATCCATCGCGCTTCCTCGCCGCGATCCAGGTGGGCATCACACTCGTTGGTTTTGGAGCGTCAGCCACCGCTGCCGTTACGCTCGCTGAGCCGGTGGCTATTGCACTGCGTGGTCTTGGTATACCGTGGGTGACCGACATCGCCGGCGGACTATCGGTCTTTCTCGTGACGCTGGTGATCGCGTATCTCACGCTCGTGTTCGGTGAGCTCGCGCCAAAACGCCTCGGACTACAGCGTGCCGAACACGTGGCAAAGTCCGTCGCCGGTCCCATCGGCTGGCTGGCCACGTTCATGACGCCGGTCATCTGGGTACTCACGAAGTCTACGAACGGTGCCGCACGTATGCTCGGAGTGAGACCCGGCGCGGTGCGTCCGGGCGTGACCGAGGAGGAGATCAAACTGCTCGTTACCGAGCAGGGCACGCTGCTAGACGAAGAGAAGCGCATGATCCACGAGATCTTCGAGCTCGGCGACACCGTCGCTAAGGAGATCATGGTGCCGCGGGTGGACATGGCGATGCTGGAGGACACTGCGACCGCCGGTGAAGCAATCACCCTTTTCCGTCGTTCCGGCTTCTCGAGGCTGCCGGTCTTCCACGGGGACGCAGACTCCATCGTAGGTATCTTGCTGCTGAAAGACCTCGTCGGTCCGGCATCTGAAGGTGCGTTGGGTGAACCGGTCACCCGCTTCACCCGCCCCGCGGTCTTCGTGCCCGAGACGAAGCCTATCCTCGCGATCCTCTCGGACATGCAGATCGCACGCAACCACATCGCGGTCGTCGTGGATGAGTACGGTGGCACCGAGGGCATCGTCACGATCGAGGATATCGTGGAGGAGGTCATCGGCGAGATCTCTGACGAGTTCGACAAGGAGCACCGCTACATCACGGTGCTGGGTGCCGATGAATGGATGATCGACGCGCAGCTGTCGGTCGAGGAGGCGCGGGAACACCTTGGACTGGAGATACCGGAGTCCGAGGAGTACGAGACACTCGCGGGCTGGGTGCTGATGGAGCTCGGACATATTCCCGTCCCCGGCGAGACCGTCGAACACCCGGACCTCTACGTGACCGTGGAGGTCGTACGCCGTCGTCGCATCGCGCGGTTACGGGTATCAAAGACAAAGGATGCTCACGAAGGGGGACATGAGGATGGAACGCAGGCTCTATCGTAGTCGCCGGGACCGCGTGATCGTCGGCGTGTGCGGTGGCATCGCGGAACAGATGCAGGTCGATCCTACACTCGTACGGGTTGCCGCAGTCGTGCTTGCGCTCATCACACACGGTGGCCTTGTCATCGCATATGTGGTGATGGCATTCGTCGTACCCGAGGAGCCGCTTTCCATCGACACCAACGGGGCTGCGATCGCCCCGCGGCTGGCGAACACCTTTGAAGAGGAGAAGACCATGGCCGAGGACGCTGCGCCCGAGTCACATCGAGCGGCGCACCGCCGTGGGGGAGTCGGTTTCGGGGTCGTTCTGATCGTCGTGGGACTTGCCTTTCTTGCGCACCAGTTCATCCCCGACTTCGATATCTGGCTCTATTGGCCGGTGGTCGTGATCTTTCTCGGCATCGTATCCGTGATGAGAGGGCTGAGGGGCTGATGGACCTCAAACGAGCAGCAGAAGGGCTGACCGTCATCGCGGTGGGGTCTGTCCTTCTGGCGAACACACTGGGCTATCTGCCGTGGTCGGTATGGTGGAACGTTCTGTCGCTGTGGCCACTGCTTATCATCGCCGCCGGTATCGACATCATCGGTCGCGGTACGGACAATACCTGGCTCCGTGTCTTGGCGAGCCTACTCGTGGTCGGCGGCCTGCTATATGGGGCTTTCCTCATGACGCCGAGCGGTCGCTGGTTCCCCTTCGTCACGTGGGGCACGTCGATGGATTCGACTCCATTCGATGAACGCGAGTCTCACGATGCTGACGTGAAGAGCGGCATCGCCGAGATAGGCGGCGGCGTCGGTGAGTTCACGCTGGGCGCGGGCAGCGATCTTGTCTCTGCAGCCGGTGAGACGCCATTTGACGGACCCGCGTTCAGCACCGCGGTGATCGGGGATGAGGCCGAAGTACAGGTCTCGCTCGGCAAAGGAACGACGGTCTGGCCGAGCGGCACCACGGCGCGCCTTGATGTGCTGCTCGACCGCAGTGTCGTGTGGGACCTGAGGATCGACGCAGGCGTATCGAGGACGGAAGCCGATCTGAGCGACCTGAGGCTTTCGGCTCTCACGGTCGACGCGGGCGTCTCCGACACATCGGTCATGCTTGGTGAGATATCGTCGACCGCTGATCCCAAAACGGTCCCGGTCCACGTGGACGGCGGCGTCTCTTCGATCGAGCTGCGGATTCCCCGGGGTACGCAAGCGCGCGTGCTCGTGAAGGGCGGCCTCAGCGCCATCAATGTAGACCCCGGGATCAGGCGTCTGTCCGGCGGTAGCGACAAGCACTACGAGACCGATGGTTTTTACGACGGCGCTGCGTACTACGACATCGTGATCGATGCAGGCGTCGGCTCGATCAGCATCGACCTCTACTAGGTCGCCGAGGAGGCACCGTGAGCAACGAATACCCACAGCAAGGGTCGGGTCAGCCGGACCCGTTCAAGACAGGTGACGGCAAGCCGGCGCTGATCATCGGCATCGCGCTGATCATCGTCGGTGTCTGGCTCGCAGTGTGGCGTCTCGGCCTCGTACCGGACTTCTTCTGGACCGGCTGGAACCTGGTGCGCAACGCCGGGTGGGGCGTCGCGATCATCCTCATCGGCGTCGTTATCGTCATGTGGTCGGGCAAGAGTGCCGTGCCGCGCATGCCTGCACGGGGTACGCGCCTGTATCGCTCGCGCACCGAGAAGTGGATAGGCGGCGTCTTAGGCGGCCTCGGACAGTACTTCGGTATCGATCCGACACTGCTCCGCTTCGCTTTCATCGCCTTGATGCTGGCGAACGTGGGCGGTCTCATCGTCGCCTACATCATCATGCTGGTGATCGTTCCCGAAGAGCCCAAGGCGGCGGCGGGTCAGTGACCCCGCTCGAGTCCGCTCCGGCCACCTGCCCGGGCGATATCGTAGACGCGCACGTGCACCTGTTCTCGGTGCCATTGTTCGCCGAGTACGTTGCAGCGTATCCCGACGCGAACCCCCGTTTCAAGCGGGCGCTTGAAGAGCGCAAGTTCGGGCGACGCAACGAGACGCTGCCCGATCTGGACGCGACCGCGATGGCCGAGTGGTACACGCGTCGCATCCATGATGCCGGTGTCGCGAAGGCGCTTGTGGTGAGCGTGATCGAGGACTCGCAGTACACGCGGGAGTTCATCGCCGCAGCCCGTGGTCACGTGCATGCGCTCACCTATGTGGATCCGCGCGGAAAGCATGCTCCGGAGCTACTTGAACGCGAGATGGCCGCCGGCTTCAAGGGCGTCAAGCTGCTACCGGTCAACCGCAGCTACCGTCTTTCAGACCCGGAGTGTCGGCCCTTCTTCAAGAAGGCGGCCGAGCTGGGTGCACCGATGATCGTGCACTATGGCGTGACCGTCGATCCGACGGGTGACATGCGCTATGCAGACCCGACCGACCTCTCGCCGGTCGCGAGGGACTTCCCGGAGGTCACCTTCGTCATCGCACACTTCGGCGCGGGTTACCTGCACGAGGCGCTGCGAGTGTGTTACCAGTGCAAGAACGTGTGCCTTGATTCCTCGGGCACCAACAACTGGATGGATTTCGATCCGCACAGCTACACACTTGCGGACGTCTTCTTGCGTTCCGTCACCGCTCTCGGGCCCGAGCGGGTGCTGTTCGGCACCGACTCCGGCACCACCGCGCAGTATCGTTCCTGGATCAAACATCAGCAGCTGAGGACGCTCGAAGAGATCGGGCTGTCCGAACAAGACCGCGATCTGATCGCACGCGGCAACGCGGTGCGCATCTTCGGTCTGGACGGGTAGGTAGCCATGTTCGACGCGATGCAGAACCAGGAACGCGAGTACGACCAACTCGTGGACTGGGAGCGTCGTCTGGAGCGTGAGGGGCCCTTCTTCCGCAGATTGTTCGCGGATGCAGGTGTATGCTCTATCGCCGATGTGGGTGCCGGCAGCGCACGCCATGCGATCATGTTCCGCTCCTGGGGTCTGGAAGTGACCGCGATCGACCCGAGTGAGGACATGCTCGCGTTGGCGCGGGAGAACGCCGAACGCATGGGTAGCGACCTACGGATCGTCGAGGGTGGTTTTGGCGAGGTCATGCGTATCGTGGGGTGCCATGTGGACGCGATCACCTGTACGGGCAATGCACTCCCGCACGTGCGCTCACGTGCCGGTCTGCGCGCGGCGCTGGGCGACTTCGCGACCGCGCTACGCCCCGGCGGAGTGCTGGTGCTCCACTATCTCAACCATGCGCGGCTCATCCGTCAACGTGTGCGTACGATGAGCCCGGTCTTTCGGGAAACGCCCGATGGCGACAAGTTCTTCCTGCGGCTCTTGGACTACACCCCGGAGTGCGACGGCATCCTGTTCGACTTCGTGACGCTTGTACGCGACCCGGCGGTCCGAGATGGCGAACACACCATCGAAAGCTGGCCCGCGACGCTTGGAACCGATGCGCTCGGAGGGTGGAGCCTGAAGACGCGCCGTTCGCTCCACTTCGCGATGCCGTACGACATGATAACGACCGAGTTGGAGCATGCGGGTTTCAATCAGATCGTCATCTACGGGGATCACGAGAACAGGCTTCTTGATCCGGACACTGATGAGTCGATGGTACTCGTCGCCCGACGCGTCTAGCTCTTGCCGAGGAGCTTTCTGCCGAGCAGGCAGCCCACGCACCGGTCGGCATCACAGGCTTCGAGTGGTGAGTGTAGTCCGTCGGGCACGCCCTGAAGCTGCCCCGCGGCGAGCGCCAGGTAGATGTGGCACAGGGGCAGACCGGCCACGTTGCGGTAGCACTCGGTCAACTCGACGGTCGCCAGGTGACTCTCGATATTGTACGCACCAGCGCAGCCGAGCAACTCGCCTTTCGCTGCCCACACAGCCAGGTCTGTTTCGGACAGCTCGTGCATGCGTACCCGCGTCGTGACGGAGAACGTGTGTGGCTCTGTCTCGCCATGGCTCAGAAGTGCGATACCCGTGATGACTTCGTGTTCGCGTCCCGAGAGCGAGCGCAGCATGCGATATGCGTCGTTAAGGTCAGCCGGCTTGCCCAGCACGGTGTCGTCATGCACGACGATCGTGTCGCATGCGAGCACGAGTCGTCCGTCTGCGGCAATCGGTGCCGCAGCAACGGCCTTCTCGGCAGCGATCGACGCCGCCAGTGCTGTGGGGTCGACCGAAAGCGGTGTGTCGAGGTCTTCCGGCGTGTTGACCGACGTCACATCGACAGGGATCCCGAGCCATGTGATCAAGCGGCGTCGTCGTGGGGACGCCGAGGCGAGCAGGAGCGGGTGTAGGGGTTCGTTCATGCGCGGATGATAGCATCTGAGCGCGGAGAGCGGCATAATCAAGAGGGTTTTCGTCCTCGCTGCATCGGGGGGAACATCACGTGACTGATGTCGATAGGGAGAAGTGTGCGCCCGAGCCGGTCGAACGGTTCGTCAAGCAGCTGCTGGTCACACACAAGGCCGTGAGGCTCTACCCGCCGGCCAGTGCGATACCTCGCGAGAACGCGCGTGATGCGCTCATGCTGCTTCGCCATCTCCTGCGCGAACGCGCGGACATCCGCTTCTGCGTGCTCAAAGAGGGCCTGATCGTCGATGGCAAGCCTGTGCTTCCCGATAAGCCTGCGTTCACAGAGTTCGCTCGCGAGTTCTACGCCCGCAATATCGCCGAGTTCCGTTTCCACACGGGTGCGAGCGAGCGCGAGCTCGTGGAGTTCCTCGCTGTCGTCCAGGAGTCGCCCGACGCTATCACGGCTGCGGGTGGCTTCGAGGCGCGCATGTGGGAGCGCCAGATCGACAGCATAACCGTCAAGGACGTGAGCACCAAGATAGTCGATGCCGCTCCGTTCGATGATGCCGAAGAGACTCTCGTCGCTGGCGAGCCGTGGCCGCCCTCGCCTGAGCGGATCGAAGCGATCCTCGCGTTCGGTCGTCTGGCTCGACCGCGCGACCAGCGCCTTCTCGTGCGTTTCACGCAGAGCCCTCGGTTGGTGGGGCGCTATCTGGCGGAGGCGGCGCACGGTCGCGGCGCCGAAGTCTCGATGGGGCGCCTCGCGACGATCGTGGGGGATCTCGCCCGTGTGGCGCGCGATGAGCTCACCGAGGAGCAACCGGCGCTATTCCGCTCGATCGGCGAGGCGATCATGGGTCTGGAAGAGGATACGCGCTTCCGCCTGCTGTCAGAGCATCTGCTCGAGGAGGCTCGCGTCGATGACGCCGTTGCGGGGGTGTTGCGCCAGCTCGATCTCGGCGAGGTGTGTCGCGCGCTCGTTACCGCGCTAAGCGAGGACCCGGTCTCGCAGGAGGGACTCGCGCGGGCGATACGCAATCTCGCCGCTATCAGCCTTGCGGGCAGGGAGGACGTTTTAGACGCGGCGAGGAATGCGATGGGGGAGCAGGGGGCGTCACCATCGGTCATCTCGGCGGTACTCGAAGGAGCGGCTCCGACGAAGTTGCAGACCGCGGAACAGGAAGAGAGCGGCGATGCGCTTGCGAGCGTGCTGCGCCTCGTGGACCTCGCGCCGCAGCAACGGGATGTGGGGGTCGGTGATGACGAGGTCGCGGCGCTCAAGGCAGAGGTGATGCGCGGCGTGAGCGACGGCGACATCCTCTCCACTCTCATCTCGATCGCGTCACTCGAACGGCGGCCGGGCGTGTTCGGATCGCTACTTGCGCTCGTCGAAGACAATCTCTCGCTGCTGGCCGAATGGGGAGAGTTCGAGGCGGCGACGCATGTCGCAGTCGTCCTCACCGCCTTGGAGTCGGACGAGACGCTCGACCCGGAGCAACGGGCGCGCGTCCGGGCCGCGATCGGTATCCTGGCAAGCGCTCGGACCATGCAGCTTGTAAGTCAGGCGATCCGCATCTACGAGCCTTCTACACCCGAGCATGAGGCGAGTAGACGCTTCCTCGACGCCCTCGGCGAGCATGCGATACAGCCACTTCTCGAGATCTTGGCCGATGAACCCGACATGGCGGGCCGCAAGGCGCTCGTCGACCTGCTATCCGGTCTCGCGGGTGACTACATCGAACGCCTCGGGTCGCATGTCACTGATCCTCGCTGGTACTTCGTTCGCAATGTCGTGAACATACTCGCTGCTACGCATGCCGCTTCTGTCCTGCCCTACCTCAACCGCACGCTGCGTCACGGCGATGCACGGGTGCGCAGGGAGACGATCCGTGCACTCTTAGGGATCCGGGACAGGATGGCCGAGGAGATGTTGGTCGCCGCTCTCGGCGACGACGATGAGCAGAACGTGCGCCTTGCGGCTCGTTACCTCGGCACATCGGGTGTCCGCGGTGCGGTTTGCGCGCTCTCCGAGGTGGCGCGAGGCGACGGGCGGGGCAACCGTGACATCGGTCCGCGGGTCGAGGCGATCGAAGCGCTTGGACGGATCGGAGATACGGCCGCGAAGCCGGTGCTCGAGAACCTCGCACGACAGCGCGCGCTCATGCGCTCGGGTCGGTTGCGCGAAGTGCGCACCGCCGCCACGTCCGCGCTGACGGCGCTTGCTGTGTCGCAGGCTGCCGGGGCGACGGGGGAGGACTCGTAATGACCGACGATCGCGGGCATGAAGATATCCATGAGGCCGCAGGCGCCTCTGCAGCGATGCCCGGTATCGAACGTATCACCTCTGAGATGGCGCCCAGTGGCGCCACTCGGCAGTTCACGACGAAGCAGATCAAGCGTGCGCGTGATCTACTGGCGCGCTTGTATGCGCTGCGGCGTACGATCCGCTTCTACCCGCCGGAACATCCGGCGACGGCTCAGGCCGTCGAGGAGCTGTTCCACGTGATCGACCAGTATCACGCCGAAGGTGTGGACGTACCCATCACGTTCTTCGATGACGAGCTGCTTCTTGGTGAACAGCTCCTGACCGAGGACAGCGTGTTGTTCGACCAACTCATCCGCGATATGACCGCCATCGGCATAGGCACGCTGCGTTTCAAGCGAGGACTCAGTAAAGATGAGCTTGTCCGCTTCGCGGTGGTGCTTGGCAGCGATCCCGAGAGCGTGGAGCAACGCGGCGGCATCGTCGGACTCCTGGATGCCGCAGCCTTAGAGCATGTGGAAGTGAGTGCGGTCACCGTTCTGCGAGAGCGACTATCCTCTGAGGATTCGCACAAGGTAGCCAGAGTCGCGTACGGCGATGCGATCGATCTGCTGCGCGAGCTCGATCAGCTTGTGCGCTCGAACGAGTCACTGAACGTCCCACGCGTGAAAGCCAGCGTGCGAAGTCTCGTCGACAACGTGCTCGCGAACCGGTATGCGATGCTTGAGCTGTCGGGGCTCAAGAACTACGACGAGTACACCTTCTATCATTCCGTGAACGTCGCCATACTCTCGCTCGCGCTCGCCTCGGCGTTGACCAAGGAATACAGGTTCCTCTCGATGCTCTGTGTCGGTGCGCTGCTGCACGACATCGGGAAGATGACCATCGCAGCAGACATCCTCAACAAGCCGGGTCCACTCACCTCTGACGAGTGGGCGATGGTGCGGCAACATCCGGTCGTGGGCGCCGAGCACGCTGCGCTTACGGCCGGCCTTGACAAGGCCGCGCTCGTCGTCATCTTCGAGCATCACATGCGCTACGACCTTACGGGTTATCCGCAGCAGATGCCGCCCCGGCCGCAGCACCTGGCGAGCCGCATCGTGGCGGTCGCGGACGCCTTTGACGCCATGACATCGAAACGGACGTACAGTTGCGCGCGCATGCAGCCCGAGGCGATCGAGGTCCTCGTGAAAAACGCGGGCACCGCGCTTGATCCTACACTCGTCCGACTCTTCGTCGGCCTCATGGGTGCGTATCCTCCGCGCTCGATAGTGCAGCTCTCCTCCGGGGAGACCGCGATCGTCGTGAGCCCCAGCCCTCGCGATCCGGTCCGCCCCGTGGTCCGCATCATCGCCGACGCTTCGGGAGGCATGATCGATCCCATCGATATCGACCTCTCCGAACCCGTTGCCGCAGCCGGCCGAGAGGTGCGTGCCTGTCTGGATCCGAGTGGCGTGAACGTGGATGTCGCCGACTTCTTGTAAGGCGACCGTCTCCTATTGCGCGACTCGGGTACCATACACGAGAACACACTCTAGGGAGGAACACCCATGGTCGACCGCACTCCGCGTAACCCCCGGGTTCTGACGATCGTCATCGCCATGCTTTTCGTGTTGTTTGCGATCTCGGGCGGCGTTGCGACGTTTTACACGGATCTTCTCTGGTTCGAGGACCTCGGCCAACAGGGGGTCTTCTGGACGACGCTACTCTCGCAATGGGGTGTCGGCCTCGCATTCGGCTTGATCTTCTTCGTGATCATGTACGTGAACCTTCGCATCGCACGGGCGATGGCGCCACGGGCGGTGCTCAGCAGCACCGATGAGGTGGGTTTTCGTTACGAGATGGCCATCCAACAGATCCGCGATGTGATCGAGCAGTTCTTCGGCTGGGTCCTGTTGGGCGCCAGCGCGATCACCGCGATCATGTCCGGTGCGGCTATGTCGGGCAGATGGGCCGACTTCCAGCTGTGGCTGAATCAGGTCCCCTTCGGGATGACCGATCCACAGTTCGGGAAGGATCTCGCCTTCTACTTCTTCACGATCCCTGCCTATCGAGCGGTTGCCGACTGGTTGACCAGCGCCCTACTGCTCACCTTGGTGCTGACGGCGGTCGTGCACGTGCTGACAGGGGCGATACGGCCGTGGGCGCGCCTCAAGGGCTTCGACCCGCATGTGAAGGCGCATCTGTCGGTGCTCGCCGGACTCATCGTGGTCGTGCGGGCATTCATCTACTGGCTCGACATCTACGACCTGAACTTCTCGCCGCGGGGTCAGGTCCTCGGCGCGTCATTCACAGACGTGCATGCACAGCTGCCGGCGCTGCAGATCCTCATCGTGATCGCGCTGCTTTCGGGCATCGCACTCATCGCCAACATACGCTTCCGGGGGTGGAGGCTTCCCGCCATCGCCTTCGGTGTCTGGGTTGCCGCTTCTATCGTGATCGGCGGAGTCTACCCGGCGCTCGTACAGCAGTTCCGTGTCGCCCCCAACGAGGTGGCCGCCGAGGCTCCCTATATCGAGCGCAACATCAAGATGACCAGGGCGGCGTTCGGCCTGGACGAGATCGAAGTGCGCGCATTCCCTGCCGAGGAAAGCCTGGTGGCGAGCGATATCGCAGCGAATGCTGACACAATCGACAACGTGCGCTTGTGGGACCCGGCCATCGTCGCGCAGAGCTACCAGCAGCTGCAGGGCATCAGACCCTACTACGAGTTCGACGACGTGGACATCGATCGTTACCAGATCGACGGGGCGAGTCGGCAGGTGCTCGTGTCAGTACGCGAGATGAACGTCGGCCAGCTCGCGGAACAGGCGCAGACCTGGGTCAACCAGCATCTCGTCTACACGCACGGCTATGGTGTGGTCGTGAGTCCGGTGAACAAGGTGACCGGCCAGGGCCTGCCGGACTTCATCGTCAAAGACATCCCGCCGAGCGGGTCCGGTACGCTCGAAGTGACTCAGCCCGGCATCTACTTCGGCGAGCAGACCAACAACTACGTCATCGCGGCGACCGACCTCAAAGAGTTCGACTACCCGATGGGCGATCAGAACGCGACCACCAGCTACGACGGCGCGAGTGGCGTTGCGATGGGTGGCCTGGTGACGCGCGTGGCGTTCGCGCTGCGCTTCTCGGCGCCACAGATGCTCTTCAGCTCCTACATCACGCCGGACAGCAAGGCGCTCTTCCGGCGCTCGCTCACCGAGCGTCTCGGCGCGCTGGCTCCATGGCTTGCGCTGGACGGCGACCCATACCCGACGATCATCGATGGCCGGGTCATCTGGATCGTGGACGGTTACACGACTTCTTCGCGCTTCCCCTACTCGCAGCCCGTCTACGGTGATCTCAACTACATGCGCAACAGCGTGAAGGTCACGGTGGACGCGTATGACGGAACCACCACGCTTTACGCGTTTGATGAGAGCGATCCGCTGCTCACGACCTGGAGGGCGGTCTTCCCGGATCTTGTGAAGCCGGGCTCAAAGATGCCCGAAGCGGTGCGAGCGCATCTGCGCTACCCGGAGGATCTCTTCCGCGTGCAGGCGGAGGTGTATAAGACCTACCACATGCAGGACCCGCAGGTGTTCTACAACAAAGAGGACCAGTGGGCGCTGCCGGGAGCGACCGCCGATGGGACGGGTACGGCTATGGACCCGTTCTACGTGCTGATGCAGTTGCCGGACGAGTCCACCGAGGACTTCATGATGATGATGCCGTTCACTCCTCGGAACAAAGACAACATGATCGGCTGGATGGCGGCGAAGTCGAATCCGGGCGACTACGGGCGGCGCGTGGTCTACACCTTCCCGAAGCAAAAGCTCGTGCTTGGACCGGAACAGGTGAGCGCGCGCGTCAATCAGGACCCGGTCATCTCTCAGCAGCTGACGCTGTGGAACCAGCGGGGGAGCGGGGTGCTCTTCGGAAACCAGCTCGTCATCCCCATCGACACGTCGATCGTCTACATCCAACCGCTCTATCTGCAGGCCGAGAAGACCGCGATGCCTCAGCTCACACGCGTGATCGTGGCCTATGGAGACAAGGTGGCCATGGAGGTCGATCTCACGAGTGCCCTCACGGCGGTCTTCGGGAACGAGACCGTTGTGTCGGACGACGGGACGACCGGGGGCGCGACGCCGCCTGCGATAGGTGATGACGCCGGGCTTGCACAGGAGCTCTACATGAAGGCCATCGGCGCCCAGAAGTCCGGTGACTGGGCGGCGTACGGCAGGTATATCAAGCAGCTTGGCGAGGTACTCGACAGGCTCGCGGGAGTGGTCTCGGAGCCTGCGACGACGACTCCGTAACGGCTACGTCCGGGCACCATGATGCGAACGGGCGTTCGATTCCAGGCGTCCGTTCGCTGGTGTTTCGGCACGTGGTGTGCTAACGTACTCGGCTGTTGGTCTGAAAGGGGCAACGCGCGGCGTTCGGATCGGTCTTCGTGCCGGTTCGTCGGACCGGCGGCGCGAGTGTCCGAAGAGCGAACAGAGCGCGAAGCGGACGTTGCTTCGCATAAGGATCCACGGTCCAGCCACAACAGCATAGCTTGAGCTTGTTATGGCCGAGACGGCGATGCGCCGATCCACGCGGCCGGGTACGAGACAGCTAGCTCCCCCCAGTTCCTCCGCTGTCGACACATTCCGTGTCCATTCTTGTGCCCGGGACGCCGTCTGCCCTGTAGTCGGACCCGGAGGTACGTGTGAAGGTATCAAGTAGTCGAGTGAGGTTGGTCCCCGCCATTCTGGCGCTGACGGGTGTTATGGCTCTGGTGCTCGCCGGTGTGGTCGGCGTCGGGTTCGTTCCGCCGCAGACGGCTGAGGCCGCGACGGCGTTGCGTCTCGATGGCCCGTCAGCAGCGACCGCAGCCGCAGGAGTCACTATGGACGCTGCAGCCAAGAGCGCGATGCTTAGGGCGGACAACGTATCGACAGCGGTAAAGACCGCGTCAGCGACAAAGGTCGCAACGACGATCGTTCGGACCCCGCCACATGTGGTCCATACGACGACGGTGTCACGCGGGTCGAGTGGGACGGGTGCGTGGAGCACCGCGAAGGTCTCATGGTACGGCCCGGGTTTCTACGGCAACACCATGGCGGGCGGCGGTACGCTGACCCCTACGAGCATGGTCGTCGCCCATCGCTCGATGGCGTTCGGTACCCGCATCGAGTTCCAGTACAAAGGTAGGACGTGTGTCGCCGTTGTGCAGGACCGCGGTCCCTACGTCGGCGGCCGTCTGTTCGACCTTGGTCCCGGTACGGCGAAGGCGTTGGGTTTCTCCGGCGTCGGTACCGTGAGCTACCGGATACTCGGCAGATAGCACTCCCCGTACATGAGAAGAGGCCGGCCACGCTCGTGTGGCCGGCTTCTTTATGTTGACGACGCAGCGATGGGGATGCGTTAGGGTATGTATGAGACGTTGCCGTTCGACGAAAGGGGCATCACGCATGGCCGAACCCGACACCACGCCTGAAGCGCCGAAGACCGGCGTCCAGGGGATCATCGATGCGATTGCCGATCTGCTGCAGACCGCGTCTGATTGGCTCCGTCAGGAGGCGGAGACCGTCGTTCGCGAGAAGGTCATCAAGCCTGTTCAGCGCCTGGGTCTCACGCTGGTCTCGGCAAGCGCCGCGGGCTGTCTGCTCGTCGTCGGTCTCATCTTCATCGCTGTAGGACTCTTCATACTGCTAGGGCAGTGGATCACCTATCCTGGCGCGCTGCTCGCCATCGGCGGCGTGTACGTGCTCGTATCACTCGTGTTCATCGCCATCAAGGTGAGGATGATGCAGAAATGACATCGGCTGACACGCCCATCACCGTAGAGGACCTGCGCAGTAAGGCGCTGCACATCAAAGACATGGCCGAGGGCGAAGTGCGTGACCTGGCGCAGGAGAAGACGGTGCAGGTCGTCGTCGTGGGGGTCGTGGCCGTGCTGGCCGTCGTCTCGATCGCGTACTACTTGGGTACGCGGCGGCGCTGATCGGCGCACGGGTGTTTTTGGGCGGGGGGGACGATGCACGTTCACAGTGTCACGGTCTGCGAGGACCGTATCGATGTCGTCGTGAGGGTCGACGATGACGAACGCATGCGTACCGCTGGAGATGACGCAGCCGTGCGCCGCGCGCTGGAGCTGTTGCCGGGCCTGAAACAGCACATGTGCGACAACGCGCAAGGCATCACGTTCGCCGAGGAGATCGCAGACACCGAAGTGCCACATCTGTTCGAGCATGTGGTGATCGAGCTGATGACCCGCGCGGGTTCGCCGCGGGGGCTCAAAGGCGAGACACAGTGGGACTTCAACCGAGATGGACACGGCACCTTCAGGGTCTCGTTCGAGTACGACGACGACCTTGTCTGTCTGGGGGCGATCAAGACCGCCGATCGCGTGATGGTACACATCCTGGAAGACACGGAGCCGCCCGATGTGGAGGTAGAGACCGCGCGCTTGCGGGATCTAAGACTGCGTGTCCCGCAGGTGGAGGGCGTACCCACACGCATGTAGCGGGCGAGCGTCGTGTTGACCGTTCGCGTGCTCCTTTCCATGGTCTTCAACGTTGCCGTCCACACGGGTGTCACCCTCACCTGGTATCCTATTCTTACCATCACCGAGAACGCTGGGGGGCGCGCGTGTCGGACCCTGTCGAGAGCTACTTCAGTGAGCTGCGCGACATCCGCAGCTCTGGTGCCGGTGTCGCTGAGATCAGCTACTACGACCCGCTCAAGCAGCTCCTGAACGAGGTTGGAAAGCACCTCAAGCCGAAGGTTCGCGCGCTCATGCAGCTGCGCAACACCGGCTCCGGCAACCCCGATGGCGGCCTGTTCACCGCCAACCAGCTCAAGGGTTGGGAGCCCGGCGTCGATCCGCTCCTGGGCCAGCTGCCGGCGCGTGGCGCGATCGAGGTCAAAGGCACTGCCGACGATGCCTTCGCGGTCGCCGCCTCCGAGCAGGTCGCCCGCTACGTGGAGCGCTACGGCCTCGTGCTCGTCACCAACCTCCGCGACTTCGTGCTCGTGGGCAAGAACGCCGAGGGCACGGGTGTCCGCACGCTTGAATCATGCAGCCTGGCAACAAGCGAAGCGGCGTTCTGGGCCAAAGTGCAGCAGCCCCGCAAGTATGCCGAAGATGCCGGCGAGGGCCTCACCGAGTTCCTGCGCCGCGTGCTGCTTCATAACGCACCGCTCTCCGATCCCAAGGACCTCGCGTGGTTCCTCGCAAGCTACGCACGCACTGCTCGCCTGCGGTTGGAGCAGAAGCACGAGTTGCCTGCGCTCGACGCGCTGCGCGCTCAACTGGAAGACGCGCTGGGCCTCAAGTTCGAAGGCGAAAAGGGCGACCACTTCTTCCGCTCCACACTGGTGCAGACGCTCTTCTACGGCATGTTCGCGGCCTGGGTTCTCTGGGCGCGCGACCGGGACCGCGAGGAGCAGATCTCCTGGGAGAGCCGCTTCCAGTGGGAGACGGCGACCGCCACGCTCCACGTCCCGATGGTCTACGAGCTCTTCCGCCAGTTCGCTGACGTGCGCCAGCTGGGCGCGCTCGGTATCTCCGAAGTGCTGGAGTGGGCCGAGGAGATACTCTGGCGCATCGACCGGAAGGCGTTTTTCGAGAAGTTCAAAGAAGAGCACGCCGTCCAGTACTTCTACGAGCCGTTCCTGCAGGCGTTCGACCCGCAGCTGCGCAAGGAGCTTGGCGTCTGGTACACGCCCGACGAGGTCGTCAAGTACATGGTGGCGCGCGTTGACTGGGCGCTTCGCGAGGAGCTTGGCATTGCTGACGGGCTTGCCGACCCCAGCGTTGTGGTGCTCGACCCGTGCTGCGGCACCGGCGCCTACCTCGTGGAGGTCCTGCGCACGATCGACGAGACGCTCCAGGCCAAGGGCGCCGACGCGCTCACTCGCCAGGACGTGAAGCGCGCTGCGATGGAGCGCGTCATCGGCTTCGAGATCATGCCGGCGCCGTTCGTGGTGGCGCACCTGCAACTGGGTATCCTACTTGCCGAGCTGGGCGTGCCGCTCCGCGATGCCGACGAACGTGCAGCCGTCTACCTCACGAACGCGCTCACCGGCTGGAACCGTGATGTGGCGCCACCCAAGGAGAAGCGCGGTGTGGCCGGCCAGCTTCACTCGACGCTGCTCTTCCCCGAGTTTGCCGAGGAACGCGACGCCGCCGATCGCGTGAAGCGCGAGGAGCAGATCCTCGTGGTTATCGGGAATCCGCCGTATAACGGGTTCGCAGGGATGGCCGTTGACGAGGAGCGAGACCTATCGGATGCGTATCGCACGACGAAGCTAGCGCCGAAGCCGCAGGGACAAGGACTGAATGACCTATACGTCCGTTTCTTCCGGATGGCCGAGCGTCAGATCGTTGAGCGCAGCGGTCGCGGAGTCGTCTGTTTGATCTCAAACAACTCGTGGCTCGATAGCCTATCGTTCACCGGTATGCGCGAGCGGTTCCTCGAGGTGTTCGACCACATCTGGATCGACAACCTAAACGGCGACAAGTACCGCACAGGCAAGCTGACCCCTGAAGGGAAGCCCGACCCCAGTATCTTCTCGACTGAGAAGAATCACGAAGGCATCCAGGTAGGCACCGCGATCGGTCTACTCGTCAGAAATCACGTTGCGGTCGCAGAAACGCAGACGATGTACCGCGACTTCTGGGGGGCGGACAAGACCGGTGAGTTGGCGGCCGATGCTTCGCGATGGTCTCGAGTCGAGTATGAGGTGCTCTCACTGTCGCTGGACACGGGTCTTCCCTTCGTCCCGGGGCGCCACTCAGCGGAGTTTTTCGAATGGCCGGCTGTTCCAGACTTGATGCCGGTATCGTTCTCGGGGGTGACGACGGCGCGCGATGACCTGTTGGTCAGTAGCGACCGGGACGAGCTTGAGTCTCGAATGGCTGGCTACTTCGACCCCAACTTAAGCGATGCGGAGCTTGCCCTTCTCGCCCACTCATCCGTGACAAGGAACGCCTCCTTTGATGGTCCGGCGGTACGGCGGAGGCTACAGGAGCGCGGCATCGCCGCTGGGGAGATTCTCCAGTACGGTTACCGCCCCTTCGATTTACGATGGCTCTATTGGGAGCGCTCCAGTGGACTGCTTGATAGGAACAGGCAGGAGTTCCGCGATCAGGTGTTCGGGGGGAATGCGTTCCTCTTCACAACGGGTCGCACTCGGAAGGGCAGCCCTGAACCTGCCTGGTTCACTCCCCATCTCAACGACTACAACTGTCTCGACAGCGGTGCACGTGGCTTTCCGTTGTTTGTAGCCGGCGCGGACCCCTTACTCAACCCAGATATGCGGAAGCCGAACATCAGCGACAAGGCGCAGCTATATCTCGACGGAATCGGTGGGAACGAGACCGCGCTCTTCTATCATTCGCTTGCGACCCTCCACTCGGTCCTCTTCCGAGAGGAGAATGCTGGGGCCCTGCGCCACTCTTGGCCGCGGATTCCGCTTCCCAAGGGCGGGGCCGTGCTTGACGACTCGGCTTCTCTGGGCCTCCGTGTGGCCTCTCTGCTGGATGTAGCCACGCAGGCCAGAATCGGTGCTCCAGGCGGCGTGGGCGTCTTGTCGTCGTCACAGCCGCTTGACCCATCCGTCGATCTCGCCGTCACCGCACGCTGGGGCATCGCCGGCAAGGGTGGTATCACCATGCCCTCGACCGGCAAGCTTACCGAGCGCCCTTACACTACCGACGAACTCGCCGCCATCGCCGACGGCGTCGAGTCGCTCGGCATGTCGGCTGAGCAGACGATCGCTCTCCTCGGCGAGACGTGTTTCGACGTCTACCTCAACGACGTTGCGTACTGGCGCTGCGTGCCGGCCAACGTGTGGCGCTACACGATCGGCGGCTACCAGGTCATCAAGAAGTGGCTGAGCTACCGCGAGCGCGCGCTGCTCGGCCGCGACCTCAAGCCCGAGGAGGCGCGGTACGTCACCGAGATGGTGCGCCGCATCGCTGCGCTCGTGCTGATGCAGCCCGAGCTCGACGCCAACTACGAGCGCGTGAAGGCCGACGTGTGGGAGTGGGGGACGTGAAGATGAACGCAGATGACGTTTGCCGGCTCATAGCTGCCGGCGAGAGCATGGAAGTCGAGTTCAAGTCCGACATTCCACCGCTTTCCTCCGCAGACACCTACGGTGAGGTCGTCGCATTGGCCAACCACGAGGGCGGCGTTCTTCTTGTCGGCGTTGAGGACCATGGGCTCATTACTGGCGCTCAACCTCGCGGTGGCGACAGGATCCAATCTGAGAAGATGGACGCGGCCATCTTCAACAACACGGTGCCGCCGGTTGCGGTTCGGACGTCTGTTGTAGAGATCAGTGACCAGGTAGTGGTCGGCATAGAAGTGCCTCGTTCTGAGAGTGTCGTGGCGACCGCGGCAGGAGTCTGCAAACGTCGGGCACTTGGCGGGGACGGTCGTCCTGCCAGCGTGCCCTACCCGCCAATTCAGCAGACGTCCAGGAGATTCGATGCTACGGGACTCGACTATTCGGCCGCACGGCTCTCTGGGGCCACGCTCGAGGACTTGGATCCGGTCGAGATCGACCGGGTGCGCGGGATGGTCCGACGTCTCAACGGAGACGCTGCTTTGCTTGAGCTTGATTCCACCGAGTTCGTCAAAGCACTACGCGCCGTTGACACCATTGGCGCCGTTCTGATTCCGAACGTCACGGGACTTCTCATGTTTGGGCGGGAGGACTCGATTGCCCGCCTGGTTCCCACTCACGAAGTGCGCTTTCAGGTGCTTGGCCCCGATTCAGGTGTTCTGGTGAATGAAGTCTACAGGGGCCCGATTGGTAGAACGCTCGAGGAGATCGCGGTGCAGTTCGCGGCGCGGAATCGGGAACAGGAGATATCTGTTGGTCTGTTCAGGCTCCCGGTCCCTGACTACGCTCCTGAAGGATTCCGCGAGTCGTTGAACAACGCGATCCTGCATCGCGACTACGCGAGACTCGAGTCAGTCAACGTTCAATTCCAACCGGATAGCCTGACCATCACGAACCCTGGAGGTTTCCCGCGCGGGGTCACTACTGAGAACCTGCTGGTCCATGAGCCACAACCTCGCAACCCCCGTCTTGCTGAGGTGTTCAGGCGGATTGGACTTGTTGAGCAGACCGGGCGTGGGGTCGATCGAATCTACGCCGGTCAGCTCCGCTACGGCAGGCCGCTGCCCGACTACTCGCGCACGGACTTCGACACGGTCAGGCTTGTCTTGCGAGGTGGCGATGGATCCCTCGAGTTCGCTGAGATGGTGTACGAGGAGAATGATACTGGCGGCCTGAGTCTAGATCAGATGATTGCCTTGAACACGCTGTTCCATGAGCGGAGGACCGATGCGCACATGGTCGCTGGATCAATCCAGAAGTCGCCAGCGGACGCACGCGCGATTCTTGAGGCTCTGGTCGAGCGGGGGCTCGCCGAAGCGCGTGGAGTTCGTCGTTCGCGGGAGTACATCCTCTCAGGGGCCATGTATCGTCGGCTACACATGAAGTCAGAGTACGTGCGTGGCAGGGGCTTCGATCGAATCCAGCAAGAACAGATGGTCCTCACGTACGTTCGTGAGCACGGGCGAATCACGCGTGCGGTCGTGGCCGACCTATGCGGCCTCGACTCAAAGCAGGCGAAGGCGCTGCTCTTGTCGATGCGCGACCGTGGGCTGCTGGTACTTCGTGGCGAACGTCGTGGCGCTAGGTACGAACTACCTCTGGCCGAGTGACACGTGTGCTATATGGCTCGATTTGGGCGATTTGTGGCGGTTTATGGCGGTTTGTGGACGTTTGAGCGTGAAACAGAGCGGAATCCAGAGGGGGTCACTGCGGTTGGCACGAGTCTCACCACTGCGATCGCCGAGTCGCTCGGCATGCCAGCCGAGCAAGCGATCGCCCTCCTCGGCGAGACGTGCTTCGACGTGTACCTCAACGACGTCGCGTACTGGCGCTGCGTGCCGGCCAACGTGTGGCGCTACACGATCGGCGGCTACCAGGTCATCAAGAAGTGGCTGAGCTACCGCGAGCGCGCGCTGCTCGGCCGCGACCTCAAGCCCGAGGAGGCGCGCTACGTCACCGAGATGGTGCGTCGCATCGCCGCGCTCGTGCTCATGCAGCCCGAACTCGATGCGAACTACGAGCGCGTGAAGGCGGACGTGTGGGAGTGGGGTGTTCAGAGTGACTCGTGATGACCTCTTGGGCACATTGAGACAGCTTGAGACGCGCGCGGCGTCCAGCCTCGAGGGGCAACGTCTCGACTTCAAGCGTTGGATCGACCGGAGTAAGGGCGACTCCCTGCGCCTGATCGTCCAGGCCTCCGTGTGTATGGCCAACGGGGGAGGCGGGTCGGTTGTCGTGGGGGTCGACGACAAGGCCGTCGGTCAGGCTGCAGCGATTCTCGGTGTACCGGCGGACATCGAGACTGACAAGATCGCTCGAGCCGTGGCCGCAAAGACGTCTCCGCGTCTGGCGATTGCTGTCGAGGAGGTGGCCGTCGATTTTGGAACGCGCCGCCTGCTGCTCGTCCACGTCCCCGACTGTCACACCACGACGACGGATGGTCAGTGCTGGCAGCGTCATGGCGATGAGTGCGTGCCCATGACGCCCGACATGATTGTGAACCACCTCGAGTCACGCGGTAGCCTGGACTTCACCGCAAACGCCGTGCATGTTCCACTGTCCGAAGTGGTGTCCGCCGCAGCTGCCGAACGCCTGCGCGACATTTCTGGACGCGACGCACCCGCGGATCTCCTAGCACAGTCAGACCAAGAACTGCTCGCGAGCCTCGGAGTGCTCCGAGACGGGCTTCCCACGATCGCCGCGCTACTCCTCGTTGGGCACGAAGACGCGCTGCGACGATTCGTGCCCGCGTACAAGTGGACCTACTTGCGGATGCGTAGCGGCACCGGCTACTCGGATCGGGCCGATGGGACGCAGGCGCTTCCGGTAGCTGTGGATCGCATCACTGACCGCATCATGGCGGACAACCCGATCGACACCATTGCGCATGGACTCCTGCACTTCGAATACCGGAAGTTCCCGGAGCTGGCGATTCGCGAGGCATTGCTTAACGCCTTCGGTCACGCTGACTACCGCATCGCCTCGCCCATAACCATTGAGCAGTACTCAAACAAACTGACGATTTCGAACCCAGGCTCATTCATAGGCGGAGTGAGCCCGTCGAATATCCTCAGGCATGTCTCCGTGTCGCGAAACCCGATGCTCATGGAGGCGCTGCTGCGGTTACGTTTGGTCAACAGGGTTCATCTCGGAGTGCGGCGTATCTACGAGTCGATGCTGCTAGATGGCAAAGAGCCGCCAATCTGGGATGAGGTAGGCAACTCCGTAAGCGTCGTCATGCTGGGCCAACAGATGTCTCCACGGTTCCGTGGGTTTGTCGATGGTGAGAACGAGTCAGGGCGAGCGCTCGAGGTCGAGGACCTGCTCATCTTGCAGCATCTCGGAAGACACGCCGAGGTCACCACAGCGACCACTGCCAGACTCACTCAAGAGAGTGCCGAAGAAGCTCGGGCCCGCTTGAACAGGCTTGCAATCGAGCGAGGCTATTTGGCGCGCGGCGGGAGCGGGAAAGGAACTTACTGGAGGCTTCGCCGCGAGGCCCACGCGCGCCTGGCCGGTTCGGGTATTCCAGATCGAGATAACCGAATTGACTGGGCAACTGCGCGGACGCAAGTCGTTAGTGCACTGTTGCAGCGCGCTCGGCGAAGCGAACCTGGCCTCACGAATGCGGAGATTCGTCAGGTCACGGGCTACGACCGGTCGCAAGTCACGCGGCTAATGGTCGAGCTTCGAGACGAAGGACTCGTGATTCTCGAAGGGCACGGGCGTGGTGCTACGTACTACCATAGCGGCCAGCGGAATTGAGTAATTGAGATGAGCGCGCTCAATTCGCGATGGTTTCCGCAGGTCAAGGGCGATACGGAGTGTATCCGATTCGAAAATCCCTGCGCTATTACAGAGTGCACCGAACGACCGATCAGGTTTTCGGGTGCGAACGACGTCGCGTACTGGCGCTGCGTGCCGGCCAACGTGTGGCGCTACACCATCGGCGGCTACCAGGTCATCAAGAAGTGGCTGAGCTACCGCGAGCGCGCGCTGCTCGGCCGCGACCTCAAGCCCGAGGAGGCGCGCTACGTCACCGAGATGGTGCGTCGCATCGCCGCGCTCGTGTTCATGCAGCCCGAGCTCGACGCCAACTACGAGCGCGTGAAGGCCGACGTGTGGGAGTGGGGCGGATGATGTCTGCACCCGCCACCGGTGGAGAACGGGAATCGGCACAGGTATGGAATGCTATGTCTGCATACGCAGACTGCAGAATATAGGGTTAGGCGAAGGCCGAGATCGTCACTGTTCTGCGCGGGGCGGGAAGTAGAGCCCGATTGCCATGAACTCGTGTTGCCACCGGTAGTGCGTCCCGACGAACATGTGAAGATTCTTGCGCGCTTCGCAGTAGTCCTCGGTGTGCTTGTGTCGGACCTTCTCGATGGCCTCCGACGCTCCATATGTGTCGCGCATATTGCGGTACAGCTGGTACGCCTCCCAGTCGAGAAACTGCATGTCGTGTCCCTTGCAGTCCTCGCAGCAGCGAAACTTGAAACGGAACTTCCAAGGCACCTTCTCCAGGGGCTTCAGCTTCCGGCCAAACAGCTGATCGCGCTGCAGGGCTGCAAGCTGTTCGGGCGTCCAGTCTTCATCATCCGGTTCTGCGATGAACTCAACGTCTCTCATCTGAACGATGCCCAGCGAGCAGGTCTTGGTCTTTGCAGTATCCATCAGCTGCTCGACAGTCGTGACCAAGGGCAAGACGATTGCGTTCCGTTCCGCCCAGTCTCGCCGCCGCTTCGAGCCTGTCTCGATGTGACCGACATTCACAATCGAGTCAACGTCGGGTGTGTAGGTATCTTGCCTTCGGTCGGTCTTGTGCCTGGCTGCGTTCATCTCCAGGATGTCGTACTTGTGGAACCACTTGTCGTAGTCCATGTGCCTGAATCGGATTGGATACAGTCGGACGAATCGCCCTGTGTGGAGGTCGACGCCGGCCGTGCAGACGGTCTCGTCGTAGGTGTTGCTAGGGTTGGGGTACGTCTTGACGGTGACGAGCACCCGACGCTTCTCAGTGGCCATAGCCCAGGTGGACGACTTCTATGGCGCCGTCGGTCATCTCGGCAAGCACCTTCGCAACCAAGCTCCGATGACACTGCGCAGGGTCTGCTTCGAAGCACAGTAGGCATGCCCTCTTGGACAGTGCGAGCTCCTCAACTAGTTCTAGCGCTTCGACTTGCGAACTGAGCAATGTGCGGAACGTCATCGCGAATTCCTCAAATGCCCACCCGCGCTTCAGCGCGTCGCGGTACTCCTTCGGATTCCCCAGCTCTCTCATGTGGATGTAGTCAACGCCTTCAGCTGCAAGCCGCTCAGAGAGTGCGCTCTTCGACAGCCCGCGCTTGCGACTCAGGGGCCGCTCGCGAACATCAATCACTACCTGGACTGAATTCGCTGAGAGCAGTTCGATGAGATCATCGGCTGAACGACCCTCGTACCCAGCCGTGCATATCGGAGTCATCCGGCCGCCTCCCCAGTCAACACTGCTGCGATGAGATCTTCCAATTGTGACCCGGCCCTATCGGGTCATAGCATACCAAATGGCACTGTCACTGAGCGCAGGCCTCGCCTAACCCCGGCGTCCAGCAGACACCGCGTATGCGGTATCCTCGGGCTGGAGGGGGCGTCGGTGCGGTGCAGCTGACGCCGAAGAACGTTAGCGCTACAGCAGCTACCGCTTGAGGACTTGCGCGGTCCTCATCTCGCTGGCTATACTTCGGCTATCCATTGGAGGTGGCCGTGATGATCACGAAAGTCCAGAAGTGGGGCAACAGCCAGGGTCTTCGGCTTAGCAAGGATCTGCTCTGCGATGCCGACATCGAGGTTGGCGACCCTGTGGACGTGACAGTGCGCGACGGGGTTCTCGTCGTGACGCCGGTTCGTCGTGTCAGGGGCCGACTCGACCTCGGGCAGCTCATCAGGGAGATTCCCGCAGACTACAAGCCCGGTGAGCTCGACTGGGGTCCGCCTGCCGGCCGCGAGGTCTGGTAGATGGCGGCCTACATCCCACAGAAGGGGGACTTCGTCGCCCTCACCTTCGATCCACAGTCCGGACACGAGCAGCGTGGTCGCCGCCCTGCCCTTGTGGTCAGCAACGACCTGTTCAACAAGCACACCGGACTTTGCATCGCCTGCCCGATCACCAACGCGCGCCGTGGCTATCCTTTCCATGTCTCGATCCCTGAAGGTCAGACGGTGACTGGCGTGGTCATGGTCGAGCAGGTCAAGTCCATCGACTTCCGTTCTCGGGATGTGAAGTGCATCGGGAGCGCCCCGGAACCGGTCCTGGAAGAAGTGCTGTCGATACTCGACGCATGCATCTACTGAGCTGAGCCATGCCAGACCCCGGGAGCGACCTCTTGCAGCCCGCCCGGGATGCCGCTCATCCGCAAGCTCGAGCCGGACCTGAAGACCGCACAGCAACGGCTCGCGGACCTACGAAAGGAGTGAGCACGGTGGACAAGAAACACATCGGGACCGACTTCGACGACTTCCTGCGTGACGAGGGCATCCTCGACGACGCGGAGGCTGTAGCGACCAAGCGCGTGATCGCCTACCAGATCGCCCAGGAGATGGAGCGCGCCAACGTCTCGCAGTCAGAGCTCGCGCGCAGGATGAAGACCAGCCGGTCTTCCGTGGAGCGCCTCCTCGATCCCACGAACCCTTCGGTCACGCTCGCCACTCTCGAGCGCGCCGCGAGTGCCGTGGGCAAGCGACTCAAGGTACAGCTGACAGCGTGAGCGAGGGCACCTGAAGGCAATCTACGCAGACGGAGAGATCGACGCTGAGGCAACTGTCCGGAGATTCCGGATAGTTCAAACCGAGGGCACGCGCGAGATCGCTCGTTCCATCGATCATTACGATCTCTCGGCCATCCTCGCCGGCTGCATGAGACATGCGGTACATCGAAGCCTGCATGAAGCCTGTGGCGCGCAGGTTTTCGAGGACTGTGTATCTCCGTGTCGTCTAATCATGTCCCAGAGACAATGGCCCCGTTCTCGTCAGTACCACAACATGTGGTAACATAACCACACATTGTGGTACTATCACAGCAGCCTAGTAGTGAGGATAGTGCTGTGAATCCGGTACTTGAGGCCATATTCGGCAACCGATCAGCCGTGCAAGTGCTGCTGTTCCTGGAAGCCTATGGGTCAGGGTATGCTTCGCGGATCGCCACCACCTATGAGGTGCCGGTCATGGCGGTGCAAAGACAGCTGCGTCGTCTGGAGGTGGACGGCGTACTGCTCAGCCGCATGGTTGGCAAAACCCGCGTATTTGAGTTCAACATGCGTATCCCAACGGTTCGCAATCTACGCCAGTTCCTGAGTGCTGAACTCGAGCAGCTGCCAGAGGCGGACATCAAACGATACTACCGTCAGCGTCAGCGTCCACGTCGTACCGGAAAGCAGCTGTAACCAATGCAAGGGATCACCGGCGAAACCACGATGCAGGAGTTGGCGGTGCTGGTGAGCCAGGCTCTTGAGCGTGCCGGTGTCACGGCCACGCTGTCCGGCGGTGGCGCCGTGTCCATGTACAGCGACAACGAGTACCAAAGTCGTGACCTAGATTTCGTTTCATCGGAACGGCTGAAGGTGATCAGCGATGCGCTGGCCGCGCGCGCGGACGTGGTGTATGAAGATCTGAGGGCCGCCTGACATAGGGCGGCCACTGCTCCATCCTTGAAGGTGACAAAGCCAAACAAGGAGGAGACAGTGACCATGAACAAGATGCAACTGCACGACGTTCTG
>JAUSOQ010000053.1 GCA_030655755.1 Coriobacteriia bacterium
ATACTCCGGAGAGATCCTCGATCACGTTATGCGACTCTTGTAAGCGCGCGTCTAGTTTGAGGCAGGCTCCGGTCCGACCGAGATGTGGGGTTCGAATCCCCGGATATCAGCATGGTCGAGCGCCGTTCCCATGTGCCCGCCCGCTTGCACGAAACCACAGGTCAAGACCACCGTGAGCAATTGGGGGTTGACCGGCCATCTCATATCAACGTGTTTGCGCTTCACCCGCGCGCGTGCGCTTCCATTATGCGACACCATGCGCGCGTCTGGTGGAAGCGCGGGTTCGACTGTGCATCTCAGCGGGGGACTACTCGGGCCCCGTACGATCGTCGGTCAAACGCTGTGCATGTTGGTCGACTACGAAAGCGACCCACTCATCCGGATCCCCTCCCGCCGAGGCCAGCGTCTCCCGCGCCGATTGCGCACGGGCGTCATCGGGATACAGGAACATGAACACCGCCAGCGCGTCAGCCTCATACAGACCCAACGAGTACTCTCCCGCTTGCCTCGTCTCGCCGAACATGGGGGCACTGTCGGGAGGGGCCTGCGAATGCCGATGCATGAGGTCGGCGATATCGAGAAGGACATCAGAGCCGTGTCTTCCATCAGCTGCATGGAGGTTGGGATCGTCGAAGAGCATGTCCACCATCCGGAAGAACGACGACGCGGTGGCTTCGTCCCTCTCTGCTGGAATTGCCTCTTCAAGTACCGCGACTTCAGCGCTCAAGGCGGGGTCGGATTCTGAGGCCGAGGACACGCAGCCGGTGATCGCGAGACATGCGATAACCGCGATCGAGGCAAGCACCTTGGTGCGCATAGAGTCCCCCCGGACCGGACGCCTGCTTCGCTAACCTGCATCAGTCGAACCATAAATATGCGGTCTGCATACGATTCTATCGCAAGCCGCTCTTTCTGCGGACCTCGCAATAACGCTCAACAGTCACCATATGCAGTCTGTATAACGTGATCGAATCGAGCAGTAGCACGCCATAGCGTTTCGCGGAAGTCCCCCTCCAGCATCTTCCACCCACGACGGGTTCGTGACAAGCGCGCTCGTCCGCCCCTACGCGCTTCCGCACACAGGGCAGCCCTGCATCGAGAGTGGGCGCTCAAGGCCGCTGGCATCAAGCAACGCGTCGTCTGAGAAGATCTCGCTCGTCGGACCGTCTGCGGTCACCACACCATCGTTCATGATGATCGTGCGATCGCACAGGTCCAGCGCAAGGTCGAGGTCGTGTGTCGCGATGATCTTGGTGTGCTCGAACGTGCCGAGCAACTCGATCAGTCTGCGTCGTGCGCGCGGATCGAGGTTGGAGGACGGCTCATCCATCACGAGCACGTTCGGCCACATCGCCAGTACGGTCGCGATCGCCACTGCGCGTTTCTCGCCGCCCGAGAGCCGGTATGGTGGGCGGTCCTTGAGCTTGAGCGCGCCTACCCGCGTCAGCGCTTCGGCCACACGCGTGTCGACCTCCTCGGCAGGTAGGCCCAGGTTCATCGGCCCAAAGGCGACGTCCTCGAAGACCGTGGGCATGAAGAGCTGGTCGTCGGGATCTTGGAAGACCATTCCCACCGTCTTGCGGATGCCGGGGAGTGTGCTTTTGGTGACGGGGATGTCGCCGATGCGCACGCTACCCGAGGTGGGCGAGAGGAAGCCGTTCAGGTGCATCAGCAGCGTGGACTTGCCCGCACCGTTGGCACCGACGATAGCGACCGACTCGCCGTGCGTGATCTCGAATGTCACGCCGTTCAGAGCGGCCGTGCCGTCGGGATAGCTGAAGGCGAGGTTTGTGACGGCGATGCTGTGATGACTCATGTGATCAACCCCGTGACGAATTGGCCCACCAGCAGTGGGACGTTATAGAGGCGGAAGAGAACGAACGCGGCCGACCAGCCGAGCGTGAAGGCGACGTCGCGGCTGGTGAGATGCAGCTTGCGCATGATGCGCACGTGGCCGTCGAAGCCGCGGCACTGCATGGCGAGATAGACGCGCTGCGCCCGGTCGTAGGTGCGCAGCAGCAGCTGGCCGAGCATCTGGCCGTAGACGTGCACGCCCATGCCGCGGCTGCCGAAGGAGCGCAAGGCACGGGCGCGCGCCATGCGCATCGCCTCTTCGCCGAGCACGAAGATGTAGCGGTACAGGAAAAGCAGCTGCGTGGCAAAGACGTCGGGTGCGCCGAGGCGCTCTATGGCCATACAGACGCCGAGCATGCCGGTGGTACCGATCAAGACGAGCGCTGCCGATGTCGTCAGCAGGAAGCGGATGATGATCGAGGCGTACGAGATCCATCCGCCAGAGATGCCGAGGCCGCCGAGGTAGGCGATGATCTCGCGGTCGATCCAGGGATTGAAGAAGCCGATGACGAGCGCGAACGGTGCCACGACGAGCAGCTTGCGCACGAGGAAACGGAAGGGAAGCTGTCCCTCGCTCGCCATCACGATGGGGAAGAGCGCGAACGGCAGCATCCCCAGGATGTCGTACTTGCCGAAGGACACGACCGCCACCAGGAATACCAGCGTGGTGATCACTTTGGCGCGCGGGTCGAGGCGGTGCACTGACGTGTCCTGCGATGCCAGCCGGTCCAGCTGCCCGAGTTCGTAAAGCCCTGTCTCGATGGAGGACATCGGGCTAGACGAGACCGTCGCCGGTCGTGCTTGCGACGAACTTGCCGTGCTTGACGCCCTTGGTGCCGATGAGCTCGTCGGCGATGTGCTTGATCTCGCGTCCCGGGCCACGCAGTACGACGACCTCGAGGCAGTGGTGCGCATCCATATGTATGTGCAGCGTCGAGACGATGACCTCGTGGTGGGAGTGCTGGTGCTCGGTCAACTTGTCGCCGAGGTCGCTGGAGTGGTGGTCGTAGACGAGCGTGACCGTGCCCACCGCTTCCTCGTCCCCGATACTCCACTGCTCTTCGACGAGTGCGTTGCGGATGAGGTCCCGGACCGCCTCGGAGCGGTTGACGTAGCCCTTCTCGGCGATGAGCGCGTCGAAACGGTCGAGAAGACGCTCGTCGGCCGAGATGCCGAACCTGACCACTTCTGACATGCGGGTCCTCCTTCGTACTCGCTGCGTGCTACGAAACACCATCCAAATATCACATGTAATACATCCGCACGCTACTACGTGTGAATTACTGCGTACGCTTGACGTGCGGGTTTGTGCAGCATATGGTTTCCCAGACAGTAGCACGAATGGCTAATTAGTAACACGCAGCGATATGGCAGTGCGTTGCGCCGGAGGGGACGAATCACCGGTGCAGGCACCGATACGAAGGGGGATTCGTGAGCGAAGAGCACCAGGCCCGTGTCACACGGGCGTCGGATCGGCTCGACCCAGCCGTGAGGGAGCGCATCCCTGATGACTTTGGAGAGGCCATCGACTTTCATGGGCATCTCTGCCCTGGTCTCACCATCGGATACCGGGCGGCGTGCATCGCTATGGAGCGACTCGGTGTAGAGCGTGGCTCCGATGAGCAACTGCTCGGCATCGTGGAGACCGACGCGTGCGGTGTCGATGCCTTTCAGTACTTGACCGGGTGCACACTCGGCAAGGGTAACCTCGTGTACAGGGATTACGGCAAGCAGGTGTTCACCCTCGTGCGCCGCTCCGATGGCCGCGCGGTCCGGGTGGCATTGAGACCCAACGCCTTCGCGCGTGACGACCAGCACGAACGGCTTCGGCAGCGGGTCGTCTCGGGTGAGGCATCCGAGGCGGAGCGCTCGCGGTTCTGGACACGCCATGTCGAGCTGGCATTGGGCTTCCTTGACGAGCCTGTAGAGGTGTTCGGCACCGTTGCCGACGTGAAGTTGGAGTTGCCCACCCCTGCACGCCACTTCGGTTCGGTCATCTGTTCGATCTGCGGTGAGTCAGTTATGGAGCCTCGGAGTCGGGTGCGTGACGGTGAGCCCTGCTGTATACCCTGCGCCACGAAGTACGGGCGCGGCTGGGAGATCAACGAATAGCGCCTGTGGCGCTCTACCTAGGGAGAACCGGATGAAACGTGTGCTTAGCTTGATAGTCGCCCTGATGCTCGCCACATCGCTTAGTCTAGCGGGGTGTGCTGCCGAAGAGCCGGTCTCGGAGTCCGAGCCTGCTGCCGCGTCGGCGACAGTGATTGACCTGGCCGGGCGCGAAGTGATCGTGCCTGAGAACGTGGAGCGTGTGGTGGCCATCGGTCCTGGGGCGCTACGGCTGGTCGTGTACGCCGGAGGGGCTAAGATGGTCGCTGGTATCGAGGACATCGAGAACAAGCCGCCGATATCGCGACCCTACATCCTTGCGCATCCCGAGCTCCTTGAGCTTCCGGTGATCGGTGCCGGCGGTCCGGACACGGCGCCTGATGCGGAGCGTCTCATCGGCGTAGCGCCCGACGTCATCTTCGTCGGACAGCTTGCCGATGCTGCAGCTGCGGACGAACTACAGGCGGCCACGGGCATCCCTGTCGTCGTGCTCAGCTACGGTGGTCTCGGCAACTTCGACGACGCCGTCGTGACGTCCCTCAATGTCGTTGGGACGATGATCGGCACGATCGAGCGCACCGACGAGGTCTCGGCCTACATCACCGATACCCTCGCCGATCTCTCGGCACGGACCGCAGGTATCGATGATGGCGAGAAGCCCACGGCGTTCGTGGGAGCCCTCGGCTTCAAAGGGATGCATGGGCTTGAGAGCACACAAGGCAAGTACCCTCCCTTCGTGGCGATCGGCGCAAAGAACGTCGCCGGTGACCTTGGCACACCGGGTAGCGTGATGATCGACAAGGAGAAGCTGCTCGAGTGGGATCCCGAGTACCTGTTCGTCGATTGCAGCGGACTCGGTCTGGTTGCAGAGGACGTGGCGGCCAACCGCGCTTTGTACGAGGGGCTATCGGCGGTCAACGACGGGTGCGTCTACACGCAGCTGCCGTTCAACAACTACTGGACGAACATCGAGGTGGCGCTAGCCGACGCGTACTACGCTGGTTCCGTGATGTTCCCCGACCGATTCGCGGATGTCGATGCCGTGGCGAAGGCTGACGAGATTTCGACGTTCCTTGCCGGTGCGTCTGTCTACGAGAGGCTGACCGAGATCTACGGTTGTGGCTTCGGTGCGATTGACCTGCTCGGAAACGAGTAGATCGTTGGAACGATCACGTCCATACCGGGAGGCCTATGCTGCTTACTCGCGCCGCAAGGTCCTGGTGGTCATGGGTCTGATCTTGGCGACCGTGTGCATGGCGGCCTATGCCGTGCAGGCCGGATCAGTGGACCTCTCGGTGGGCGAGGTCTTGCGTACGCTGTTCGGGCTGGCCGAGGGCACGGGTAGGATCATCATCTGGAACGTGCGTGTCCCGCGCGTTCTGACGGCGATCGTGGCGGGGGTGGGGCTTTCTATCGCTGGAGCGGTCATGCAAAGTGTCCTGCGCAACCCGCTCGCGTCGCCCTTCACGCTCGGCATCTCGCAAGGTGCGGCCTTTGGGGCGGCGCTCGCGATCATCGGGTTCGGCGCGGGAGCTACAGGTAGCGCGGCGGTCGACGCGGTTCAGGTCTTCAACGCTTGGTCGGTCACGGGGTTCGCGTTCGCGGGTGCCATGATCGCCACGCTGACGATCGTCGCGTTCGCGAAGTACCGGGGTGTGACACCACAGACCATGGTGCTTGCGGGCGTGGCGCTCGGCTCGCTCTTCTCGGCGGGTACCGTGTTGCTCCAGTATTTCGCCGAGGACACTAAGGTCGCGGCGGTGGTCTTCTGGACGTTCGGTGATCTCGGGCGAGCATCGTGGCGGGATCTCACGATTATGGCACTGGTGACCGTGGTCGGTGCACTGTACTTCCTGTGGTGCCGTTGGGACTACAACGCCCTTGAGGCTGGCAGCGAGTCCGCGCAGGGCCTGGGCGTGAAGGTTGACCGAGTGCGATTGGTGGGCATGTTTGTCGCCTCACTGGTGACGGCCTCCATCGTTGCGTTCCTCGGTATCATCGGCTTCATCGGACTCGTGGGGCCGCATCTTGTGCGCCGCGTGGTCGGCAATGACTACCGGTTCCTGCTGCCCGCGTCTGCCGGAGCGGGGGCGCTGCTGCTGTTGGCGTCCGATACGCTCGCTCGCACGCTCGTATCGCCGGTCGTACTACCGGTCGGTGCGATCACCTCGTTCCTCGGCGCTCCGTTGTTCTTGTACCTGCTTGTTGGAAGGAGGAGCACGATATGATCCTTCAAGTCGATGGGGTGGTGTTCCGCTACGGGAGTGTCGCAGTCCTCGACGGAGTCGGTTTCACCGTCGCCCCGGGCGAGTTCCTGGCGGTGCTCGGCAACAACGGTGCGGGAAAGTCGACACTACTCAAGTGCATCAATCGCATCCTCCAGCCCCACGACGGAGCGGTTCTTCTCGGCGAGCACGACGTACGCAGGCTCAAGGGCGGGGAGCTCGCGCGGTGTATCGGCTATGTGCCGCAGCGTACCGAGTCCACGCGTATGACCGTGTACGACACTATCCTTCTTGGCAGGAGACCGCATATCGAGTGGGATGCCGGGCGGCGCGACTACGAGGTCACGGAGCGCGTCATCGACCAGCTTGGGCTCGATGATATCGCGCTGCGCTACATCGATGAGCTGTCGGGAGGCGAGCTGCAGAAGACCGTCATCGCGCGAGCGCTTGCTCAGGAGCCGCGGGTGCTTCTGCTCGACGAACCGACCTCCAGTCTCGATCTGCGTAATCAACTCGATGTCCTGCAGACGGTGCGTCGCGTGACCTCCGAGGGAGGAGTTGCTGTCGTGGCAGTGATGCACGATCTCAATCTCGCCCTCCGCTTCGCCGACACGTTCTGCTTTCTGTTGGATGGCGGGGTGCACGCGTGTGGCGGTCCAGAGGTCGTCACTCCGGACGTCGTCTCAAGCGTGTACGGAGTGTCGGTGAGCGTCACGTCGTTCCATGACGTGACGCTCGTCGTTCCACTCTAGCGGGCTGGTGCTTGACGCTCGATCCTGCATAGTATAGGGTCGCCATTAACAGTAGCACGATTCCTATAAGCGTAGCACGCAACGAGGACAGCATGCGGCCATCTAGCCGTCGCTGAAACGAAAGGGGACGCTTCATGCACATGGCAGACGCGCTGATCTCTCCGGCAGTAGGGGGAGCGATGTGGGCGGCCACGGCTGTTACCACCGTCTACTGCGCGAAGAAGGTCCGCGAGGGGTTCGACGACCGCAAGGTGCCGCTCATGGGCGTTCTCGGCGCCTTCATCTTCGCGGCGCAGATGCTCAACTTCACCATCCCGGCGACCGGTTCGAGCGGGCATCTTGTGGGTGGTCTGATCCTTGCGATCTTGCTTGGACCCGAGGCTGCATTCCTCGTGATAGCCTCGGTGCTCACCGTGCAAGCGCTCTTCTTTGCAGACGGAGGGCTGCTTGCTCTCGGCGCGAACATCATGAACATGGGCTTCACCTCGGTCTTCATCGCCTACCTGCTCATCTACAAGCGGATCGTCGGCGCTCATCCAACGCGTGGCCGTCTTGTGACCGGTGCAATTCTCGCGGCGATCGTGGGGCTGCAAATCGGTGCGTTCGGTGTGGTGGTGGAGACCACCCTCTCGGGCATCAGTGCGCTGCCTTTCGGCACCTTCCTCGCGATGATGCAACCGATCCACCTGGGTATCGGTATCGTGGAGGGTCTGGTGACCGCTGCAGTCGTACTCTTCGTGCAGCGGACACAGCCGGAACTGCTCTCCCGTGTGGCCGAGCGCAAGAAGTTCACCGGCCTCAACCTGAAGCCCGTTCTAGTCGGGCTGTTGATCGTTGCGGTCCTCTCGGGCGTTGCTCTCTCCTGGTTCGCGTCTACCAATCCCGACGGGCTGGAGTGGTCGATCGCGAAGGTGACCGGTAGCGAGGAGCTCGAAGGAACCGACGCGGGTGTGCATGCCGCGAGCGCCGAGCTGCAGGAGAAGACGTCCTTCCTGCCTGACTACGGCTTCAAGCAGTCCGCCGAGGCGGTTGAGGGCGAAGCAGAGGTCACCTGGCCGTCGGTCGACGCCGGTACCAGCGTTGCCGGTCTCGTTGGTGGCGCGCTCACGCTGGCGCTCGCCGTTCTCGTGGGCTTCGTGTTACGCAAGCGCTCGGTCGCCCATGCGCGTCCTGGAATCTAGCTCCTCCTTGGGAGAGGGTCCTCGTCGTTCGCGGCGGGGGCCCTTGTGTCTTGTTGTCAGGCGCGTCTCGGATGGTCCTCGCTTACGCCATCTCACAGCTTCTTCTTAAACCCCGTCCACCGCGCAGCGAAACCCGCCGACTCGTACAGACCCACCGCATCGCCGCGACACGACTCTGTCAGCACGATCATCTGCTTGCAGAAACGGTCACGCGCAAAGCGCTCGAGCTCCTCAAGGAGCGCTGAGGCCACGCCGTTGCGACGATGGCGCGGATCGACGACGAGATCCTCAATCACGAGGTAGGAGTCGGAGCCCCCGTAGAGGCCGTGACAGACAACGCCCGTCACGGTGCCGATGCACTCGCTGTCGATTCGAGCAGACAACAAGACGTGGTCGGGGTCGCTGTCGAGATGACTGAGGGTTTCTGCCATGAGTGGCGGCGTATGCGCCTCAGTTCCGTAGTCTACCCTCTGGCCGTCACGCGGTCCGCTTACCAGTCGGCACCGTGGGCGAGCAGCTCGTCGGCCAGCGTCCCCGAAGCAACCTTCTCGACGGGGCCGAGCATGGTCAAGCCGAAGTCCGCGGCAACCCCGATATCGAGCGTGCCCCCAGGCATGACCACACACACATCGCCATGACAGAAACCGCGGCGAACCGAGGCGGCCGCAGCAGCGCAACTGCTACTTCCCGAGGCAAGCGTGTAGCCTGCGCCCCGCTCCCAGATCTCGATCCTGATGCGATGCTGATCTACGACCTGCACGAATTGCACGTTCGTCCTGTTGGGGAACAGCGGGTGATTCTCGATGAGCGGGCCAAGGCGCTGCGCGAGCGCTGGCGACACCTCGTTGACGTGGACCACGCAGTGCGGGTTGCCAACGGTGACAGCAGTGAAGCCAAACCGTTCGCCGTCGACCTCAATGGTCTCGCCAACGACCTCGCGCCTTGGACCGGCGACCGGAATTCGCTCGCTGTCGAAGCTCGCGTTCCCCATCTCGACGAATACACTCCGACCCGACTCACGGACCTCGCACCTGACGGTGCCGCCGAGGGTGACGACATCGAAGGCCTCGCCACCCCCACCCACGCGGCCGGTGTCCCACAGGTAGCGCGCGAAGATGCGCAGCCCGTTGCCGCTCTTCTCAGCCTCCGACCCGTCCGGGTTCAGTATCCGCAGCCCAAAAGTGCCCTCCGGCGCCAGTGCCTCGACGAGGATGCCGTCTGAGCCCAGGCCAAAGTGGCGATCACATATTCGGCTCACGAGAGGCGACTGGAGTCTCGGCTCGAGACCGACAGCATCCAGCACGACGTAGTCGTTGCCGAGCGCTTGGTACTTGTGGAACTGCAATTCCAATCCATCCTGTGCGTCAACGTGTTTGCGTTTAACTCGCGCGCCTGCGCTCCCATTATGCGACACCATGCGCGCGTCGGTGTGAAAGCGCGGGTTAGGCGTTTTCGTCCAGACCCAGGTCCATCAGCCGTTCGCTGCGCAGTACACGAACGATGGTGACGACTGTGTCCTCGCGACGGTAGACGATCCGGTACGGCGGCTGTTCGAGCTCGCGAAGCCAGGGCGTCTCGAACTCAGGGACGATTTTGCCGCTGTCCGGGAACGTTGCCAGCTGATCCACGCATTCGATGATGCCCGCGATCAATCGCATGCCGACTTCCGGTACCTGCTGAGATGCGTACCACGCAAGGATGTCGTCCAAATTGTCCTCAGCGGACTTTGCGAACTCGATCTCGATGCGTGCAGCCATCAGTCAAGACCCAGGCGGCGCTTCACTTCCGCGAGCGGAACCACGCGTCCAGCGTCGATGTCAGCGAGGCCGGCAACGACGGCACGCATGAACTCACGCTCCTCTTGAGCGGCTTCATACTCAGACAGTGCCTGCACGACCGCGACACCGCGTCCGTGGCTGGTCAGCAGGATTGGACGACCGGTCTCGTCAACACGACGCACGATCTTGCCTGGGTTCACCTTCATGTCACCAAGAGGAACGATGTCCTCCGAGAACTTCACAGCGGTGCCCATCTACGCCTCCAATGACGACCTGAATGCTGGTACAGATTATAGCACCATATCTGAGGTGCCGAAACACGTGTTTGCGTTTAACCTGCGCGCTTGCGCTCCCATTATGCGACACCATGCGCGCGTCGGTGTGGAAGCGCGGGTTAGCCACGCATCGTGGCGTCTGGAGGCTCCGGTAACTGACGGGCGTGCCAGACGCCAACAATCCACACGGTGCTTTCGGTGATCCGGTAGAAGAACCGATAGGGCCCGACCGGTATCTCAAGATGCGGCAAATCCGGGAACGCGGGGATGGCGTGTCCAGACCGAGGGTGTGCACTCAGTTGCATGATGACGGCCTCAGCGCGGAGCTGAATACCGTCTGCCGCCGCAGGGCTTTGGGAGCGCACGTGGTTCAATGCTTCGAGGTATTGCGCACGTGCTTGCGGAGCGAAGTGAACTCGCATCGGCTATTCGTTCGCGAGCATCGCGCGGGCTTCAGCCATCACGGCATCCGCGTCGTAGCCTACGCCGGCTTCGATCTCCGCGTCACCGCGAGCTAGGATGCGCAGAATCTCGTTCTCATGCTGAGTGCGCTCATAGGCCTGCGCGCTCTGAAGCACTGCTGATGCGCGGCCACGTTGTGTGATGATGATCGGATCGTTTGACGCGACAGCGCGTTTGATGATGCCAGCCGTATCCTGGCGAAGATCCGAGATGGGGATGATGTTGGGAATCACGCTCATTGGAAGCACCTCCTACGGTACAACTGATGGTACCACAGGGGATGCTGTGGCGAACGTGTTTGCGCTTCAGCTGCGGCTTTCGCGCCTCGCTTCAGTCTAGCGCTCCTGGCCGTCAGCTGGATGCGCTTGTTCGGCGGGGAGCCGAGACCAGCCGGATCTCGACATCGCAACCCACCGCCTGCGCGTATTTCTTGAGCGTCGATACCGAGGGCGAATGCTTGCCGGCCGCCTCCAGACGAGAGACGGCGCTCTTGGTCGTGCCCATGGCCTCCGCGACCTCCTCTTGTGTGAGGCCCGCGCGCATCCGAGCGCCGAGGAGCTCGCGCACGAGGAGGTACTCGTCCTCGAGACCGTCGTAGGCCTCGCTGAACCCCTTGCGCTCGAGCGCTTTCGCGAGGAACGCGTCGTGGTCGTGGGAAACCGGCTTGTACTTGAGGTCAGCCACCTCGCACCTCCTTCATCCTCTTGCGTGCGATGACGAACTCGCGCTCCGGAGTCGCTTGCGTCTTCTTGATGAACGCGTGCAAGACAATCACGCATTGCCCGGTAACGTAGCAGTACATCGCACGACCGATGCCCTCTTGCCCGCGCGGGCGAAGTTCGAAGAGTCCGCCGCCTATCGCGCGCGAGTGCGGCATCCGCAAATCGGGACCGAACTCCATCAGGAGCTCGATCAGCCGTGCGTAGTCCGCCAGGACACCAACCGGCCACGACTCGATCTCATCGAGTACGCGGCGGTTGAAGTATTCGACGGTGTACGGCATGACGCCACGTTAGCATATCCGCTAACTTGCGTCAACAAAACGGCCCGCGATATGCGTTCCGAGGGGAAGGCGGCTGCACTCCTCCGCCTAACGTGTTTGGCTTCAGCTGCGGCGCAGCAGCTACCAGGTCAGTCTACCTCGTGGCCGTCAGCTGGAAGCCATTGTTAGGCGTCAAGCGCGAAGACGCCCAAATCACCGACTTCTCGATCAAGCTGTGGTGCCCAGACTGAGTCATGGAAGTACTCCAAGACCGCCGTGCGCTTCGCGGCGCTCCACCCATGGACGAAGGAGGGCCTAAACACCGTGTTGCCGCACCCATCAACGATGAACTGCGACAGCTTCGCGCGGCTGCCCGCATCGCGGGTGCTTAGCACCGGCGCGAGGTGGCGGAGAGCCTTCTTACTAGCCTCTCTTAGATATGAGAACACGACTACGGTCTCGCGCTGCGACACGGGGAGCACGTTCAGATGCATGCGCAGCCAACTATCTCCAACGTCGACATCATCCACGGAGTACACTGCGTTGCCGGCGACAGTGGCGATTGTCGTTGGAACACGTAGTACCTGGTGCCGCACTGCCTTGAAGCGGCGCGACTCGAGCATCGCGTCGAGCGTGCACTTGTACTGGTATGCCTCGTACGCCAGGACGATGCGGTGCGTGGCTTGCATGCCCGCGTAGCTGGGCTCGTTCCCGGAATCGAAACCCCGGCGCACCCGACTCGAGTACGCACCTTGAACCCGACTGGCCGACTCCATCTGCTCATGTAGCTCGCTGAGTGCGCACCGATACGCCAGAAGGAAGAGCTGCTCTGGACTCGTGAAGTCGATGTCCCGCTTCTCAATCGGAGCGAAGATTGCATCGTCGTGAGTCGCGCACAGCCCCGTGAACGTGGTGGCCTGGTTGACTCCCACCGAGCGCATGTCGATCGACAGACCTTCGCGTGGCGTCGCGTCGAGTTTGACGGACAACACGTGGCCGTTCTCTGCAAGCGGCTTGATGTACCGCGACTTCTGAACCGAGTGCGCAGCAATTGCGGACTCGGAGCACTCTCCCGGAGCGAGGCAGCGAGCGATCTTGAGTCGCATGAGGTTGTGGAACTCCGGGAACTCCCGTTCCGGTATCGGGCCCAGCAACTGCAATGGCTCACTCCTGTACGCCTAACGTGTTTGCGCTTCACCCGCGCGCTTGCGCTCCCATTATGCGACACCATGATCACGTCGGGTGGAAGCGCGGGTTAGCCAGCACGCACATCGCTCCCAGTCGCGGTCCTCTTCTGAGCATGTGCCGCTGTGTTTGTGCGGCTGGAGATGAGCAGTTCAGTTGTTGGTCGCCGGTGATCTGACGACGCAGCCAGACGACTATGTCGGCAGACTGTCATGTGATCCCACGATCGGCTGCCGTACAGCTCGCGGACTGATGGGTGGTCGGCGTTCGAGAGCACTACGCACGCGCCCCTATCGACCACCGCCGTCAGGGAGCGCGCCAGACGTTCTTGGTCAGACCATGAGAATATGTGCTCGTTGTACTTCACGAAGTTGTTCATGTTGTGCTTGACGGTGTATGGAGGATCTACGTAGACGAAGTCCCCCTTTCGGGCAGACTCAAGTGTGAGCTCGAAGTCCTGAGCCACGAGCTCCGAACTGGCCAGCGCGGTAGCCCAGGCCGCGAAGTCATCATCAGGCAGTACCACGGATTGCTTGGAGCCGATAGGTACGTTGAACTCACCCTTGAGGTTGACCCGATACAATCCGTTGAAGCAGGTCCTGTTCAGGTAGATGAGACGAGCAGCACGGGTCGCCGCAGTGCGTGGTCGGCTCCTTCTCATGCGGTAGTAGTACTCGCTGCAGTGCCGACGCTGATGCTCCCGAAGCTTGTCGTACACCCTCCCGGAATCGTCTCGTACGGCCGCGAAGGTCTCAACCAGTTGAGAGTTGACGTCAGACAGCAGTGACGAACTGGGCTGCAGGTGGAAGAAGACAGCACCGCTTCCCAGGAAGGGTTCGATGTATCTCCCCTCCGTCTGCGTCAACGATTCCGGGTAGTTCGAAACGAGCCACCGCTTCCCGCCTGCCCAGTTCAAGAACGGTCTCATGAGGCCACGATTCGATCTGCGGCCCGGGATCGCTCGAAGGTGTCAAGGCGATCCAAGAACTCCCGGTGGATGTGAGCGATGTAGTCCAGATCATCGAGCTTGTAGCTCTTGCTTTCCGTGGGATGAGCCTGTACCCGTCTGAGTTCGTTGATCCTCTCCATCCACTTGAGATTCTTCGAGAGTCCCCTCTCGTCGAGTTCCGGGATGTCGAACACCGGCTTGAACACCTGCCAGTGTTCACGGTTCTCCACAATCTTCTTGTACTCGATGAAATCCAGGTAGTTTTCGAGAGCCAGCCGGTCGTCATCGGCGCTGTCCAGCGACTTCTTGTACGCCCTGGTCCGAATCTCCTTGTCGAGTACGCCCTTGTGCCAGTAGGCGTCCCCTTCCAGCCCGTAGATTCCCTTGAAGCGATCAAAGATGAACCTCTGGATGAGGATGTTCAGCTCCTTCAGCTGCTGCTCAGCGTCCTCAACTCGCTGCTCTGACTTGGCCTCAAGCCACTCAGGGAAGTCCGGAGGTGCAAACTGAGGGTGCGTGGCATTAATCAATCGGCACAGGCGGAAGTAGTACTCAGGCGGTCCTCCAGACCCAAACGGTACCTTGAAGTTCTCAGACATTGTGTTCTCGACAGCACCCGAAAGCCAATCAAGAACAGGCTGGATATACTCTCCGATTTCGCTCACCAATTGAAGGGGTTCAAGGTGTCGGGGATTCAGCTTCTTTTCCGCCTGCATATGCTCAATCACGGAGGCGAGTAGCTGCAGGTAGGCTTGCATCGCCGTGTTGGTGCATAGGAGTCCCCGGCGGCCCAACTCCCAGAGGGTGGGATTCGCATCTGCGATCTGACCCAGATACGCATTCAGTGCCGAGCGTGCTCGATCGAGGGTCAGCAAGTCTGTCGTGTCACTCAGGGGACCGGGCTGGTACTCCTTGCCGCGCATCACGACGGAACCGACCAAACCGGATCGCTTGAGACCGCGCTTGAGCTCCGGAACAGTTAGGCAGGTCAGCTCCGTCGCTGGAATACCTTGCTGTGTCACTCGACTATAGAGGGGCTCTCCAATGTCGCCGTTCAAGAGCGTAATGAGCCGGGCGCTAATGGCGCCAACCCTCTCGGATGGCCGCTTGGAACCCCACTTCAGCTCACCTTCGAGGTCATCGAGCAGATTCTTTGGTACGGATTTCTGCTCATGATTGATTGTGACGAAGAGATTCGCTTCTTCAGTCGCGTCCATCTCTTCGAAAGCCACAACCATGATGTTCTGGTCCAGCTCGGCGTCAGACAAAGGTGCGTAGCCATAGAGACGGTGCTGTCCGTCTATGATCCATGCCGATCTGTAGCGACTGGGCAGATAGAGGTGCCCGAACGTCACATTCGTGTCATCATCCTTCGCAATGCGTTCGAACCTGCACTTCTCCGGGAAGTTCACGAGTATGTTTGTGGGGAAGTACCCGCCGCCCTTCAGGAAGCGTGAGATCTGCTTCAGGCGGCTCCGACTGACGAGCCGTTGGTATGACGGCGCTCCGTCGGGATCGTTGAGGGAGCGATGGTTCACGAAAGCGATCTTGAGCATCTGGCGAGGCGTGGAGACAAATGAGTAGAAGTTCCGCCCACCGAGTCTTCCTCGAACCGCGGGTACCCTGACATTCTCCATCCCTGGGATTTGTTTGTTCTTGAGGAATTCCGCAAGGAACTGATACCGCGCTGCAGATCTGAGATGATCCGCAATCTGAAGATAGTATCGCAGCTCCCTCTCTGTGATGATGTGGATGTTCGCGCCAGCAGCACGCTCCTTATCCGGGTTCGACCAGACGATGTTGTGAGTGACGAACAGCCAGATAATCTTGAGCTTGGGGTCTTGGCCGTAATGCTCATTGATTGCCTTCGAGATGGGGCCCTTTAGGTTGGCGAACTCCTCGATGTCCTTCTGAAGACTCCTGCGCCCCACTTGCGACGAGGATTTGCATTCAGCGACCAGAACGGTCTCATCGTCCTTCGCGAGTACGTCAATCTGCTTCGTGAGGGGCTTCGCACCCTTACGCTCGATTCGCACCTTGAACGAGCGACCAGAACTGATCTCTGGGTAGCCCAGCAAATAGAAGAGACACCACGCCTGATTCTCTAGCCGTTCTTCGTGTGGCCATGGTCGACGCAGGCGCGTACGTGTCTTGAACTCCCTGGCCACCTCCCAGCCTGCCTCAACATACTCGGGAACCAGCGGCTTGGGGACCGAAGTCTCTTGACACAGCTTGTGGCGCTTGGATTCCTCACGTTTGAGCCTCGCCGGATCCGAGAGAATCGGCGTCAACCACTCGATCTCCATACCTTGGCTCCCCCCGTGTTCTGCGGGCGCGCCGCATGACGGCTTGCTCCGCGTGGTCGGCCGCATCACAGACCAACATACTCCGGACTACTGACATCCAGCACTTGCGTGGCTGGCTAACGTGTTTCGGCTTGACCTGCAATCCGAGGTCAAGTGATTCCCTATCGAGCGTAGCTTTCAGGCCGAGGATTGTCAGGTCGAAGCCGGGGTTCGACACGGCGTGGTCGGCTTCACGACTACCAAAGGCGAAATGAGATCACGCACGTGGCCTCCTCACTTGTCGGGAGGTGGAGTACGGCCTCATCCGCATCCTGAGGGAGCTCAAATTCGTATGTGAGGCGTGCGACCGACAAGTCGGGCGACTGACGCCCCTCCCCGGAGTCGATCGAATCGAAGCGCTGGCCGTCGGACATGACGAAGGCCTGACCGTGGGGAGGCGCTGGTGCGTTTGCGTCGTTCGGGTCGGCCGATATGTTCCGCGTGACTATCGTCGCGTCGACGTATCGATACCCGTCCTGCGCCCGCGTCTGTTGGTGCATTCCACTCGACATGCGCTCAGACAGACGTACCCACTCTGACCCACCGATCTCGACGGACACGAGTTCGTAGACCGAGAAGCCCTCATGAACTGGAGTGCTCTGCGTGTAGGGGCCCTTGACCACGGGTGAGTCAGCTACGGCCCCAGTAGCGTCGGGCTGAGTGCCCGAAGCACTGCATGCGGTCAGACTGACGAGCAACAGCAAGGAGGCAGCTGCCAGCCATGATCGTGTTCGTTCACGACGGCTCACTCTCATGCCGCACCCCCATTGTCTGGAAGAGTGATGAATTGAAACGCTCTGTCGAACGTGTTTGCGCATCAGCTGTGCGCCAATACCTTCCAGTGCAGTCTACCTCGTGCGCATCTGCTGGATGCGCCTGTTAGAAACGCCGCCGACTACTCTGCTGACGAGGCGATAACGGCAGCCAGAAGCTCCCGGGGCTCGAAGACCGGTAGATCCGCAGAGGTGAAGTCCTTCACGTTGCGGGTCACGATCGCCTCAGCGCCTGCCGTTCTCGCGGCTTCGTGGAGTACGGCGTCTTCGAAGTCCGGGTAGTCGAGTGCGAGTGCCGCCTGCAGAACAGGTCGGTCGACGCAGGCGACGTCGAACATAGCGAGAAGCTGCTCTATATGGCGCGCAGCTGCGGCGGCACCGACCGTCTTGGACGCGATGTAGTGGATGGTTGTGACAGTGGTGGCCGAGAGGATGCCGGCGATGACACCGTTGTCCGCGAGTGAGAACAACTGCGCTGCGACTTCGACGTGAGGTTCGCGGGCGAGCAGCACGTCGAGCACGACGTTGGTGTCGAAAAGGACTCTCACGAGTGCTTCTTCTCAAGGTGACGTCTGTAGTCGCGCTCATCGAGCTTCGACCCCGAGAGTGCGCCGACGAGTGAACGGACCCTGGGAGTGAGTTCGGTTGCGATCGGTCGATCCTGCGCATCGATGACGGCGAAGTAATCCGACACGAGTCTGGAGACAGACTTGCCCGACTTAGCCGAATGCCGTTTGGCGCTGCGGATCAGGTCCTCATCGAGCCGCAAGGTGAGTTTGGTGTTCACGATTAACCTCCTGACGTACATAACCTACTCATACTATACGTCAGGCGGAACGATTCGTAAATGGGAGATTCATCGGCTGTTTCTAACAATGATTCTACTGTCAGGATAAGTGCAGTACGTGCCGTCCTGCTTCTGCGTAACAGCAGGTAACCCTTCTGGGCCGGTAGTATACGCAGTCTGCGCAACCCCCATGGGCGCGAATGGCAGACTCCCCCACTTGCGCTTGCAGGATCTCCCTCCTGAACCCTACACCTCTCTGCCGCGGCGCACGAGCAGCCCCTACCCCTTGACCGCCTTGCCGATCTCGCGACCCCAGGCGTGCGCGGCCGCAAGGTCGTCGGCGGTGGGCCGGAACTTCTCGGCAAAAGGTTCAAACGGCATCTCGAAGCCGATCGCAGTCATGCGCTCGGCCATCTGCTTGACCGCTCCCCCGCCCCAGCCGTAGCTGCCAAAGACGGCGCCAAGCTTACCGGCAGGGTGCAGGCCTTCGAGCCACGTGAGGTAGCCGCTCACCTTGTAGAGTATGCCGTTGTGCAGCGTGGGCGAGCCGAGCACGAACGCGCGTGCCTCGAGCAGCTCGTGGGTGATTTGCGCGATCGGCGTCTCGGAGAGGTCGAAGTCGAGCACGTGCACGCCCTCGGCGGCGATGCCGTCGGTGATCGCCTCGGCCAGCGCCGTGGTGGAGCCCCACATCGTGGCGTAGGCGACCACGACTTTCTCGGCGGTGACATTCTGCGTCCAGCGCCCGTACGCCTCCAGCACGCGCGCGAAGTCCTCGCCGCGCCAGATGACGCCGTGCGACGGCGCCACCACGTCGATCTCCCAGCCGGTCGCAACGACCTTCTCGATCGCCTTGGCGACTTGCTTGCCCAGCGGCATCAGGATGTTGGCGTAGTAGACGGCCAGCTCGGTGAGCGCGAGGTCGAGGCCCACCTCATCGGCAAAACGCTCCGAAGACGCCATGTGCTGCCCGAAGGCGTCGTTGGGCATCAGCGTGCGCGACTCGGCGCAGTAGGAAAACATCGAGTCGGGCCAGTGCACCATCGGCATGGGCAGGAAGCGAAGCGTTGTGCCGCCGAGGTCGATGACGTCGTCGGCGCCTACCGCTTCCACCACGAGACCGTCGTGGTACTCGGCCACACCGCGCACGCCGGAGCCCGAGGCGACCACCCGCGCGTTGGGGCACGCAGCCATGACTGCGGGAAGTCCGCCGTTGTGGTCGGGCTCGACGTGGTTGACGACGATGAGGTCGATATCAGCCGGGTCCATGACATCGGCGATGCGCGCGAGCAACTCGGGTGTGAACGGCGCC
>JAUSOQ010000054.1 GCA_030655755.1 Coriobacteriia bacterium
GGCGCCGTTCACACCCGAGTTGCTCGCGCGCATCGCCGATGTCATGGACCCGGCTGATATCGACCTCATCGTCGTCAACCACGTCGAGCCCGACCACAACGGCGGACTTCCCGCAGTCATGGCTGCGTGCCCCAACGCGCGCGTGGTGGCCTCGGCTTCCGGCGTCAAAGGCGTGGCTGAATACCACGACGGCCTGGTGGTGGAAGCCGTGGGCGCCGATGACATCATCGACCTGGGCGGCAAGACACTGCGCTTCTTGCCCATGCCCATGGTGCACTGGCCCGACTCGATGTTCTCCTACTGCGCCGAGTCGCGCACGCTCATGCCCAACGACGCCTTTGGGCAGCACATGGCGTCCTCGGCACGCTTCGCCGGCGAGCTGGGCATGGACCTCGCGCTCGAAGAGCTGGGCGTCTACTACGCCAATATCCTCATGCCGCTGGGCAAGCAAGTCGCCAAGGCGATCGAGAAGGTCGTCGCCACCGGCTGGGAGATCGATGTGGTGGCGCCGTCGCACGGCGTCATCTGGCGCGGCGAGGAGTTCGGCCGCGTTCTGGAGGCGTACGGCCGCTGGACACAGAACGTCACCGCCGAGAAGGTCGTCGTGGCCTACGGCACGATGTGGGGATCGACCAAGGCGCTGGCCGAGCAGATCACCGACGGCATCGCCGCCGAAGGCGTGGAAGTCTACGAGTGCGACCTCTCCAACACCGCGATCGCGCAGGTGACCCACGAGCTGCTCGAGGCACGCGCGTTCGTGCTGGGTTCACCGACGCTGCACCACGGCATGCTCTACAAGGTGAGCGGCTACCTCACGTGGCTCGAGGGCCTGAGGCCCGCCGGCAAACGGGGTGCGGTCTTCGGCAGCTACGGCTGGGGCGGGGGAGCGGTCAAACAGATGGCCGAGCGCATGACCGCCATCGGCTTTACGATGCCGCTCGAGCCTTTTGCCGAGAAGTTCCGGCCCACGGCTGAGGACCTTGCGGCCGCCCACGCCTGGGGCCGTGAGATCGGCAAGGCGGTCAAGGCCGGGTAGGATAGAGGCATCGGCTGCGCCCCGGGGAGTGTGCGAATGGACGTCTTTCGACCGAAGCGCTCGTTGGGTTGGGTGTGGGCCCTGGGATTGGCGCTCTTTGTGGCCGCCACGCTCGTACTCGTGCCGGTCATGGCCTACCTCGAACCCGAGGAGGAGGCGGTGCCTCTCCTCGTGTGCGTGATGTTTCTGGTGATCGACGTACCACTTTTCGTGTTGTTCGCGGCCATAGCGGTCTTCTTCCCGGCGATGCGTTACGAGTTCGGCGCCGATCAGCTCGTACTCAGTTACGGTCCGATACTGCGCTATCGCATCCCGTATACAGACGTGAGGGCCATTCGCCAGGAGGATCTGCGCGCGCAACTCTGGTCGAGCATGCGCTGGCCGGGTCTGGCGCTCTACAAGGTTCCCTACAGCAAGCTCGGCTCGGTGCGCATGTGCTCTACGCGTATGAACCGGGGAGACGAGCCAAGACGTTGGGCGGCATGGCAGAATCGTGTTTCAGAAAGCGCGAACATCCTCCGTCCCGACGCCACCCAAACGAAGGGAGCTGGCAATGGACAAGTACAGAGTGGTTTTCCATCTTGATGAACCTAGTGTCGCGTAACCGACGCGTCTTGACGGTTGGCCTTACGTAGGATCGTATCCGCATCCTTCGTCCAGTTGAAAGGCTCACAGCGCTCGTTCCAGGCGTTGATGAACCGTCGAATCGCAGCGATGAGATCGGCGACGC
>JAUSOQ010000060.1 GCA_030655755.1 Coriobacteriia bacterium
AGCGCCGCACATCGAGTCTGCCTCGGCGCCCATGAGCGCTTCGAGGAACACCTTCATGAGTTCACGAAGGACATCGGGTTCGTCGTCGGCGAGCACCTTGCGCAGAACGTCGTGCAGTTGCATCTTGTTCATGGTCACTGTTTCCTCCTTGTTTGGCTTTGTCACCTTCAAGGATGGAGCAGTGGCCGCCCTATGTCAGGCGGCCCTCAGATCTTCATACACCACGTCCGCGCGCGCGGCCAAGCGGTTCCCGCACATTGTGCATGTCAAATCATAGGTTGGCACAGACTACACCAATCCGAATTCCCTACCCAACGCATCCGCGCCTCGTGCTCCAATAACATGTGCGACTAGAGTACCACTCTCGAACTTCGCGATCGTCGGTATACTCATGACACCGTACTGCATAGCGATGTCACGGTTCTCATCCACGTTGATCTTGACGAACTTCGCGGCGTCACCGATCTTGCCCGATAGTTTCTCGAGTTCCGGACCCACCATCCGGCACGGCCCGCACCATGGCGCCCAGAAGTCCACGATCACCGGCACGTCCGACTCAAGCACTTCATGTTGAAACTCTGCCTGACTCACATCACGAATACTCTCGCTCATAGTTGCCTCCTCAGAGAATGACCGTTTGGGTTCAGTGGCTACATTATACCCCATGGGGTATCTATGTCAAAGGTCTGTTTGGCCGTTTCTTCGCTTCGCGCTACCCTTTAGAGAACCGCGTCGGAGGAGCCGGGTGTGCTGACGGAGTGGATCCGCCTGCTCATGGGGGCATTGGTGTTTGGAACGACCATCGTCATCACGATGGTCGTGCGTAGTCGCATGCACATCGTGGGTGCAGTGATCGCCGCGTTAGGGCTCGTCGTGTCTGTCGCTGCCTTCGGCGCCCTCATCCAGCGATACGGCACGACCGAGTCGATGGCACTCGCCTTGTTCTTCCTGTTCACGGGAGTGATCGGTGGCTACTGGATCACAGCGGCTGCGCTGCCGTTACTCGCTCGGCCAGAGACTCTGACCCCGTTGCCAGCACGCTCACCGGACTATATCTGCAATGAGCGCACTGCCGTGATCCTGCTCTCGACCGCCGGACCTGAGCGCTACGATGCCCGTGCCACCGCCTGCAACCAACGGTTACTCGTCGATAGTGGCGCACTCGATGTACCAGCCACGGCGGCTCCGTTCATCTTCCTGTCTGAGAAGGCGCGCTACCGTGCTATCGGCGGCGTATTGTCGGCAGACGCTGCTGCAAATGCCATCGCCGAGAAGCTCGACGATGCTCTGTCAGGGAACGAGTGTGTCTACCAGGCCAGCACCGCATGGCGTCCATCTCGGCCATCCCTTGCACATACGGTGTGGGACGCTTACAGGGCGGGTATCGACCGGATCGTCGTCGTACCGCTTGGCAGCGACGAATCCTATCCCATCAGCCGCGCTAAACAGGCACTTGAGGAGCTCCGGCCAAGTGCAGCGGGGGTGAGCATCCGCTTTGCTCCCCCACTCTGGCAGTCAACGCACCTCGCACGCCGGCTGGCCGAACGCATCATCTTTGTGACGCGCAATGTCTCGGCCGATGTCGTGGGTGTCGTTCTCGTTGGCGAAGGACAGCCTCCGTCATGGGTGGCCTCGCATCCGGGTTGGAGCGAGCAGGAGAACTACTTCGCACAACGCGTGCGACTGCACCTGACCGAACGTGGACTTGATGAACATCACATACGCATCGGCTGGCTCGAGTGGCAGTTGCCCGACGTGACCGAGGTGGTGCGGCACCTCGCCGCTCTCGGTTGCATGCGCGTCATCGTGGCGCCAGGCATGGTTCCTCTGCCCACGCTCGCAACAGCGATCGACATGGAGCATGCGATCAGGATGGCGCGCCTGGACGAAGCGGTATCTGTCGTGACGCTCGCTCCTTGGGCAGACGACGATACCGTGGTCGACGTTCTTGCCGAAGGCGTACGCTCCGTGCTGCACAGTCCCTAGGCGCTACTTGACCCTGCAGCGCTCCCAGTTCCATGACTGCAGACGACGGATCTGCGGATAGCGGAACGCGTAGCGCAGAGCGACGGAAAGTCCACCCCGGCCCGCCTCTGCGCGAGTCTCCAGCCTATCGATGCTCACGCGAAGCTCCTCGGCCGTGCGCCCATGAAAGAGCGTATAGCCATTACCTACAGCCTTGAGCACGTGCGCATCAGAGCCACCGGTCGCAGCGACGCCCTGACCGCCTGCGAAAGCCTTGGCAGCCAACCGATTCGCATATATGAGGTACGGCGATGAGTTATAGACCTCCAACGCATGGAATGCGACATCATAGATGGCCTTGCCGACACTCTCCAGGCCGAACGGCCCGAATGCACGGTTCGCGAACGGGTGCGCGATGATCGCGATCCCGTTCTGCTCATTGATACGAGAGACCGTCTCGGCAGCCGACAGACCGGCTGGAATCGCTTCCTCGAGGAAGAGGCCGATGATGTGACCGGACTTGGACGAGATCTCCTCACCCACAACGACCTCGAAGTCATACATGTCCGCAAGGGACTGGGCAAAGAGCGCCCCGTCGATGGTGTTGTGATCGGTGATCGCGATGATGTCGAGATCGGTCTCGTTCGCCACGTACTCCATGATCTCAGGAATCCGAGCCAACCCGTCACTGTGGTTCGAGTGGATGTGTAGGTCCGCTTTGCCCCAGACCTCGTTCACGTGAGCCCCCTGGTGTGTTCGCGTTGTCATCATCTTGCATAGGTAGCAAGTTGCGTACCGCTACTGGATTCTATCATCCTGTGACCTAACACTCTGTGTATCGGCTCACGAGCCTTCCGCCTGAAGTATACATCTCAACGTCACAACCGCGACGACCATTCCTTCAGACGTCTCACACCTTCGTGCAGACGCTCAAGCGATGCAGCATAGCTGAATCGCAAGAAACCCTCACCGCCAGGTCCAAAATCAACACCTGGAGCAACCGCTACCGCAGCCTCGTCCAGGATGCGTTCCGCAAGCGCCAGGGAATCGCTCCCCCACTTCATCGCGTCAGCGAAGACGTAGAAAGCACCAGTCGGCTCGGTAGCGATGGTGAGGCCGATGTCCCTCAGCGCCGGCACGAGATAGCGCCGCCGCTCATCGTAGACCGAACGCATGCGTGCCACGTCGCTTTGCGCATGCAGCAAAGCTGTCGTTCCGGCGACCTGGACGAAGTGGTTCGCGCACAGGAAAAAATTCTGCTGGATCTTTTCGACGGGACGCACGAACACGCGTGGCGCAATCAGATAGCCAAGACGCCAGCCTGTCATAGCGTATGCCTTAGAGAACCCGTTCAATACGAAAGCGCGGTCAGTGTACTCCAGTATGCTGTGCGAACGCCCCTCGAATTGCAGGCCATGATAGATCTCGTCGCTGGCGATATAGACACCGGTCTCCTCGGCCAGATCAGCAAGAGCCTGGAGTTCCTGAGGCCCGAACACCGTTCCCATCGGATTGGCGGGAGAGTTGATCATGATGGCGCGAGTACGCCCCGTCACAGCGGCGCGAACTTCTTCTATGCGGAAGCGGAAGCCCTCCTCGGCACGGACGCGCACCGGGACCGGAACGCCGCCAAGGAAGCTGATGTAGTTGGGGTACGCGGGATAACACGGGTCGGAGATGATGACTTCGTCACCCGGATCCAGCAAGCTCCCGAAAAGCAACAGCATCGCTGGCGATGTTCCCTGCGTGACGACGATATCCTCTGGATCCACAGCCACGCTGTAGTCGTCGCGATAATGCGAGGCGATGGCGTCCCGCAGGTCAGGCAGACCCGCCGACTGTGTGTAACCGGTATCGCCAGCCTCCATCGCCTGCTCAGCGGCTCGCGTGATGACTTCAGGCGTCGCGAAATCGGGGTCTCCGATCTCCAGGCGAACCACGTCGATGCCTTCGCTTGCGAGTTGTTTGGCACGCGCAACGACGTCCATGACCACGAACGGTCGAATCGCCTGTGCCCTACGGGAGACCTCGTCCATGCGCTGCAGCCCTTCCTATATACGAGCCCGGTACTGCCGCTGCAGGAAGACCGCACGCACCTCGGCACGACGCAGGTCATTGTAGCTGATGGTCGGTGTGGACACGATCTCGTGCGGTGGCTCGGGGTCGTAACGAAGGCCGAGTTCCTCCGCCCGCTCGTAGAGATCGGTCCCCGGCAGGACATGGAGTGTCGATGTCTGCACGATACCGGGGTCAAGGTCCAGACAGAACTCGATGCCGGCGAAAAAGTCCTTAACGGTGTCCCCCGGCAACCCGATGATGAGGTCACACTCCACAGAGATGCCCGCGCGCTTGAGCGCCTCGACACCCGCGACGAAACGTTCCGGGTTAAACGCTCTTCGACACGTAGCGAGCGCGTCAGCCCCGATCGATTGCGGCCCGGTCTCGACCGATACCACGCCGGCAGATGCGAGGAGTGCCGCCTGAGCGTCATCTACCCGCTCGATATCCACCTCGACCGTATGAAGGCGCGTACCGCGCACGGCATGCGGAGCCAGTCGCCCTGCCAACCATTCAAGACGGTCGGGAGTCAGGTTGAAAACAGGGTCGATGAAGGAGAAGGAATGCACTCCACTCGTCGTCGCGAGCAGATCGATCTCCTCGGCCACCCGCTCGTTTGAGAAACGTCGGATCCTGCCATAACCCTTGCCCTCGAAACAATAGCTGCAGTGGTGGGGGCAGCCACGGTATGACTCGATGTAGGCGCCCCCGTCGACCGGCGACATCACGCCTGTCAAGTACGGCGACGGGATGCTGTCCAGGCTCGCGATGAGGGGACGCTCCTGTGCCGAGACGACAGAGCCGTCCGCCGCTCGCGCAGAGACTCCGTCTACATACTCTACCCGACGCCCGCGTGTGATCGCATACAGCAGCTCGGAGAACGTCTCCTCACCTTCACCACGCACGACGACATCGGCCTCAGTATGACGCTCAAGCACACGCTCAGCGATGGGACCGACCTCAGGTCCACCCATCACGACAAGCGTCTGTGGACGCGCCTGCTTGACGATGCGGCAGATCTCGAACGCGGAACGGGCATTCCAGCAGGTGACCGACACTCCGATGACGTCCGGCTCGAGGTCGAGCGCCCGATAAGCGACCCACCACGGGTCGACGTCCACCGTCAGGTCGAGCGTCTGGAACGCAACGCGTCCCGCAAGTCGCGCGTCCGCCTGCGCATACGCGCGCAGATAGCCGAGAGCCAGAGACTGGTAGCCGGGTGAGTTGAGACCAACGAGCACCGTGCGCAGTGGATTGTCTGAATCATGCGTCACCGCGAATCACCGGTCTCTCCGCGGTGCAGTGAATGGGACTCCGGAAGCATATCCGACGGCCCCAGCACCTCCACCCAAACGCTGTTCACCGTTCCCGTATCACACGCTGCGACGACGTAGGCGGTGACCTCGGCAGAGACCGATACCGAACGCGCGTCCACCGTGATGCCGGCAACGCCCGCCTCGGCCATCGCTGCGACAGCTTTGGCGAGTTCCGCGACATTGTGGACACACACAGGCACGGTGGCGGTCGCCACAGCGTCGACGCCAGCCGCACGAACCGCCTGCGTCCAGGCTGCAATGCCGGCGAGCGCCCCGGCGGCATCAACGTGACTGACGTGTATGTGGCGCACGCCCGCGTGCAGCGCTCCCGCAGCATTGTCGCCAGCGGCCAGAGCACTACCGTCTGTCTCTAGACCGATGCGCACCACGCCCTCTTGGACGGCCGCACTCACGAGCACAGGTAGCTCAGGATGACCGAACGCATCGGCACCGCCGAATCGGATATTCGGGCCGGGTGGTCGATACTCGAGCACAGCCCGCCGGATACAGTCGATGACCTCCTCTGTGGGTAGGTAGGTGGCCGCCTCTGGGGAAGCACCGCAACGTGCGCACGACGCGCGACCTCCGGAACCGACCTCTATGAGTTGGAACTCCAGCACAGCTCTCCCCTCCGCTGCAGACACGATGATTAGTATAACCGCTCGATAAGCGCCCTCGCCTGAAACCAGGAGTCACTCGCTCCTGATAGAATCTGCCTATGAACACTATCGTTCCTCCGCGTATAAGGCCAAGGACGATCGTCGTCGTGGCAGGCATCCTGGCGCTGCTCTGTAGTGCACGCCTCTACAACTATGCGCTCTTCCACACTATCGCCGAGATGTTCGCCGTGACTGTTGCGATAAGCGCGTTCATGGTGATGTGGAACAGCCGACGCTACATCGAGGACAACTACCTCCTGCTCATCGGCATCTCGTTCGTCTTCATCGCCTGTCTTGATGTGCTTCACCTGCTCACCTACCGAGGCATGGGGCTGTTCCCCGGTGTAGGTGACGACCCTTCCACCCAGTTCTGGATCGCCGGACGCGTGCTGCAAGCAGGAGTGTTCCTGCTTGCCCCGAGTTTCGTTCACCGTAGGCCGCGTGTGCGTACATGGTTCATCTGGTTGGCGGCCGTCACCGTTGCGCTGATAGCCGCGATCGTCATCGGAGTGTTCCCCAGCTGCCTGGGCCCCCAGGGCCTGACCCCTTTCAAGATCGTCGCCGAGATCGTCATCATCCTCGCCCTGATGGGCGGCCTTGCAAGATTGCGCCTGCACCGAAGTCAGTTCGACCCCTACACACTGAGACTCGTGTCAGCTGCCATCCTCGTCTCAGTGGTCTCTGAAGTTGCGTTCATCTTCTACCGAGATCCATTCGCGCTGATGAACCTTTTCGGACACTTCCTCCGCATCATCGCCTTCTTCCTGCTGTACCGAGCGACCGTAGTCAATGCCCTCACTGAGCCGTACGCCGTCCTCTTCCGACAACTAGCACAGAGCGCGGATATGCTCGTGCAGTCCGAACGGCAGCTTCGCCGAACCAAACGGTTCTCAGACGCAATGAACGTCATATATGCTCAGATCAACTCGACACTGGATCTCGACGAGGTCATGCGTCGTGTGATCATCGACGGAGCCCAGGCCATCGGAGCAGACTCGGCATCGATCACCATGCGAGAAGGCAGCTCCTGGGTCATCCGGCACACATACAGACTCCCGAGTGATCTTGCGGGTGCACGTTTCGGCGACGATTTCGGCAGACACCTCGTAGCGGCAGCGAGTGCCGACGCACCGCTCCTCATCGAAGATGCCCAAAACAGTGACCTCGTAGATCCGGCGTTCGCCAGCGCCTACGGCATCCATGGTCTTCTGAGTGTCCCACTGCGCCAGTCCAGGGACACGATCGGCGTCTTGACGCTTCACCGGCACCACAGCGACGATCATTTCTCGCCTGAAGCTGTCGATTTCGCTGCGCGCCTCGCCGGCGCACTTGCTCTGGCGATTGAGAACGTACGGCTCTACGAGGCCCAACGTGGTGTCGCAGAAACACTCCAGTGCGCGATGCTCAATCTACCGACAGCCCTCCCGGGAGTCCAGATCGCGCACGCCTATCGCTCGGCAGATGAGATCGCACTGATCGGCGGCGACTTCTATGATGCGCTTGAGCTTGATGCAGGACGGATAGCGTTCTTCGTCGGCGATGTCTCAGGAAAGGGCATCGAGGCAGCGACGGCGAGCTCCATGGTTCGCACGACACTGCGCGCGTTCGCGTACCACGAGGGCGGCCCATCTGCGGTTCTGGCAAACGCAAACGACGTCTTGTGTAATATGTTCGCCGATGGAAGGTTCGCTACCGTGACGCTGGGGATACTCGATACCGCCACCGGTGTGCTTGCGCTCGCAAGCGCCGGGCATCCGGATCCGTACCTGTGCAGTACCGTAGGCTTCACACGACATATCGCCGAGCGCGACGTACCGCTTGGCCTGTTTTCCGACATAGCGTTCACTGAGTCACGTATCACTCTCGAGCCAGGCCAGACGATCCTACTCTACAGTGATGGCCTTCTTGATACCCGGCGAGACAGAGAGTTCTTCGGCGAGTCGCGCTTCCATGGGATCTTGGACGCTGTGGCCGGCCAGACACCGGAAGACATAGTGGCTACCCTCATCACGGCGACCGAGACATTCTCGGGATCGCAGTTCACCGACGACATAGCGCTCATGGCGATTCGCTACACGCCGGAGATCCTCTAAGAGAAAAGCAAGAACGGCCCGCCTTCGCGGACCGCTCCATCAGGTCTGTGGTGTCGGAGATGGGATTTGAACCCACACGTCCTATAAGGACACTAGGCCCTCAACCTAGCGCGTCTGCCGTTCCGCCACTCCGACGATCAGCACTGCCCGAGGGACAGCGAACGTGAGTATAGCAATACGTCTGCCGGATGCCTAGTCCGTTACAGATGAGCCCACAACGGCAGTACCGCGCATCGTGTCCAACGGGATCGGCATCGCCTTCGCGAAGTGACAAGCGGCCTGCTGACCTGGCGCGACATCGCGCAACTCGGGCTCCTGCTCGGCGCATATCGGGAACTGCGCGATGGGACACCTGGTATGGAATCTGCACCCTGTCGGCGGATCGATCGGGCTCGGCACGTCGCCCTCGAGAATGATCCGCGCACGCGACTTCTGCTTGACCGGATCGGGAACCGGTACCGCAGACAGCAGAGACTGCGTGTATGGGTGGTGAGGCGCGTCGTAAAGATTCCTCCAGTCACCGATCTCGATGATCTTGCCGAGATACATGACCGCCACCCGGTCCGAGATATGTCGGACAACGGAGAGATCATGCGCGATGAACAGGTACGTGAGGCAGAACTCATCCTGAAGGTCGGAGAGCAGGTTGACGATCTGCGCCTGGATCGACACGTCGAGCGCCGAGACGGGCTCATCACAGACGATGAACTTGGGGCGCAACGCAAGTGACCGGGCGATACCGATCCTCTGACGCTGTCCGCCCGAGAACTCATGCGGGTAGCGATTGGTGTGCTCGGGGTTCAACCCCACGGTCTCCAGCAGTTCTTGGACCTGGCGACGTCGCTGCAGCTTCGTTCCGATGGCATGGACGACGAGCGGCTCCGACACGATCTCACCGATGGTCATGCGCGGATTCAGCGATGCGTACGGATCTTGGAAGATGAACTGGACATCACGGCGAAAAGCCTTCAGGCTGCGGCCGTGAAGCTTCGCGATGTCTTGGTCGGCGAACTCCACGGTACCGTCCGTGGGCTCCAGCAACCGGATGATGCACCGGCCGGTAGTGGACTTGCCACAACCAGACTCACCCACCAGCCCGAGTGTCTCTCCCTCGTTCACGCTGAAGCTGACATCATCGACCGCCTTGACCCTACGGCTCAGCCGGGAGGTCAACAGACCCTGCTCGACAGGGAAGTACTTCTTGAGGTGGCTGACACGAAGCAGCTCCGGCATCTCAGGCCACCTCCCCGGACGGCGAGACTTCGTCGCGACGGAAAGACGGGTCCTGCGAGAACAGGCACGCTGAGCTGTGTCCGTCCTCGATGGACTCGAGCGACGGCACCGTAGTGTGACAGATCTCCTTCGCATACGGACAGCGAGGATGGAATGCACACCCGTCGGGGACGTTGATCAGGCTGGGGGGCTGGCCGGTGATCGGCACGAGAACGCCCTTATCGGACACGTCATGCCTTGGCAGACTCTCCAAAAGACCCCACGTGTACGGATGCAACGGCCGATAGAATACGTCCTCCGCCGTGCCGTACTCGACCTGCTTGCCTGCGTACATGACCATAACGTCGTTGGCCATATCAGCCACCACGCCAAGGTCATGGGTGATCATGATGATCGCCGTGCCAGTCCGCTCCTGCAGCGCGATCATGAGCTCAAGGATCTGTGCCTGGATCGTCACGTCCAAAGCAGTGGTGGGTTCATCAGCGATGAGGATGTCGGGATCGCACGCGAGTGCCATGGCGATCATCGCCCGCTGGCGCATGCCGCCGGAGAACTGGTGCGGGTAGTCCCTGGCGCGCTCGCGCGCATGGGGGATACCGACCATGTCCAACAACTCAACGGCCCGCTCGTCGGCCTCCTTCTTCTTGAGTCCCTTGTGTAGTACAAGCGACTCGCCGACCTGACGACCCACGCGGTACACCGGGTTCAGTGAGGTCATCGGGTCTTGGAAGATCATCGCGATACGGTCGCCGCGGATCGAACGCATACTGACATCATCCATGCTCAGGATGCTCTCCCCTTTGAACAGGATGTCGCTATCAGCACCGATGACGCCGGTGGACTCCGGAATGAGCCGCATGATCGAAAGAGCCGTCACCGACTTGCCGGACCCGGACTCCCCGACGACTGCGAGCGTCTGTCCTGCCTCAAGACTGAAGTTGACTCCGTCAACAGCCTTCACGACGCCATCGCGTGTGTGAAAATGCGTCTTGAGATTGCGCACTTCGAGAAGTGTCGACATACCGTTAGTCCTTCATCTTCACGTCGAGCGCATCCCGCAGGCCATCACCCATCAGGACGAACGCGAGCACGGTCGTGAGAATCGCAAAGCCTGGCCACAACATCAGCCATGGAGCACGTACCATCAGCGGCCGAGCGTCGGACAACATAAGACCCCACGAGGGGGTCGGCGGCTGGACGCCCATACCCAGGAAGCTCAGCGCCGCCTCGGTGATGATCGCGCCGCCGATGCTCATCGTGCCGTAGACGATGATCGGCGCGACCGCGTTGGGCATGATGTGGCGGAATATCATGCGCATGTGTCCCGCTCCCATCGCGCGAGCGGCATCAATGTACTCGTTCTCTTTCACCGAGAGGATCGAGCTACGGAAGACGCGTGCGATCGATGGCCAGCCGAGGATACCGATAGCGATGAACACATTGCGATAGCTCGGCCCGAGCACCGCGATCAATGCGATAGCGAACAACACGTAGGGGAACGCTAAGAAGACATCAGCCCCTCGCATTATCAACGTGTCCAGAATGCCGCCGAAGTAGCCGGACAGTGCACCCATTATCAGACCGATCGCGACCGAGATCGCGACCGCGATAACACCAACGGTGAGTGAGATCCGGGCACCATAGACAACACGGGCAAAGACGTCCCGGCCGAGCTTGTCGGTGCCCATCAGATGATCGGCCGACGGCGGCTGCAGATTTGCGCCGACAGTCGTGTCCATCGACAGTGGATCACCGAAGATCGGCTTGACCCACAGGTCTGCGGAGAGGGTCACCGCAATGATGAAGATGACCCAGATAAGACCGGCAATGGCAAGCTTGTTCTTGCGAAGCCGATACCACGCATCGCCCCACAGGGTCCGTCCGCCACCTGTGGCGAATTCATCCGTGGGAGGAACGGGCAGTAGTTGGGCCTGATCCTTCACCGGATGGCCGGCGACGTCTTCGATGTCACCGTGTTCCAGGCGACTCTTATCATGTGAGTGCGGGTCGTGTGCGTCGTGATGCAGGTCATCGCGGTCGCTCATTCCGCTGCACCTCCATATCTGATGCGCGGGTCGAGCACCGCATAGCTGAGATCGACGAGGAGATTGACGATCATGACCGCGAACACGATGAAGATCACGCCACCCATGAGGACCGGCCAATCACGCTGACCGATAGCATGGAATATCTCAAGGCCGACACCCGGCCAGTTGAAGATCGTCTCGGTAAGGATCGCGCCAGCCATCATCACACCGAGGTCGATGCCGATGAACGTCACGACCGGGATCATCGCGTTCTTCATCGCGTGCCGCCAGATCACAGCACGACGGCTGAGACCCTTGGCCTCGGCAGTCCTGATGTAGTCCTGGCCCAGCGCCTCGAGCATCTGACTGCGCATGATGCGTGCGACGTACGCGGTCGACACCGACGCCAGTGTGATGGCGGGAAGTATCATGTGTGCCCATGCCGGGAATTGGTACGATTCCATCCCCGAGATGGGAAGATAGAACGCGCCGCCTGTCCAGCGCTTCAGCAAGATGCCGAAAAGCAGCTGCAACATCATGCCGAGCCAGAAGACAGGGATGGCGACGAGGATCGACGTAGAAAGGGTCGTGAGCACATCCGCAAGGGAGTATTGCTTCACCGCCGAGATGATGCCCGCAGTGATACCCATGATGATCTCGATGACGATCGCAGCAAGAGCGAGCCTCACGGTATTGGGGAACTTGTCAGCAAGGATGTCCACCACCGGACGACTCTTCTGAAACGACTGCCCCAGATCGCCCTTCATGAGATTGCCGAGATAGATGGCGTACTGCTCGGGCAGCGAACGATCGAGACCATACTCCTCCACGATCTGTGCCCTGAGCGTGTCGGAGATCGCGCGCTCACCGGTGATCATCCGCACAGGATCACCGGGCAGAACGCCCGGCGCACGAAGCACGAACAATAACATAGTGACCCCGAGAAACACCGGGATCATCTGTAATACACGTCGGATCAGGTACTTGAGCATAGGGACCTTGCTTCTCTACGGGTGAGGTACCACTTGTACGACTTCAGGAGAAAAGCCGGTGCCGGAACGTCCGGGAGGACGCCCCGGCACCTCTGGGCTCAAACACTTCGGACATCTACTACTGGGTCAGCGTGACCCCATCGAAGTAGAACAGTCCGTTCGGGCTGAAGATACCGTTGTTGACCCGGTCAGAAGCGACGCGGGTATGACGGTAGTAGAACATCGGGATGACCGAGGCCTGATCGCCAACGCTCTTCGAGATGTCCTGGTACATCGCCAAGCGATCAGCCTCGTCAACAGCCTGACGGGCTTCAGACAGCTTGGTGTCGACGGTCGCGTCGTTGAAGTTCGAGTAGTTGTCAGCGCTCGTGGACAGGAAGAGCGGATACAGGAAGTTGTCCATGATCGGGTAGTCGGCGATCCAGCCGAGACGACCCACCTGATACGTCTTCTCCGTCAGCTTGTCGAGATACTGCGCCCACTCGGTGCCGACCAGCTCGGACTCGATGCCAACAGCCTTGAGGTCGTTTTGCACGAGCTGGAGGATATCCTCGTGGCCGGAGCCGGTGTTGTACTCGAGCTTGATCACGGGCAGACCAACGCCGTCAGCATAGCCAGCATCGGCAAGGACCTTCTTGGCTTCCTCGACGTCATACTTGGCATACTGCCAGTCACCATCGGTCTGACCGACGATGCCCGGAGGAACGATGCTCGACGCAGGTACGCGCGTGCCCTCGAAGACGGTGTCACAGATCGCCTGGCGGTTGATGGCCAGAGATAGCGCCTGACGGACCTTCACGTCTTTGAGGACAGGGTCGATGTTGTTCATGAGCAGGTAGTAGATGGCCTGTTCACCGCCGAGCGAAACTTGCTCGCCGGGATTGACGGTGTAGCCGTCAGGGCTCTCGCCGTACTCATCGATCGTAGACTGGATCTGACCAGTGGGGATCTGCACGAAGTCAACGTTGCCGGCCTGGAACTCCAGGTACGCAGTGTCCTGGTCGGTGAAGATCTTGAAATCGACGCCGTCGATCTTCGGCAGATCACCGTAGTAGTCGGCGTACTTGACCACCTTGATGTATTGGTCGTGGTTCCACGGCTCCGCCATCATGAACGGGCCGTTGCCGATCGGCTTCTCGGAGAATGCAGCCGCATCAGACTCGACGAGCGCCATGGGCACGGGCGCAAGCGCCGGGTGACCAACGACGTATGCGAAGTCCGCGAACGGGTACTGCAGTGTGACCTCGAGCGTCTCGTCGTCAATAGCCTTGACGCCACTCAGCTCGGTCGCAGTGCCGTCCTGCATCTCGTCAAAACCCTTGACCACGGCAAGGTGGTAGGAGACCTCTGACTCATTTACAGGATTACAGATGCGTTCCCACGCGTACTTGAAGTCAGCAGCAGTGACGGGGCTTCCGTCGTGGAACGTGGCGCCCGGGACGAGATGGAACGTCCACACACTTCCGTCCTCGTTGGGCTCCCATGTCTCAGCCGCAGCAGGGACGACCTCGCTGGTCAGCGGATCGAACGCAACCAGGCTGTCGAATACGGCCTGACCGACCTGCGTGCCCTCGGACTCCTGCAGGTTGTAGGGGTCGATGAACGCAGGCTCACTGATGTAGAAGTTGAACGTACCGCCCTCAACGCTGGTGCTGTCAGTCTCGTCAGTACTCTCGTCAGTACTCTTGCAGCCGCCCAGTCCCATGACGGACACGAGAAGCGCCAGTGCAAGAGTCAATGCCATGATCGAACGAATTCGTCTAGACAATGTTCAGCCTCCCTCCGGAATCGGTGCCTTGCTTGTGCAGGTATCACTTGGTTGAGCAATCCAACATTCCCGAGCGTTCATCCCTCCCCGCGGTCTCGTCATGGACCCGCGCCCGCGGGGCCCCATTTACCGAGCACACGTACCTGACATTAAAGTTTGTCCCTTTGTGTATGGAATGGCAAGTTTCTGAAGATGCGAAGTACTGTCCGACAAAACAGAAAACGTCTGCCGAGGCAGACGTTCCAGTCTCTGGAATGCGATTCTTACGACGCTATGCACCAGGGCGATATGTCACCACAAGAATGAGTGCTGACAGGGCATAACCTGCGGCAAAGGAGATCGTGATGCGATCCAGGTTCTTCTCGATGATGCCGGTCCCACTGCCGCTGGTCGGCATAGCGCCGCCCAGCATGGAGGACAACCCTGTGCCCTTACCTGAATGCAACAAAACGAATATAATAAGCCCAATTGAGCATATTATGTGGATTCCTAGTGCAACGTATGCAAGTGCGTTCACGAAGTACCTCTCCTATCCAGGGTGTTCCCTGTGTGTGGCTTCCCCGCAATGGGATCTAAGCCGTCCGAGTATAGCGCGGCATCACTTCCCACTCAAGCTCGACGCCGTCCACTTTCAGTCCCGTCGCAAGAGCGAACGTCCTGTCCACTCGGCTGGCTGCTCGATGCCGAGCAAGTCCAAGACACTCGGTGCAATGTCGGCAAGGATCCCACCGCCTACGACACAAGATATTCCCGGCGCCACCGCGATCAACGGCACGTCATCGGTGGTGTGAGCGGTGAAGACCCCGACTCCATCCGGCTCGAGCATACGCTCGGCATTGCCGTGGTCTGCCGTGATGAGTGCCGCTCCACCCTTCGCCAAAACCGCCTCGACCACGCGGCCAACACCGTCATCCACCGCTTCCACAGCGACGATCGTCGCTTCCAGGACACCCGTGTGCCCCACCATGTCGCAGTTGGCATAGTTGACGACATAGAAGTCCGCGCTTCCCCGCTCGATGGCTTCGACGAGACGTTCCGTGACCTCAGGCTCGCTCATCTCAGGCTGTAAGTCATAGGTCGGCACTTTCGGGCTTGGGACGAGGATCCTCTGCTCGCCTGGCTTGGGAGGCTCGGCGCCACCATTCAGAAAGAAGGTCACGTGCGCGTACTTCTCGGTCTCGGCAATATGAAGTTGTCGCAGTCCCGCTTCGGCAAGCACGTCCGCGAGCACGCAGCGCGGAAGGTCCTTGGGGAAGGCCACAGACACTGGAATGGTCGGGTCGTATTCGGTCAGACACACGAAGCGCACCTGTGGCGAAACAGGCCGCTCGAACCCAATGAACGCGGGGTCGACGAAGGCTCTCGTGATCTCACGGGCCCTATCGGGACGGAAGTTGAAGAAGATGACCACGTCGTCCTCGGAAACGGACGCGAGCGGGGAGCTGTCAACAACGGTTACGAGAGGTTCGATGAACTCGTCAGTGACACCCGCTTCATAAGACGCCCGAACACCGTCCGTAGGACTCTCGACACGAGTACCCTCACCGAGGACCATCGCGCGCCACGCGCGCTGAACACGCTCCCAGCGGTTGTCCCTGTCCATCGCGTAGTAGCGACCCATGACCGATGCGACACGTCCGACACCGATCTCGGCCAGTACCGCCTCGAGTTGTTGGAGGAAACCGAGACCGCTGGTAGGCGGCACATCACGGCCGTCGAGAAACGCGTGCACGTAGACCTGCCGGGCGCCCCTCTCGGCAGCCATCCGTATCAGTGCGTAGAGATGATCCTGGTGACTGTGCACACCGCCATTGGAGAGCAGACCCATGAAGTGGATGGCCTTACCATCACTGATCGCCGAGTCCATCGCAGCGCGAAGCACCTCGTTCTCCACAAGCGAGCCGTCCTCGATCGCTTTGGAAATGCGCGTCAGCTCCTGGTAGACGATGCGCCCGGCACCGATATTGAGATGGCCGACCTCCGAGTTGCCCATCTGCCCCTCAGGCAGACCGACAGCCAGACCCGACGCTTTGACCGGCGCCCAGGGGTACTCGGCGAAGAGGCGATCGAGGTTGGGCGTCCTCGCAAGACGTATCGCATTACCGGGTTCGTCGGGACCGAGCCCGAAGCCATCTAAGATGACAAGTGCGACCGGAGCGTCAGCCATCTAGTGAGCCGCCCTCACGATACCGGCGAACGAGTCCGCTTTGAGAGCCGCACCGCCGACAAGACCGCCGTCGACGTCCGGCTCCGAGAAGAACATCTTCGCGTTCTCCGGCTTGACCGAGCCACCGTACAAGATCCGCATCTTGACCGCGACGGGCGGACCATACATCGCTCCGATCGTCGCGCGGATCATACGCGCCACATCATTGGCCGACTCCGGCGTAGGCATACGACCCGTGCCGATCGCCCAGATGGGCTCGTAGGCGATGACAAGACGCTCCGCCTGCTCGGGCGTGAGGCCGGCAGCACCCGCGGTGACCTGGCCGCGCACATAAGGATCGGTCTCGAGCGCCTCACGCGTGACAAGCGTCTCGCCGACACACATGATCGGCACCATGCCCGCCTCGAACACGGCCTTGACCTTCCTGTTGACGGTCTCGTCGGTCTCGCCGAAGTACTCGCGGCGCTCGGAGTGCCCGACTATGACGTAGTCCACGTGCAAGTCGAGGAGCATACGGGGGGCGATAGCCCCGGTGAACGCACCTTCGGCCTCCCAGTGGCAGTCCTGGGCAGCGAGACCTATCTCCAGGTGATCCAGTTCGATCACGGTCGAGACGGCTTTCAGACCGGTGAAGGGTGGACCGACGACGACTTCCACCTCTCCATCGAGGTCGGACAACTCGTCCGCAAGATCTTGTACGAGGATCGCGCCCTCACCCGAGGTCGTGTACATCTTCCAATTGCCCGCCACGAGCATCCGTCGGCCCATACGATCAACCCCTTCACTCCCCCGCCAATGGCGGATCAGCTATCCTTGTCCATCAGAGCCTCAACACCTGGAAGCGGCGCACCCTCAAGCAGCTTCATCGAAGCACCGCCGCCGGTCGAGACGAACGTGACACGCTCCTCTAGACCGAACTTCTTGAGTGCGGCCACGGAGTCACCGCCTCCGACGATCGTGACCGCGCGGTTGTTGCGAGCTACCGCGGTAGCGATTTCGCGCGTCCCCGCCTCGAAAGGCGTCATCTCGAACACACCCATCGGACCGTTCCAGAAGACCGTCTTCGCGTTGGCGATCTCGCCCTTGAAAAGCTCACTCGTCGTCGGTCCGATATCCAGACCCATCATGTCCGGTTCGATCTCTTCGCGTCCTACGATGCTCGTCTCAGCATCCTCGACGATCGCATCGGCCACCACGAAATCGACAGGCAAGAGTAGTTCGACATCACGCTCCAGTGCCTTCTGCAGCATCGCCTTAGCCGGTTCAACCCACTCGGGCTCCACTAGTGACTTCCCGATGTCCACGCCTTCGGCTACAAGTAGTGTGAAACACATGCCGCCGCCGACGATCAGAGTATCCACACACTCCAGCAGCCGATCGATGACACCGATCTTCTCGGATACCTTCGATCCGCCGAGTATGGCGACGAAAGGATGATCGGGTGCCGTCAACATCCCGGTCAGGGTCTGGATCTCGCGCGAGAGCAGCAGTCCTGCAACGGCGGGCAGGTAGCCCGCCACACCTACCGTCGATGCATGGGTCCTGTGAGCCGCGCCGAACGCATCGTTCACATAGATGTCCGCGAGTGACGCGAGTGCCTTGGCGAAATCTGGATCGTTCGTCTTCTCGCCCGGATGGAATCGCACGTTCTCAAGCATGAGTATCTCGCCGTCGACCATGCGGTCAACGGCCTCGTGAGCCTCGGGACCAACGATGTCATCGACGAAGACGACGTTGCGACCGACCAGGCGCTGCAAGACGCGCCGCACCGGCCGCAGGCTGTACTGCGGGTCACGCTCACCCTTCGGCCTGCCCAGATGACTGACCACAATGACACGTGCACCGTGGTCCACCAGGTAGCGCAATGTCGGCAGTGCTGCGCGGACGCGCGTGTCATCGGTGACCGAGCCCTCGCTAAGCGGGACGTTGAAGTCGACGCGGACCAAGACACGCTTGTCGCGGACATCGATGTCTTTGACCGTCTGTTTGGAGAACATGGGCGACGCCTTTCCTCAATCACGAAGACGGCCGAGCGATCCATCGCCCGGCCGTCGTCCTTCGAACTCCGCTACCCGATCAAGTCGATCAGGTCCTTCACACGGTTGCTGTAGCCCCACTCGTTGTCATACCAGGAGATGCACTTCACGAACGTGCCCTCACCACCCATGACCATCGTCTGCAGCGAGTCGAAGACGGAGCTTGCAGGATTGCCGACGACGTCGATGGAAACGATCGGGTCCTCGCAATATTCAAGGAAGCCCTTCATCGGACCTTCCGCGGCAGTCTTCATCGCGGCGTTGATGTCCTCGCGCGTGACGGAAGTCTCGAGTTCAGCCACAAGATCGACAACTGAGCCGTCGGGCGTGGGGACACGCATGGACATGCCATCCAGCTTGCCCTTCATATCCGGCATCACTACGCCGATCGCCTTGGCGGCACCGGTCGACGTCGGGATGATCGATACCGCTGCAGAGCGGGCCCTGCGCAGGTCTTTGTGCGGAAAATCGAGGATCCTCTGGTCGTTCGTGTAGCTGTGGATCGTGTTCATGAAACCGTGCTTGATCCCGAAGTTGTCGCGCAGGACCTTCGCGAAGGGCGCGAGGCAGTTCGTCGTGCAGGATGCATTACTGATGATGTGGTGCACTGCGGGGTCGTAGTCACCGTCATTGACGCCCATCACGATGGTGATGTCTTCGTTCTTGGCTGGCGCGGAGATGATGACTTTCTTGGCCCCGGCGTCCATGTGGGCCTTCGCCTTCGTGGCGTCGGTGAAAAAGCCAGTCGACTCCACAACGATATCCACACCGAGCTCACCCCACGGCAACTGGGCGGGGTCACGCTGTGACAGGACCTTCACGAAACGACCGTCGACACTGAAGCCGTCAGCCTCGGCCACCACTCGCTCACCAAACCTGCCGTGCACCGAATCGTACTTCAACAGATGCGCAAGCGTTGCTGCATCCGTGAGATCGTTGACCGCGACGACATCGATACCAGGATCGTTCTCGCACGCGCGGAAGACAAGACGGCCGATCCTGCCGAACCCGTTGATCGCGACTCTCTTTGTCACAAGCAGTCCCCTCCTCGGATGATCCTCAGACATGTCAGAAGGTCCCGAGGGACCTGTCTGCATAGTACCGAAACACGGCCGCAATAGCACCTCAGCAACGGGCCTCACCACTACGGTCTAGTCAGCCCTTCCCCGCGAGCTCCTCCAGGCGCCGTATGCGGTGGTAGACCGCAGACTTGCTGAGCGGCGGCTCAGCAAGCTCACCGAGTTCCCGAAGACTGGCGTCAGGGTTCTCCAAACGCAGCCCGGCAAGTTCTTGCAGGGCCGGGGGCAAGCTCTTGAGCCCGCGCGTGTCAGCAAGCAGCCGGATCGCCTCGATCTGCTCGATCGCCGCCTTGGTACTCTTCTCAAGGTTCGCCGTCTCGGCATTGACAAGCCGGTTGACGTCGTTGCGCATGCTCTTGATGATGCGTACGTCCTCTGTACGAAGAAGCGCCTGATGCGCGCCCACGCGTGCAAGGAACGTGACAATCGCCTCGGCGCCCTTGAGATAGACGGCAAAAGTGCCGCGGCGCTGCGTCATGCGAGCCGGCATCTCGAAGCGTTCCATGAGCGCCACGAGGTCGTCGGCCATCTCCTCGGTCTCGGCGGTCAGTTCGAAATGAAAGTCACCGTGCGGATCGGCGACGAACCCGCCGCCGAGGAACGTCCCGCGAAGGTAGGCGACGGCGCAGCAGTCCCGCTTCACGAGCCACGACGGGATGCTGTACACGGGGATGAGACGCTCATCCACGATCCCGAGGTCGAGTAGCGCAGGTGCGAGTCTGGGTTGTGACGTGACCGTGATGAGGTAGTTGTTCGAACGATGCAGCACGGAGCGCCGGACCGTGAGTTCCGTATTGAGGTCGAACAGGCCGTGCAGAAGCTTGATGGCCTTACGAGCCACAGGGGCCGTCTCTGTGGCGATCTCAAGGCGAAAGCGTTCGTTGCCGGTGAAGTGCAACGTGCCCTCGACCCGAACGAGCGCCGACAGCTCCGCACGCGGGCAGCACTGGCGCCGCGTCTCGACGCGCGAGAGCTCGTCTTTGACCTCGGCGGTGAACGACACTACAGCACCTCCCGAAGAGTGCGGCACAGACGAGCGGCGTCGTGGTGCATGGGATTCTCCCCATCAGCCAGATCGCGCGCGACGACGCGGATATCGCGCGCCTCGATACGCTGACAAGTCGCCACCGAACCATCGACGGACGGCACATCCTCGGGCAGGGGCGATGCATCGGAGTCATGGAGCAACACCACATCGATGGCATCGGTCAAACCGTGGGCGATCAGGGCATCCACATGCTGGGCAGCGGTCATCCCCGTGGTCTCTCCACGCTGATTGGCGACGTTGCAGACACAGACGACGGTAGCGGAGGTCTCCTGAAGCGCCTCCGTGATCCCGCTGACGAGCAGGTTCGGGATGATGCTCGTGAACAGGCTGCCCGGACCGATGATGACAACGTCTGCCGAGGCGATAGCCTCGAGCGCAGGCCTGTAGGCCGCAGGCGATTCCGGTGACATGCAGACACGACGAATGGGTCCCGGACTCTGGGCAACGCGAGCCTGACCGGTCACGCGCGATCCGAAAGCATCTACGGCTTCCAAGACGACGTCCTCAAGCGTCGAGGGCAACACCGTGCCACGGGCGCCGATAAGCTCACCTGCCGCATGGATCGCCTCGGCAAAACCGCCCTCTATGTCAACGAGCGCCGCGATGATCAGATTGCCGAGCGAGTGGCCCGCAAGCCCCTCTCCCACCTCGAAGCGGTATTGGAAGACCTGCGCTAGTTCGCTGTCGGGGGGCGCAAGCGCCACGAGACAGTTGCGGATGTCACCAGGCGGCAAGATCCCGAGGTGACGCCGTAGCGCTCCCGAAGATCCGCCGTCGTCAGCGACGGTCACCACGGCTGTGACGTCATAGCCGGAGTCCAAAAGGCAGCGCAACACAAGCGGCAGACCGGTGCCGCCGCCGATGGCCACCGCTCGTTTGGCTGGAGCGCTCACCGCGCTCCCTTGTCTCTGCCGATGTCGCGATGCCCGACGTTCACGGCATAGCCGCAAGAACGCAGGTGGTCGGCAGTGTACTCGGCCAACACGACGCTGCGATGCATGCCCCCGGTACACCCTAGAGCGATATGCAAGTGGGTCTTCCCCTCGGTCACGTAGTCCGGCAGCAAGAGATCGAGCAGGTCGAGCCACTTCTCAAGAAAGGCCTTGGTCTCGGGACGATCGAGCACGAACGTCTTGACCGGCCGATCCAGACCCGTCTTCGAGCGCAGACGCGCCACGTAAAAGGGATTCGTCAAGAATCGCACATCCATGACCAGGTCCGAGTCGGTGGGCACACCGTACTTGAAGCCGAAGGAGGACACAGTGACCATGAGCGCGTCGTGCGACCCCTGAGGAGCGAACGACTGGCGGATGACCGCACGCAACTCCTGAGGCATCAGATCGCTTGTGTCGATGATGTGGTCTGCGCGCTCCCTGATCGAGCACAGCGTCTCGCGTTCCGCCTTGATGCCTTCCGCGATCGAGCCCGCCTCGGCCAGCGGGTGGCGACGGCGCGTCTCCTTGAAACGTTTGACGAGCGTCTTGTCATCGGCCTCCAGATACAGCACCCGGTGCGGCGTACCGCTCTGGTCGAGCCCATCAAGCGCCGCAGCCAGTTCCATGAAGAATGACCGGCCCCGCACGTCGCACACCACAGCGGCTCGACGGATCCGGCTATCGGGCAGGTCGGAAAGCTCTACGAGCCGCGTGATGAACGCCGGGGGCAGATTGTCGATGCAGAAGTAGCCGAGATCCTCGAATGTATGGATCGCCTCCGAGCGTCCGGCGCCCGACATCCCAGTGATGACGACGAGATCTCGTTCGGCGACATCCACGTCTTCGTCGCGGACCACTCTCTCCATCGGTACCACCGCCTAGCGGTCGTGGTCGATGAGTTTGGCGCCGATACCGCTGACGACCGCGATAAGCAGCGCTGCGACGATCGTCTGCCAAAGACCGGTCGTGTGCACGCCCTCGACCAACGCGGCGACAAGGTAGAGGATGACAGCGTTGATGACCAGGCCGAAGAGACCGAGCGTGAGTATCGTGATCGGCAGCGTGAGTATCTTCGCGACTGGTTTGATGATGGCGTTGGCGAACGCCAACACGACTGCGGCGATGACGGCGGCGGGCCAGAAACTGTCGACCCGGAGCAAAGCCTGGTCCGACAGGTATGCGACGCCGAACAACGCACCGGCCGAGACGAGCATGCGCAGGATGAACTTCACCGTGAGCCCTCCTCCAGTGTCCGTACCAAGCGGCCCTCGCCGCAGGATACCCAAGTATAGCAAGCGCGACCGACGCGAGCCCCTATGACTCCTCAGACTTCTGATGCAGCACCGCAAAGACATCCGCAGCCACTACTCCACTCACGCCGGGCGCCTCTGCGATCTGCTCGACGGTGGCCTCGCGCAGCCGGCGCACTGAGCCGAAGTGGCCGAGAAGCGCCTTTCGACGTTTGGGTCCGACGCCGGGGATATCATCGAGCACAGACGCTGTCATGGCCTTGCCGCGTAACTCCCGGTGGTACTCGATCGCGAAGCGGTGTGCCTCATCTCTGATGCGCTTGACGAGATAGAGCGATGGCGATCCGCTCGGCAACACGACCGGCTCTTCCCAATCGGGCAGGTACAGCTCCTCCTCGCGTTTGGCCAAGGCTGCGACCGGAACGCTTACCCCGAACTCAGCCATCGCGGCGATCGCAGCGGTCAGCTGTGGCCTTCCGCCGTCGACGATCACAAGATCGGGCATGGTGGCGAACCGTGTGTCCCCCGCGATCTCCCGTGCGAAACGACGGCGCAGGACTTCGCGCATCATCGCGATGTCATTGGCCTCCTCGGCCACCATCCGCACCTTGAAGCGGCGATATCCCTTCTGGTCGGCACGCCCGCCGGAGAACACCACCATCGACCCGACAGAGTGGCTCCCGTGCAGTGTCGAGATGTCGTAACTCTCGATACGCAGCGGCGGCCTGGGCAGCGCCAGTGCACTCTCGAGCTCAAGAAGCGCCCGATTGATACGCCCCTCGTCGTAGCGAGTGCGGTGGCGATAGCGCATGAGCGAGTGCCGCGCATTGACCGCCGCGAGTTCGGACAGCGCACGCTTCTCGCCTCGCCGGGCGACGTGCACCCGCACCTTCGATCCGCGCAGCCCGCCGAGCCACTCCTCGACAAGTCCGGGCGACTCTGGCAGCCACGGGACGAGGACCTCTTTGGGGACATGCGTCGCCTGGCCGTAGTAGCGCAACAGAAAACCCTCGATGAGCTCCGCTTCGGGTATGTCCAGCCCCTTGTCGAGGACGAACTCATTGCCCACCAGCACGCGACCCTCGCGCACGAGGAAGACGTGCACGCCGGCGATCGTCTCCTCTCGCTCGATGCCGATGACATCCATCTCCAGCGGTCTGTCCGAGACGACCTTCTGCTTCTCGAGCACCGTGCGCACGGCTTCAAGAGAGTTGCGGAAGCGCGCGGCGCGCTCGTAGTCCAGGTCGGCGGCAGCCTCGCGCATAGCGTGTTCGAGGTCGCGCGCCACCTCCGTCTGACGTCCCTCGAGGAAGGCCACCACCTTCTCGGCTTGCACGGCATACTCCTCGCGCGTCACCGCACCGACACAGGGACCGGGCCCCTTGCCGACATGGAAGTCGAAGCAGGCCTTCCCGGTGGGCTTGCCGCCGTCCCTGGTGAGACGCTTCCACTCGGCACACGTTGCCCGGCAGATCGGATGCACTCGCCGCGCCACCTCTATGGTCTCGCGCGCCGCACGGGAGTCAGTGTACGGGCCGAAATAGCGCGTGTCGCGCCGTTTGCGCTCGCGCGTGTACTTGATGGCAGGGAATGGGTCACCCGTAGTGATCGCGATGTAGGGGTAGCTCTTGTCGTCGCGGTAGTCGATGTTGTAGGGCGGATGCAGTTGCTTGATGAGGTTCGCTTCGAGGATGAGTGACTCGACCTCGGTGTCGGTGACGATGTAGTCGAACGACGTCACCTGCTCCATCATCAGCGGGATCTTCTCGCGCTCGTCGTGACCTGAGACATACTGACGCATCCGCTTGCGAAGCGACTTTGCCTTGCCGACGTAGAGCACTTCGTCGCCGTCCGCCTTCCACAGGTAGACACCGGGCCCGTCGGGCACCCGTGCCAGTTGCTTCTTCAGCTCTTCGGTGGCCACAAGACCTCCCTACGGGACCTGATTCCGCTCCGGTTCGACGCTCGCGCCGCGACCTTCAAGTACGGGCTTCAGGAATCGACCTGTGTGCGACGCTTTACTGGCCGCGATCTGCTCGGGAGTGCCAGCTGCGACGATCTCGCCCCCGCGGTCGCCGCCCTCGGGTCCAAGGTCGATGATGTGGTCGGCGCTCTTGATGACGTCGAGGTTGTGTTCGATGACCAGTACGGTGTTGCCGGCGTCCACGAGACGCTGCAGCACATCGAGCAGCTGCCGCACGTCGTCGAAGTGCAGGCCGGTGGTCGGTTCGTCGAGGATGTAGAACGTGCGTCCCGTCGACCGCTTCTGCAGTTCGCTCGCCAGCTTCACGCGCTGGGCCTCGCCGCCCGAAAGCGTGGTCGCCGACTGCCCGAGCTTGATGTAGCCGAGCCCCACATCGAACAGCGTCTGCAGTTTGCGCTTGATGGGCGGGATGTTGGTGAAGAAGTGCAGCGCCTCTTCTCCAGACATGCCGAGCACGTCGGAGACGGCCTTGCCTTTGTACGTGACCTGAAGTGTCTCCCGGTTGTACCGCTTTCCCTTGCAGACCTCGCAGGGTACGTAGACGTCGGGCAGGAAGTGCATCTCGATCTTGATCTGCCCGTCACCCTTGCATGCCTCGCAGCGGCCACCACGCACGTTGAAGCTGAAGCGGCCGGGCGCGTAGCCGCGCGCCTTGGCCTCGGGCGTGGACGCGAACAGCGAGCGAACGTCGTCCCACAGCCCGGTGTAGGTCGCGGGGTTGGACCGCGGCGTACGGCCGATAGGACTCTGGTCGATGGTGATGACCTTGTCGATGTAGCCGAGGCCGTCGAGCCGGTCGTATTTGCCCGTGCGCTGACGCGCCCGGTAGATCGCGTTGGACAGCGCTGGAGCAAGGGTGTCGGCCACGAGCGAGGACTTGCCCGAGCCGCTCACACCCGTCACCAGGACGAGGCTGCCGAGCGGGATATCGACATCGATCGACTTCAGGTTGTGCTCACGGGCTCCGATCACACGCAGGTAGCCTTTCTCGGCTGAACGGCGCGTCGCCGGGACGGGGATCGAACGTGCGCCGGACATGTAAGCGCCGGTGAGCGACTCAGGACACTGCATTATCTCGGCGGGTACTCCCTGACAGACGATCTCGCCGCCGTGCTCACCGGCGCCGGGTCCCATGTCGATGACATGATCGGCCGCACGGATCGTCTCCTCGTCGTGCTCCACGACGATGACCGTGTTGCCGAGGTCACGCAGGCGCTCCATCGTTGCGATCAACCGTGCGTTGTCTCGCTGATGCAGGCCGATCGACGGCTCATCGAGGATGTAGAGCACGCCCATCAGGCCGCTCCCTATCTGGGTCGCGAGACGGATACGCTGCGCCTCACCTCCCGAAAGCGTTGCGGTCCCACGCTCCAGCGTCAGATAGTCGAGCCCGACGTCGACGAGGAACCGCAGACGCTCGACGATCTCCTTGATGACCCGCCGGGCGATCTGCTCCTCGCGATCGGTGAGCTCGACGCTCTCGAAGAACGCGAGCGAGTCCTTCGCGGAAAGACCGGTGACCTGCGAGACGTTCTTGCCGCCGAACATGACCGCGAGGATCTCGGGCTTGAGGCGCGCGCCACCGCAGCTCTTGCACGGGATGACGGCCATGTACTCCTCGAGCTTGTCGCGCACGTTCTCGGACTCCGACTCCTCGTAACGGCGCATGATCGACGCAAGCGCGCCTTCATACTTGGTGTACCAGTAAGTCTCACGCCCATCGCGTGTGATGTAGTCCAGCCGGATCCGCTCGGCGCCAAGCCCGTTGAGCAGCCCATCCCGCACCTTCTTCGGCATCTCATCCCACGGGGTGTCTATGTCGGCGCCGAGGTGTTTGGCGGCGGCCTCGACGAGCTGCGGGTAGTAGTTCATGTTGCCGGAGAACGGTTTGATCGCGCCCTCAGCCAGCGTGAGCGTCCCATCCGGCACGATGAGATCGGGGTCCGCCTCCAGCCGACTGCCCAGTCCAAGACAGTCGGGACACGCGCCGTACGGACTGTTGAACGAGAAGTCACGTGGAGCAAGCTCGTCCATCGAGAAGCCGTGTTCGGGACAGGCCAACGCCTGAGAGAAGATGTGCTCGTCACCGTCCACGACCGCGATCACGACCGTACCCGCGGCGAGCTTGAGGGCCATCTCGACACTCTCGGCCAAACGGCTCTGCAGGCCCTCTTTGATCGCCAGACGGTCCACGACCACGTCGATGTCGTGCTTGAACTTCTTATCGAGCACGATCTCCTCGTCGAGCGTGCGCACCTCACCATCAACGCGAACACGTGTGAAACCCTCGGTCTTGAGCTCCGCCAGCAGCTTACCGTACTCGCCTTTGCGGCCCTTCACGACCGGTGCGAGCACCTGGAACTTCGTGCCCTGGGGCAGATGCAGGATCGCATCGACGATCTGGTCAGGTGTCTGCTTCTCGATGCGGCGCCCGCAGATCGGGCAGTGCGGGATCCCGACGCGCGCGAACAGTAGGCGCAGGTAGTCGTAGATCTCGGTCACCGTGCCCACCGTGGAACGCGGGTTTTTCGAGGTCGTCTTCTGGTCGATGGAGACAGCCGGAGACAACCCCTCTATGTGGTCGACATCGGGCTTGTCCATCTGGCCGAGGAACTGACGTGCGTACGCAGAAAGCGACTCCACGTATCTGCGCTGCCCCTCAGCGTAGATCGTGTCGAATGCCAGCGACGACTTCCCTGATCCCGAGAGCCCGGTGATCACGACAAGTTTGTCGCGCGGTATGTCGAGGTCGAAGCCTTTGAGGTTGTGCTCGCGGGCGCCACGGATGGAGATGCGGTCGAGCGACACGGATTCGAACCTGCCTTCGTATCTCGAGATTCGCTTGCGGCCAAATTTATATTGTACTACCGGTGTCCGACCACAAAGAAGGATCCCACCGGAACATGGAGCGGCCCGTCGTTTGCTCGTAGCCCCGCCCCGGTGGTTCGCCGCCTGCGGCGCGGTGTGTACCGCTTGCCGGAATTTCTCCGCCAGTGACGGGAGGTTTCTGGCGTGCGCTCGTGCCGTTGAATAGCCTTAGACCACCGAACCGGTTTACGCTTATTCCGAAGGCGTAGCTCGGAGGCTGATGAGATGGCGACAGGCTCCTCCATATGTCCCGGAAACGATGGCAGGTCTCTGACCGCCGGTATCTACAAGTGTATTCCATGCGGCAGAGAGGTCGAGATGTTCTCCGACGAACAGCGCCGACGTTGTCCTTCGTGCGGCTTGATGGTGGTCAAGGAGCAGGCTCCGACCTGCATGCTGTGGTGTCAGCACGCCAGAGAGTGCATCGACGAGGAGCGCTTCAAGGCGCTCACGGCTCTTTCGGACGGCTCCCCCAGACCCAGCGAGTAGCATATTCATCCCCACCTGCTCGGGCACCCCGAGTGGGGCATCTGGCACTCTTGTGGACGGTGGATAACGTATCTTCCGGATTGACCGAATGAACGAGGGAACACGAGGAGCGTGAGTCGATGAAGTCGGACTTGGAGATCGCCCAGGAAGCAACCTTGCGGCCAATCATCGAAGTGGCCGCCGAGATCGGCATCTGCGAGGACTATCTCGAGTTGTATGGGAAGTACAAGGCGAAGGTCTCGCTCGACGTCCTCGACGCGCTCGCGGACCGCCCCCAGGGCCGCTACGTCGATGTGACCGCCATCAACCCCACGCCGCTCGGCGAGGGCAAGACGGTCACCACGGTGGGTCTGGGCCAGGCACTCAAGCACATCGGCAAGAAGGTCATCACGTGCATTCGCCAGCCCTCGCTCGGACCTGTCTTTGGCATCAAGGGCGGAGCTGCTGGTGGCGGATACTCGCAGGTCATCCCCATGGAGGACTTCAACCTGCATCTCACCGGTGACGTGCATGCGGTCTCGATAGCGAACAACCTGCTCGCCGCCTACATCGACAACCACCTCCACCATGGCAACCAGCTCGACATCGACCCGTACTCGATCACGTGGCGGCGAGTGGTGGATCTTAACGACCGCGCGCTCCGCAACGTGGTCGTCGGCCTGGGCGGCAAGTTGGACGGCCCGCCGCGTGAGACCGGTTTCGATATCGCCGTGGCCAGCGAGGTCATGGCGGTGCTCGCCATGGCGAGTAGTCTGCAGGACATGCGCGCTCGCCTTGGCCGAATCGTGATCGGCATGAACCGTTCTGGCAATCCCGTGACCGCCCAAGACCTCAAGTGCGCTGGCGCGATGACGGTGCTCATGAGGGACGCCATCAAGCCCAACCTCATGCAGAACCTTGAGGGCGGCGCGGTCTTCGTGCATGCTGGCCCGTTCGCCAACATCGCCCAGGGCAACAACTCCATCATCGCCGACCGTATCGCGCTGGCACTCGCCGACTACGTTGTGACCGAGTCCGGCTTTGGCGCGGACATGGGCGCCGAGAAATTCCTCAACATCAAGTGCCGTGCCTCGGGTCTGCGCCCGGACTGCGCGGTCATCGTTGCAACAGTGCGCGCGCTGAAGGCCCACTCGGGAAGGTTCGAGGTCACACCTGGAAAACCCCTCGACGAGCGGCTCACGTGCGAGGACCTCGAGAGCCTGGCTGAAGGCATCGGCAACCTCGAGAAGCACGTGGAGAACATGAAGAGTTTCGGTATCCCGGTCGTGGCGGTCGTCAACCACTTTCCCACCGACACCGACGCCGAACACGACTTCATCAAGGAGCATGCTCTGGCGGCAGGCGCCGACTTCGCCGTCTCGCACCGGCTGCACGCCGGGGGAGGCGTTGGCGGTGAGGACCTCGCTCGTGCCGTGGTGGAGGCATGCGAGATGCCCAAGGACTTTCGTTTTCTGTATCCGGACGACGCCTCGATCAAGGAGAAGATTGCGGCGATCGCCACACGGATCTACGGCGCGGACGGCGTGGACTACCTGCCGGCAGCCGAGGCAAAGATCGAGTTGTATGGGCGACTGGGTTATGCGAACCTGCCAATCTGTATGGCCAAGACTCACCTGTCGCTGACGCACGATCCGACCGTGAAGGGACGTCCTACCGGCTGGCGTCTGCCCATCCGCGACATTCGGGCGAGCGTGGGCGCCGGCTTCCTGTATCCGCTCTGCGGAGACATGCGCACCATGCCTGGATTGCCCAAGGTACCCGCTGGCGATGCGATCGACATCGACGCCGACGGCAACGTAGTCGGCTTGTTCTAGTAGACGTAGCCAGCCTCAACCGTCGGAGAGACCTCGATGCCAAGGGTGACCTTTATACCCGACGATGTATCCGTATCGGTGGAGACCGGCGAGAGTCTCCTGCGAGCGGCGATGCTGGCCGACGTCCTGGTGACCGCTTCGTGCGGAGGCGACGGTACGTGCGGCAAGTGCCGAATGGTCGTGGAGCGGGGTACCGTTCGCGCCGGACAGTCCGCCAAGCTCTCGGATGCGCAGACCGCAGCCGGCTACGTTCTGGGTTGCCTTGCAGAAGTCGTGGAAGACGTATTTGTGCGCATCCCTGTGGAGTCTCGTGCCGGAGCAGTACCACTTCGCGGTGGCGGTCGCCATCCTAACCCGATCCTTGCGCCCGAAGAGTGTGCGGCCCGCGTTGCTGACAGCGGAAGCCCCCCACCCGTCGGCAAGCGGCTGGTACGCATGTTCGCGCCCAGCTTGTCCGACAATGCGAGCGATCTGACCCGGTTGTGTCAGACGATACGGCGCGATCATGGGCTCGAGGGCGTAACCGTTTCGCTGCCGGTTCTCGGCCAACTACCGGCAGCGGCCCGTAAGGGCGACTGGACCGTGACTGCCGTGGTGGCCGAGCTCGCCGACACGGGATTGTGGATCGCTGGATTGGAACCGGGCGACACAACCGCGAGACAGTTCGCTGTTGCGGTGGACGTGGGCACAACGACCGTCGAAGTCGCCCTCGTCGATCTCACCTCCGGGGCTGTGGTCGCCAGGGAAGCCGAGTACAACGCGCAGACGTCGCGCGGCGAAGACGTCATCACGCGGGTCATCTACGGAACCAGACCCGAGGGACTGCGGGAGCTGCACGAACTCGTCACGCACACGATAAGCGTGCTCGTGACCTCGGCATGTGGGAAGGCGGGCGTCGCTTTCGAGGAGCTCGTGTGCTACGTGGCCGCAGGCAACACGGTCATGACGCACCTGCTCTTTGGCGTGACGCCGGCCAACATCAGGACCTCGCCGTACATCCCTGCGGCGACCGAGTTCCCGTGCGTGTGTGCAACCGATCTCATGCTGCCCGGCGGTCCTTCCACTCAGGTGATCGCCCTGCCGTGTCCGGCGAGTTGGCTCGGAGGCGACATCGTCGCCGGCGTGCTCGCGTCCGGAATTCCGTGGCGTGATGAGCTCACGCTATTCGTGGACGTGGGTACCAACGGCGAGATGGTGCTCGGCAACAAAGAGTGGCTGGTCGCGTGCTCGTGTTCGGCGGGACCGGCGTTCGAAGGTGGCGGCATCTTGCACGGCATGCGCGCCGCCCAAGGCGCCGTGGAGCAGGTCCGGCTCGATCCGGGTACCCTCGAGCCAATGATACTGACGATCGGCGGTGCCAAGCCGCTTGGCATCTGCGGCAGCGGGCTCATCGATCTGGTCTCTGAACTCTTTCTCGCGGGCGCGATCGAGCGCAATGGTGTCTTCGCGACCGCGACCGACTCCCCGCGGTTGCGCAAGGGAGCGCGCGGTCCCGAGTACGTGCTCGTCTTTGCCGAGGAAAGCGGCACGGGCGATGACATCGTGCTCACCGAGGTCGACATCGACAACCTCATGCGTGCGAAGGCGGCTATCTTCGCCGGCATCTCGATACTGACCGAATGCGTGGACGTGGACTTCGACGCCATCCACGAGGTGATCATCGCTGGAGGTTTCGGGCACTACCTGGATCTGGAGCGTGTGACCACTCTCGGCATGATGCCCGAGATCGCACCCGAGAAGTACGTGTTCATCGGCAACAGTTCTCTTCTCGGCGCCAGATGCGTCGCATCGTCGAAGGGTATGCTCCAGATGGCCAGGAGAGTATCGGAGATGATCACGTACATCGACCTGTCCGTGAACGCGGGGTTCATGGAGACCTACGTTTCGGCGACGTTTCTGCCGCACACCGATCAATCGCTGTTCCCTCGCACCGAGAAACTGCTTGCCGAGCGCCGTGCCCTCAAGGCGGTGATGTGAGATGTCCTTCACATTTGCGCTTGCGGGCAAGGGCGGAACCGGCAAGACAACAACAGCCGCACTTGCCGTGCGTGTTCTTGGAGAACTCGGCGCCCGGGCGGTGCTCGCGGTCGACGCCGATCCCAACGCCACACTGCACGAGGCGCTCGGTGTCCAGGTCGAACGCTCCGTGGGCGAGATCACGGAACAGATGCTCGCCTCGGCCGAGGCTGGACCGGGTGGCATGCCGGCCGGCATCGCCAAGGACGCCTGGCTCGAGTACAACATCCAGCGCTACGTGGTCGAGGCGAATGGATTCGACCTGCTGTCAATGGGCCGGCCGGAAGGCGCGGGCTGCTACTGCTACGCGAACAACCTGGTCCGGGGCTGCATCGACTCGCTCTCGCGCGGATACGATTTCGTCGTGATGGACAACGAGGCGGGTCTTGAACACCTCTCACGTCGCACGACACGCGACGTGAGCGCCCTGCTTATCGTGTCCGACCCGAGCGTGCGCGGCATCCGGACGGCACAGCGTCTCGACGCGCTCGCCAGCGAGCTCAAGATCGGCATCGGCGCGCGCTATCTTGTGATCGACCGGAGCGAGACGCCGCTCGATCCTGTGTTGCGCGAAGCGGCCAAGGCGACCGGGCTGGAGCTCCTCGGCGTGATACCTACGGATGAGGCGATTGCGCGTGCGGACCTCGAGGGAGGCAGCGTGTTCGGCCTTCCGGAACGCTCGCCGGCTCTCGTCGCCGTGCGCGACATGATCACGCGTGCCGTCCCAACGCTTCAAAGCGCGCCAGCGCGCTTTGCCCAGACACCGACCAGGAGGCAGACGTGACAGCAACCATCATCGACGGAAAAGCGATAGCCGCACGTAAGCGCGCGGAAGTCGCAATACGCGTCCAGGCGCTCGAGGCGCGCGGCATCACGCCCGGGCTCGCGGTTGTCATCGTGGGCGACGATCCGGCGTCCGAGGTATACGTGCGCGGAAAGGAAAAGGCGTGCGACGAGGTCGGCATCTATTCCACGAAGCACACCCTGCCCGAGACGACGACTCAGGCGGAACTACTGGCGCTCGTGGGCGAACTCAACTGCCGCAGCGACATCCACGGCGTCCTCGTGCAGCTCCCGCTGCCCGGGCACATCGACGAGGATGCCGTGATCGAGGCCATCGATCCGGCCAAGGACGTCGACGGTTTCCACCCGCTGAGCGTGGGAAAGATGCTTGTCGGCCAGCAAACGTTCTTGCCCTGCACGCCGCATGGAGTCATGGTGTTGCTCGAGGAGACCGGCGTCGATCTGACGGGCAAAGAGGTCGTTGTCGTTGGCCGCAGCAATATCGTGGGTAAACCGGTGTCCATGCTGTTGCTCTCCAAGAACGCCACCGTGACGATCTGCCACAGCCGAACTGCGGACCTCGACTTCCACACCGGCCGCGCCGATGTGCTCGTGGTGGGCGTGGGCCAGCCGGAGATGATCAAAGGCTCGGCGATCAAGCCCGGGGCGATCGTCATCGACGTGGGGATCAATCGCGTGGACGGCAGGCTCGTGGGTGACGTGGAATTCGATACTGCCGTCGAGCGCGCGGGCGCCATCACGCCGGTCCCCGGCGGCGTAGGGCCGATGACGATCGCGATGCTGATGGATAACGCGGTCACGGCCGCCGAACGTGCGACCGCACACGAGTAGGAAGAGGACGATCCATGCCTTACGCAGATCCTGTTGAACAGCTCAAAGGGCGCATCCGCGAGGTCGTCCTAGGTGACGGCGAGGGGGCGGTCACAGTCGGAGGAGCCGCCGCCCTGCCCTTCTGCGCCTTCGACGGCGAGTTGCCGCACCGTCCCGTCATTGCGATGGAGGTCTTCGACGCGGCACCAGCCGGCTGGCCCGCCGCTCTCACCGAGGCACTCGGTGATGTCATGGGCGACCCTGCGGCGTGGGCGAAAGCCTGCGTCGAGCAGTACGGTGCAGATATGGTCTGCGTGCAGCTCGCCTCGACCGACCCCAACGGTGCCAACGCCTCGCCCGATGACGCGGCCGCGACAGTGCGCAGCGTCGTGGATGCCGTTAGCGTACCGGTCGTCGTGTACGGCTGTGGCAACGCTGACAAAGACGGCGAGGTTCTGAAGAAGGTTGCGGAGGCGCTCTCGGGCGTACGACTCGCTCTCGGTCCCGCAACCGAAGACAACTACAAGGCCATCACGGCCGCCGCGCTCGGCTACGGGCACGTGGTGATCGCCGAGACGCCCATCGACGTGAACATGGCCAAACAACTCAACATCCTCATCACACAGATGGGTCTCGACGCCGACCGCATCATCATCGACCCGTCGACCGGTTCGGTCGGGTACGGCATCGAGTACGGCTACACAGTCATGGAGCGCCTGCGTCTCGCCGCGCTCGTGCAAAATGACGATATGACCCAGATGCCCATGATCTGCAACCTGGGCAAGGAAGCATGGCGCACCAAGGAAGCACGCGCGCCCCAGGACGAGGAGCCCGCGTGGGGTGATGCCCACAAGCGCGGCATCTTGTGGGAGGCGACCACGGCTATCACGCTCGCGTTGGGTGGTGCCGATGTGCTCATCATGCGCCACCCGGCTGCGATCGCGACCGTCCGCAAAGCCATCGACGGCCTGCTCTCGCAGTAGGCGCCAGGCGGAAACGAGGACCACGACATGAGCGACGACAAGACTGTGACCGACTTCTCCGAGGTGAGCATCGACCCGACAGCGGCCGAGATGCTCCAGATCGCCGAGGAGCGCGGGATCGAGACCGTGTTCTCCCGTGTCCGGGAGATCAAACCGTGCTCCACGGGAGCCACGAGCGGTTGCTGCAAGGTGTGCGCGATGGGCCCGTGCCGCGTGATCGGCAAGTATGAACGCGGCGTGTGCGGCGCCACCCGCGAGACGATCGCGGCCCGCAACTTCCTGCGCCAGGTGGCCGCCGGGGCCGCCGCTCACTCCGACCACGGCCGGGACGCAGCGCTTGCGCTCAAGGCGATCGCCGTCGGCGAGATCGAGGAAGGCACTATCGCCGATGAGATCAAGCTCGTTCGTGTGGCGGGCTACTTGGGCATCGATCCCACCGGCAAGGACGTCATGACGCTGGTCGGCGAAGTCGCCGATGCAGCGCTGGCGCAGTTCGGACAGCAGGCCGGAGAACTCGCCTACGTCGCTCGCGCGCCAAAGAAGCGTCAGGAGCTCTGGCGCAGCTGCGGCGTCATGCCGCGCGGCGTCGACCGCGAGATCGTCGAGTCCATGCACCGTACGCACGTAGGTACCGACCAGAACTACCATTCGTTACTCGACGGCGCTATCAAGTGCGCTCTCTCGGACGGATGGGGCGGCTCGATGCTCGCCACGGACCTGCAGGACATCCTCTACGGGACGCCGAAGGCGATCCGTTCCTCGGCGAATCTAGGGGTGCTCAGCGAGTCCAAGGTCAATGTGGTGGTACACGGACACGAACCGCTTCTCGCATCGATGATCATCGATGCGACGCGCGAACCCGTGATGACGGAACTCGCCAAGTCGCTCGGCGCTGACGGCATCAACGTCGTGGGCCTCTGCTGCACCGCGAACGAATCACTCATGCGCCAAGGCATAGCCCCGGCGGGCAACATGCTCCACCAGGAGCTCGCGGTGCTCACCGGCGCCGTGGAAGCGATGGTCGTCGACGTGCAGTGCATCTTCCAGGGGCTCGACGACGTGTCCTCGCACTTCCACACCATGTTCGTGACCACCTCGCCCAAAGCGGTGATCGGGAACAGCCTGCATATCGTGGTCGATGAACATCGACCACGAGAGGCTGCGCGCGAGATCGTGCGCCGCGCTATCGAGAACTTTCCAAACCGCAAGGACGTCCACATCCCGAACGTCTCCGAGCCACTCATCGCGGGCTTTAGTCACGAGTACATCCGCTACATGCTCGGCGGGAAGATGCGAGCGTCGCTGAACCCCCTGAACGAGAACATCGTCAACGGCCGGATCCGCGGCGTCGCGGCCGTGGTGGGCTGCAGCAATGCGCGCTCGGTGCAGGACTTCGCCGTTGTCAACATCGTGCGCGAACTCATCGCCAACAACGTGCTCGTTGTGGCGACAGGTTGCGCTGCCATCACTAGCGGCAAGCACGGCCTGCTCACTCCCGAGACCATGGAGTACGCGGGCGAAACGCTGCGCGAGGTCTGCGAGACGGTCGGCATCCCGCCGGTACTGCACGTGGGCTCATGCGTGGACAATTCGCGTATCCTCACCATCCTCGCCGATGTCGTCGCCACCGGAGGCCTCGGCGACGACATCGCGGGACTACCGGCGGTGGCGCTCAGCCCCGAGTGGTTCTCGGAGAAGGCGCTCGATATCGCGACGTACGTGGTGGGGAGCGGAGCGCACGTCATCTTCAGCGGCGTGGGCTCACCGGTCGCGAACTCTCCCATCGTCGAGGAGTACATGATCTCGGGCTGGACCGAGCGGTATGGGGGCAGCCTGCGCTTCATCAAGGAACCCCAGGACGCGGTCGTCGCGGCACTGGATCTGATCGACAACGCTCGCAAGGCGCTGAAGATCGACGTCCCGCAAGAGCGCGTGCTCTTCGACATGGATATGAGGAGGGAGCTGTAGTGTCTAAAATCATCGCTTCCGCGGCGATTCGCGGTGCACACAGTGTGTTCGCCAAGACCGAGGCCAAGCTTGCCCGCGCCAAGGAGAGCTTTGGCGCCGATGCCGCAATCGAACTGCCTAACACCGGCTACTACCTTCCGGTCATCTACGGCTTGACCGGCGAGAAGGTCGAGAAGCTCTCAGACATGGACGCGGTCCTCGCCTATGCGAGCGACCTTCTGCCCGAGGTCCCGAGCGAGAAGCTGTGGCTCCCCTACCTCGGCACGACGCTCGACGCGGGCATCGCCACGCTGCTCGCCGAGGAGTGCCACGAGGCGCTGAACTACCTCGACAACGACCCGCCGCCCGTCACCGACCTGTGGCTCGGCGCGGCCGACGACGTCATCATGCGCGCGAGGGGCGTCGAATTCGTGGACGGCTCCGCGCCGGGATTCGCTGCGGTTGTGGGAGCCGCGCCCGACAACGAGACCGCCGTGCGCCTCGCCCGCGAGATGCAGGAGAAGATGCTCTACGTCTTCATGGCGGGTCACGATAACGGCGTCGCCTTCGGCGAGCAGCTCGATGCGGAGGGCATCCAGTTGGGCTGGGACACGCGCCTCGTCCCCTTTGGCCGCGAGGTCTACAGCCAGATCTACTCGATCGGGTTCGCCACGCGCGCCGCGATGGCGTTCGGCGGCGTCCGGCCCGGCGACTACGAGCGCATCCTCGCCTACAACAAGAGCCGCATCTTCGCGTTCGTGCTCGCGCTGGGCGAGGTCACCGACGAGTGGTACGCCACCGCCGCCGGCGCCATCTCCTACGGTTTCCCGACCATCGCCACGAGCGGCATCCCGCAGATCCTGCCCACCGGCGTGTGCACCTACGAGCACGTGGTCAGCAACATCAGCTGTGACGAGCTCGTGCAGCGGGCCATCGAGGTGCGCGGTCTAAAGATCAAGGTCCTCGACATACCGATCCCGGTCTCCTACGGGCCGGCGTTCGAGGGCGAACGCGTACGCAAAGAGGACATGTATGCCGAGGCCGGCGGACAGAAGACTGCTGCGTTCGAGTTCGTCCGCACGCTGGACGCCTCGGAGGTCACTGAAGGCAAGATCGAAGTGGTCGGTCCCGAGCTCGAGGAACTCGAACCCGGTGCGCTCGTGCCCCTCGGTATCGTGGTGGACGTATCCGGACGCAAGATGCAGTCCGACTTCGAGCCGGTCATCGAGAGGCAGCTCCACCATCTTGTCTGCTTCGCCGAAGGAGTCCTCCACATGGGTCAGCGTGACCTCTTGTGGCTTCGCGTCAGCAAGGCAGCCAGGAGCAAGGGCTTCAAGCTGGAGCACATCGGCGAGATTCTGCACGCCAAGCTCCTCGATGAGTTCGAGGCGATCATCGACAAGGTCCAGGTCACCATCTACACCGACGAGGCCAAGGTGCTCGAGATGCGTGAGACTGCGCGCAAGACCTACGCCAAGCGCGACGAGCGAATGGCCGGGCTGACCGACGAGACAGTGGACGTCTTCTACTCGTGCACGCTGTGTCAGAGCTTCGCGCCCACGCACGTGTGCGTGGTCACCCCCGAGAGGATCGGCCTGTGTGGCGCCTATAACTGGCTCGATGCCAAGGCATCCAACGAACTCAACCCGACCGGCCACAACCAGCCGATCGCCAAGGGCCTGGTCGTCGACGAACTGGCCGGCCAATGGTCCGGTGTCAACGAGTTCATCTCTGAGAAGTCCGGCGGGGCTGTGGAGAGAATGAGCTGCTACTCGCTGCTCACCGATCCCATGACGAGCTGCGGTTGCTTCATGGCCGTCATCGCGCTGCTGCCGATGTGTAACGGTGTGATGATCGTCAACCGCGAGTTCCAGGGCATGACGCCGTCGGGCATGAAGTTCTCGACGCTGGCCGGTGCGGTGGGCGGCGGTGTGCAGGTACCGGGGTTCATGGGCATCGGGAGAGGGTACATCGCGAGCAAGAAGTTCCTCTCCGCCGAGGGCGGTTTCGCCCGCGTCGTGTGGATGCCCAAGGACCTCAAGGAAGCGATGCGTTCCTTCCTCGCGCCCAGACTCGAAGAGATGGGCAAGCCCGATTTTCTCGAGATGGTGGCCGACGAGACGGTCGCCGAGACCGAAGAAGGCGTGCTCGAGTTCATCACCAGCACCGGGCATCCAGCGCTTGCCATGGATCCACTGCTCTAGACCCAAAACCTGCTACCGAGGAGTGAGTACGAGATGGCTCTGACCGGACTGGATATCTTCAAACAGATGCCCAAGACCAACTGTGGAGACTGTGGCGTTCCTACATGTCTCGCCTTCGCGATGAAGCTCGCCCAGGGCGGTGCCGAACTCGAGCAGTGCCCGCACGTCTCAGAAGAGGCCAGGGCCGTCTTGGGCGAGGCCGCTACCCCGCCGATGCGGGGAGTCACTGTCGGCATGGGCGAGAACGCGTTCACGGTCGGCGAGGAGACCGTCCTGTTCCGTCACGACAAGACCTTCGTCAACCCCTGCGCGATCGGGGCGAGTGTCGACAGCGGCGCAGGCGATGCCGAACTCGACGCGATGGCCGCCGCCGCCAAGGCCGCCGCCTTCGAGCGCGTTCAGCAACATCTCGCGTGCGGTTTCGTTGCCGTGCGCTCGACTGCCGACGCCGCGCGCTTCGCGCTTGCGGCCGCGCGAGTGGGCGAGGCGTCCGGCCTGCCGCTCGTGCTCGTGAGCGAAGATCCCGAGCACATGACGGCCGCACTCGACGCGGTCGGCACCGCGCATCCCCTCATCTGCGCCGCCACTGCGGACAACGCAGACGCGATGATCGCGCTCGCGCAGAAGCACTCGTGCCCGCTGGTCATACGCGCGGCCGGGCTTGCGGCGGTTTCGGAGCTTACCGAGAAGGCCGCAGCAGCCGGGCTCAAGGACCTCATCATCGACAGCTCTCCTGCCACGTCCGGCGTGGCCCTGCGCGACCAGGTCTTTGCCCGCCGCGCGGCGCTCAAGGGCAAGTTCGCCGCGCTCGGCTACCCCGTCATCGCTTTCCCCGGTGAGCTCGCGAAAGGCGATGAGATGCTCGAAGCCGTTTTTGCGGCGGTCGGCGTGGCGAAGTACGCCAGCATCATCGTGCTCTCCGGGCCGGAAGCATGGCGCATGCTGCCATTGCTCGTGCTCAGGCAGAACATCTACACCGATCCGCAGCGCCCGATGCAGGCCGAGTCCAAGGTCTACGAAATCGGCGCGCCCGGGTCCGACTCCCCGTTCTTCATCACAACGAACTTCTCACTCACGTACTTCATCGTCTCCTCCGAGATCGAGGCGTCCAAGATCTCGGCGCGTCTGGGTGTGGTCGATTCCGAGGGCCTGTCGGTGCTCACCGCATGGGCAGCCGGCAAGTTCGTTCCCGAGCGCATCGCCAAGTTCGTGCGCGATTCCGGCGTCGCCGAGGTCCTATCGCACCGCAACGTGATCATCCCCGGTGCTGTCGCACAGATCTCGGGGGAGCTTGACGAGGAATTGGATGGTTGGAATGTCGTGGTCGGTCCCTATGAGGCCGCCGATATTCCCGCGTTCATGAAGGCACGCGCGGGATGACAGGAAAATCGTGATGGACAGCCTGGTGGTCTGAATGCGACAGACGCAGGTAGCGCATAGAAGCGGCCTCCGGGACGAACAGCAGCGGCTGTACGCGCCCTGCCGCGCGAGGTGTCCGGTTCACATCGACGTGCCGGGCTATCTCGCGGCCATCGGTGAGGGGCGCTTCACTGACGCGCTTGAGATCGTTTTGGAGCGCTGCCCGCTGCCTTCGGTGTGCGGGCGCGTGTGCCTGCACCCATGCGAGGATGGTTGCCGACGCTGCCTGTTGGACGATCCGATTGCGATTGCGCAGCTCAAGCGCGCTGCAGCCGACTTCGGCGTGTACCCGCGCCCCGAGCATCCCCGGCTACGCCCCGAGAAGATCGCGATCGTGGGCAGCGGGCCAACCGGCCTGACCGCCGCTCACGACCTCGCGAACCGGGGTTTCCAGGTCACACTCTACGAGGAGAAGCCTCTTCTCGGCGGAACGATGCGCTACGGCATCCCGAACTACCGGCTGCCAGACTACGCGCTCGACCGCGACATCGACTACATCCTGTCGGCAGGGATCGCGGTCAACACGGGTATCCGCGTAGGTCGTGATGTCATGCTTGACGAGCTCGCGGCGTCGCACAGGGCGGTGGTCATCACCGCTGGCCTGCAGGGCAGCCGCGCGCTGCCGATTCCCGGCGTCGATTCGCCGCGGGTGCTGACGGCCCTGCCGTTCCTCGAAGCCAGCTCGCGCGGCGAGGATGTCGATCTCGGCAACCGGGTTGTTGTCGTGGGCGGCGGTAACGTCGCGATGGACGTAGCGCGTACCGCACGCCGTCAGGGCGCATCCGACGTGCACGTGGTCTGCCTCGAGAGCAGCGACGAGATACCCGCCTCGCCTCAGGAGATCCACGATGCCGATATTGAGGGCATCACCCTCCACTACTCCTGGGGTCCACGGTCGATATCGCACGAGGCCGGGACCTGCGCGCTCAATACGGTGCGTTGCACGTCTGTCTTCAACGCCGAGAAGAGGTTCGCGCCTTCTTTCGACGAGTCGGTGGCGGAGTGTTTCGAGGCCGACACGATCATCTTCGCCATCGGGCAATCCGCCGATGTGGGTGATCTCGGCATCGCGCTCACGTCCCGCGGCGCACCCCAGATCGACCCTCTCACGCTCAAGACCTCGATCGGGAACGTCTATGCCGCCGGCGATGTCGTGTCCGGGCCCACCAAGATCATCGACGCGATCGCCGCCGGCCACCAGGTGGCCGCAACCGCGTACCGTGACATTACGTGCGACACCGAGCCGCTGCGGCTGCTCAATGAGGAGATCGATACTCTCGGTGAGGTACCCGACACGATGGCGAACAAGCTCGAGACCCGCCGGAGGATCCAGATGGAGCACCTCGAGTTCTTCGACGCGGTCAAGACGTTCGATGAGATCGAGGGGGGATACACCGAGTACGAGGCGGCGCGCGAGGCGCAGCGCTGCCTGTCCTGCACCACCGGCGCACGCCTGACGCGAGAGAAGTGCTCGTTGTGTTTGACATGCATTCGCGTGTGCCCACATGGAGCACCAATACTCAGTACCGACGGCTACGTGTATTTCGATGCCGCGGCATGCAATGCGTGCGGCGCGTGTCAATCACAGTGCCCCTCGCAGGCGATCGTGCTCGAGGGCCATTCGGAGCAGGAGATGTCGCGGCGCGTGGAAAGACAGCTCTGGGCGGCGGAGATGGACACCGCTCTGATGTTCGCGTGCAGTTCGACGCCAATCGTGCCCAACCTGGGCGGTACTCCTCCTCGAATAATCACAGTCACCTGTCTGTTGCGCGTGAGCGAGCGAACGGTACTCGAAGCCCTACAGAACGGTGCGACTCGCGTCGTCTTCGCGGGATGTGTGGAGAGCACCTGCCGATTCCTACACGCACGCGAACTCGTGAGGCAGAGGTCCGGGCACATCGAGGTGCTCCTGTCGCGCATCGGCATGACCAACGCGTTCGACTTCGTCGAGCATAAAGCCGACGACCTCGATTGGCACCTGCGATGATCGTCGTGCGACAGAAGCCGGTCGACGAGATCTGCGCCTTTGTCACGCGCCATCGTCGTGTGCTGCTGGTGGGGTGCAACACCTGTGCCGCCGTCGCCCTTGCGGGCGGCGAGAAGGAGGTCGACTTGATGGCCGAGCTCCTGCGGCTCGCCACATCCCGCAAGGCATCCTTTGTCGAGTTCTCCGGCACCGTGCTCACGCGCCAGTGCGAGCCGGAGTTCCTCGAACAGCTCGACAGCGAAGGCTACGACGCAATCCTCTCCATGGCATGCGGCGCCGGTGTGGCGCTGCTCGCCTCCTCGGTCGACGTGCCGGTCTATCCGGCGCTCGACACGTTGTTCATCGGCGCGGCGCAGGGGCTGGCGAGTTGGGAGGCGGAGTGCTCGGCGTGCGGACAGTGCGTCCTCGGTCGAACCGCCGGCATCTGCCCGATCACCCGCTGTGCGAAAGGCATCCTGAACGGCCCGTGCGGTGGCATGTCCGACGGTCGATGCGAGCTCGGCGACCGTGACTGCGCGTGGGTGCTCATTTTCCAGCGGCTCGAGAAGTTCGGCCGGAGCGAGGAGTTCTTGGAGATAGCCGAGCCCAAGGACCATTCCCTGCGCACCAGACTGGTGACCTGGGACGCGCACGAGGACGGCATACGATGAGCCTGCGAGAAGCGCTCGAGAGCGGCCGCTTCGCGGTCACATCGGAAGTCGGACCTCCCAAGGGGACGGATGTCTCACAGATGCTCGACACTGCCGAGAAGCTTCGCGGTCACGTCGACGCGCTCAACGTCACCGACAACCAGGCGGCGGTGATGCGCCTGTGCACGCTGGCCGCGTGCGTTCATCTCGCCCAGAAGGGTCATGAGCCGGTGTTGCAGGTCACATGCAGGGACCGCAACCGTCTGAGTATCCAGTCGGATCTCCTCGGCGCTGCGTCTTTTGGCATCACGAACGTGCTCGCGCTCACGGGCGACCATGTCATCATGGGCGATCACCCGCAGGCGAAAGCCGTGTTCGACTTGGAGTCGGTGCAGTTGCTCGAAGTGGTGGGCGCGCTGAACAACGGCACGGACATGGCCGGCAATGACCTTTCCGGCACGCCGGAGTTCTTTGTCGGCGCCGTAGTCACACCCGACGCGCATCCGATCGAACCGCAGTTGGCGAAGTTCGAGAAGAAGGTGCGCGCAGGCGCGAACTACTTCCAGACCCAGGCGGTCTACGACTCCGAGTCGTTCCTGGGTTTCATGGAGACCGCTCGCTCATTCGACGCCAAGGTGCTTGCGGGAATCGTGGTACTACGCTCGGCCGGTATGGCCCGCTTCATGAACAAGAACATTCCGGGTATCACCGTTCCCGACGCGATCATTGCTGAACTCGCGTCCGCCCAAGACCCGGTGGCCGTCGGCATCGAGATCGCCGTGCGCTTCATCAACGACGTCCGGGACAGTTGCGACGGCGTGCACATCATGGCCGTCGGTGCTGAGCATCTGGTCCCGCGTGTGCTCGACGCTGCGGGGCTTTGGGAGGTGCCATCGTGAAGATCGCGATTTCGGGCAAGGGAGGTGTTGGCAAGACGACGCTTGCCGCCGGGCTGGCGAGACTCTATGCTGAGAAAGGCCAACGCGTTATCGCCATCGATGCCGATCCTGATGCCAACCTCGCCGTCGCGCTAGGCGCGACGGTGGAGCAGGCGGTCGGCTGCACACCACTATCGCAGATGGATGATCTTATCGAGGAGCGCACGGGCGCACGCCCGGGGCGCGGCGGGATGTTCCGCCTCAACCCGGACGTCTCCGACGTCGTGGATCGCTGCGCGATGAAGGTCGGCGGCGTCACACTCTTACGCATGGGTACCGTCGAGCGCGGCGGGTCGGGCTGCATGTGCTCCGAAGGCACGTTCCTCAAGGCGTTCATGAGCCACCTGCTCATCGAGCGCGACGAGGTGGCTATTCTGGATATGGAAGCGGGCATCGAACACCTCGGGAGGGGTACTGCCGAGAACGTCGACATCTTCGTCGTTGTCGTGGAGCCGACCGCCCGCAGCGTACAGACCGCACGCGCGGTACGCGAACTCGCCACCGACATCGGGGTGGTGCGTGTCGTGGCGGTGGGCAACAAGGTGCGCGACGTGTCCGACGAAGCGTTCCTGCGCGATTCCCTGGGCGAGGTACCGCTTGTCGGCACGATACCCGAGAGCGAGGCTGTCAGGAGCGCGGACCGCGGCGGCCGTTCGCCCTACGGAACCGACCAGGTCTTCACCAATGCGCTGGAGCGGATCGCCAAAGCGCTGGAGCAAGAAGCCGACGCTTCATAGACGAGGAGGATCACGATGCTGGTCATCGGCGAGAAGATCAATGTGATGAGCAAGACCATCGGCCCGGCGATGAAGGAACACGACCCCGGCCCCCTTCGCGACATGGCGCTCCGACAGATCGAAGGCGGAGCGGACGTGCTCGAGGTCAACCTCGGTCCCGCGACCAAGGGCGGGCCCGAGATGATGGAGTGGGTCGTGCGCACCATACAAGAGGTGGCGCCGGGAACGCGCCTTTGCCTGGACACGATGAACCCGGACGCGATGCGCGCGGGATTGGCGTTGTGCGAACTGCAGCCGATCATCAATTCGACATCTGCCGAGCGCGCCCGCCTGGAGACGTTTCTACCGCTAGCTAAGGAGTTCGATGCCGAGTTCATCGGGCTTGCGATGACCGAGGCCGGGGTGAGCCGCGACGCGAACGAGCGCCTCATGGCTGCCACCGAGCTCATGAGCGCGATGATCGAGTTCGACGTGCCGCTCGACCGCGTCTATCTCGACCCGCTTCTGTTGCCTATCAGCGTGGCGCAACACCAGGCAGGCGAAGCGCTCGAAGCAGTCGCGATGTTCAAGCAGCTCAATGACCCGCCGCTCAAGACGGTCGTCGGTCTGTCCAACATCTACAACGGCTGCCCCGAGCACGTGAAGGCACCGCTGGCCGCCGCATTCCTGACCTTGCTTATCCACGCCGGTCTCGACGCGGCGATCATGGATCCGAACGACGAACTGCAGATGGCGGTCGTGCGCGCCGACGGCGCGACGCTTCTCGGCACCGACGCCATTGAAAAGTCGATCGCAATCCTGAAGAATGAGACCCTTTACTGCAATTCGTATCTGGACTGACACACCCTCGATCGGATGGACCTGGCAGAAGTGACGGATCAGTGCACATGCGGCGACGCGCACACCACCTCGAAGGTCGACCTGACCCCTATCGAGCCGGTGCTTGAGCGATATGCCGACGACCCTGGCGGGCTCATACCGGTTCTTCAGGAGACGCAGAAGCTCTACGGTTACCTGCCCAAGGAAGCACTCCGCGCGATTGCCGGGGTGCGCTGCATACCGTTCTCGAGCGTGTACGGCGTGGCTACATTCTATTCGCAGTTCCACCTTCGGCAGCGCGGCGACAAGGTCGTCCGAGTCTGCCACGGCACCGCTTGTCACGTCCTAGGCGCGCCCGAGGTCACCCGCGCCGTCGTCGAGGAGCTCGGCATAAAGATCGGCGAGACCACCGAGGACCTCGCCTTCACGCTCGAGTCGGTGGCGTGCGTAGGCTGTTGCGGCCTCGCGCCGGTGATGCTCGTGGATGGCCAGACGTATGGGCAGCTCGACATCGTCGAGGCCCGCCGCATCGCTGCCACGCTCCGTGAGGAAGTGGCCGCCGAGCGCGGCGCGGCATCGTCGCTCGCCAACGAAGGCGACCCGGCATGACACCGCACGCTCCCACCCAGGGCTCGACGATCATCCGCGTGTGCACTGGTTCCGGCTGTGCCATGAACGGCTCGCTGGAGGTCGCGGATGCTTTCGAGGCCGCGATCGCCCAGGCGGGCGCCAACGACTCGGTGCGCGTGGTGCGCACGGGCTGTCACGGCATGTGCGGAAGTGGCCCGATCGTCACCGTGGCGCCGGACGGCGTCTTCTACCCCAAGGTCACGCTCGACCGCGTCACACGCATCGTCGAGCGCCTCGTGGCCGACGGTGGATACGTGAGCGAGTTCCTCTTCCGTCCAGCCGAGGACGCGGAGCCCATCGTCCACTACGCGGATGTGCCCTTCAACGCGGCGCAGCGGCGCATCGTGTTGCGGCGGTGTGGCGTCGTGGATCCGGAAGACATCGATGACGCCCTCGCGCTGGGCGCGTACGACGGCCTGCGCAAGGCGCTCGAGACGCTGGATCCCGACAGCCTCATCGAACAGGTCAAAGCGTCGGGACTGCGAGGGCGTGGCGGCGCGGGTTTCCTGACCGGGCAGAAGTGGCGCTTCACGCGCGATGCGTCGGGTGAGGTCAAGTACGTCATCTGCAACGCCGACGAGGGCGATCCGGGAGCGTTCATGGACCGCAGCGTCATCGAGAGCGATCCGCATAGCGTGCTCGAGGGCATGGCGATCGCGGCTTATGCGATCGGTGCGCACGAGGGCTACGTCTACGTTCGCGCCGAATACCCCCTTGCGGTGAAACGCCTCCGCATAGCCATCGCTCAAGCCGAGGAAAAGGGGTTCCTGGGCGAGGATATCCTGGGCAGCGGTTTCTGCTTTGAGGTGAAGGTCAGGGAAGGCGCGGGCGCGTTCGTATGCGGCGAAGAGACCGCACTCATAGCCTCGATCGAAGGTAAGCGTGGCATGCCCAAGGTGCGTCCTCCGTTTCCGGCCACATCCGGGTTGTGGGGCAAGCCCACATGCATCAACAACGTCGAGACGCTCGCGAACATCGCCTGGATCGTCGTTGAAGGTGCCGAAGCGTACGCGAGCATCGGGACCGGCGACAGCAAGGGCACGAAGGTCTTCGCGCTCACCGGCAAGGTGCGCTACAGCGGCCTGGTCGAGGTGCCCATGGGTATGACCGTGCGCGATCTCGTGTACGGTATCGGTGGAGGCTGCGCCGAGGGGCGCGACTGCAAGGCCGTGCAGATCGGCGGGCCGTCGGGAGGCTGCCTGCCTTTCGAACTCCTGGACACACTCATCGAGTACGAAGCACTTACGGAAGTCGGTGCGATCGTCGGCTCCGGCGGTATGGTCGTCGTCGACCATGAGACCTGCATGGTGGACTTCGCCCGCTACTTCCTCACCTTCACGCAGGAGGAGTCGTGCGGGAAGTGCATACCGTGCCGCATCGGGACCAAGCGCATGCTCGAGATCGTCACGCGCATTACCGAGGGTGAAGGCCAAGAGGGCGATATCGAGAAGCTCGAGAAGCTTGCACGTGACGTCAAGAACGCATCGCTGTGCGGCCTGGGTCAGACGGCACCGAATCCCATGCTCACGACCATCCATTACTTCCGGGAGGAGTATGAGGAGCATATCCGCAGTAGGTACTGCCGCGCAGGTGCGTGCACGGCGCTTTCGCACTACGTGATAGATGCCGGACTTTGCAAGGGTTGCGCCGTGTGCAAGAAGCACTGCCCCGTGGGAGCGATCTGGGGCGAACTCAAACAGCCGCACACGATCAGCGCCGAACGGTGCATCAAGTGCGGCGCGTGCGTGGAGCATTGCCCGTTCAACGCAATCAAGCGCGTTTAGAGACGACGAACGCCACGTTCGGGCACACTACCAGGCTGTGGGAGAAAGGGACATTGCCATGAAGGTCAAGGACATCATGACCGTCCGGGTGGTATCGGTGCCGCGCAACGCCACTGTGACCGAAGCGGCCCGCAAGATGCGTGACGAACAAGTCGGCTCGGTGCTCGTGGTCGAGAACGACCAGCTCGTGGGCATCCTTACCGACCGTCAGATCACGCACTCCGTGATCGCCGACGGCCAGGATCCGAGAGTCGTTGTGGTTGGCGACGTCATGCATGAGGAGTTCGTGCCGCTCGAGCCCGATATGGACATTATGCAAGCGATGCGCCTCCAGCGCGAGCTCGCAATGCGCCGCCTGCCGGTCGTCGAGAACGGCAAACCGGTAGGGATCGTGTCGGTCTCGGACATCTCGGCGTTCGTGCGGGAGGCCGTCGACACGATTCTCATGGAAGGCACCGTCCGCGTCCGTCGCAGGGATACCTGACGCCGAGGAGATCCGCAGTGACCCAGGCACCGGCACAGATCATCACACTCACGATCGACGGTCTCCCGCTCGAGGCGCGGGCCGGTCAGACCGTGCTCGAGGTCTGCCGCGAGAACGGCATCCAGATCCCGACTCTGTGCCACGACCCGCGGCTGGAGCCCTACGGCGCATGCCGCCTGTGCATCGTGCAGATCGAAGGCGTGCGCGGCTTTCCCACTTCGTGTACGACCAGGGTCGCCGAAGGCATGTCGGTGACGACCAACAGCCCCGAGATCGCCGATCTGCGCCGTTCCATCGTCGAGCTGCTGCTCTCCGATCACGAGCTCCGCTGTCTGTCGTGCGACTCGGCAGGCGCGTGCGCGCTGCAGGACATCGCGTACGAGTTCGGCATCGAAGAGTCGCCCTACACAGGCGAGCGGCACCGCGTACGGGAAGGTCAGGACGACAACGATCTCATCGAACGTGACTACAGCAAGTGCATCTTGTGCGGCCGGTGCGTGCGCATCTGCCACGAGGTGCAGGGATGTGATGTCGTCGGCTATACCGATCGCGGATTCGAGGCCATTCCGAACACGCCGTACGCGTTGTCTCTCGAGGCTGCTGGATGCGAGTTCTGCGGCCAGTGCGTTTCGACGTGCCCGGTGGGCGCGCTCACTGACAAGCCCAGCCGGTATCAAGGCCGCGTATGGGAGACCACTCGCGTGGAGTCCATCTGCGGCTACTGCGGTGTCGGTTGTACGGTCGAGTACCACGTCAAGGACGGTCGGATCATCAGCACCGGAGCCCCAATCGGTCGAGGCGTCAACGGCGGGAACCTCTGCGCGAAGGGCCGTTACGGCTGGAGCTTCACGCACAGCCCGGATCGGCTCACCGCTCCTCTCGTGCGCCGTGACGGCAAGCTCGTGGAGGTCACCTGGGACGAGGCCGTCCGCGTGGTGGCGGACAACCTCGCGCGCATCCGCGACGAACACGGACCGGGCGCGGTCGGTGGACTGGCTAGCGCCAAGTGCACCAACGAGGAGAACTACTTGTTCCAGAAGCTGCTGCGGACAGCCATCGGCACACACAACATCGACCATTGCGCCCGTCTTTGACACAGCTCCACGGTGGCCGGTCTGGCCGCCTCCTTCGGAAGCGGAGCGATGACGAACTCGGTAGCCGACCTCGGTCAGGCCGACGTGATCCTGGTAATCGGCTCGAACACGACCGAGGCGCACCCGATCGTGGGCATCGAGCTGAAGCGCGCGGCGCTCCGCGGCACGCGAATCGTCGTGGTCGACCCTCGACGCATCAAGCTCGTCGATCACGCTAAGGACTGGCTGCGCATCCAGCCCGGCACGAACGTCGCGCTGTTCAACGCCATGGCACGCGTTATCGTCGAAGAGGGACTCATCGACGAAGCGTTCGTGTCCGAGCGTACCGAGGGCTTCGAGGCACTGCGCGACCACGTGCTTCGCGTCGATCTCGACGAGGCGGCTCGCATCACCGGCATCCCTGTGGTGAAGATCCGCGAGGTCGCGCGCGCGTACGCCTCGGCGGAACGTGCCTCGATCGTCTACTGCATGGGCGTCACGCAGTTCGCGACCGGCACGGCGCAGGTGCGCACACTCGCCAACCTTGCAATGCTCACCGGACAGATCGGACGTCCGGGCACGGGAGTCAACCCGCTGCGCGGCCAGAGCAACGTGCAAGGTGCCTGCGACCTCGGCTGCCTTCCCGACTGCCTCCCCGGCTACCAGAGCGTGTCGGACCGAGACACGCTCGACCGCTTCTGCGACTTCTGGGGGAGCGAGCGCGAGCTGCCCGCCGAGGCGGGGCTCACGCTCGTCGAGATGATCCATGCGGCCGCACGCGGCGAGCTGAAGGCGCTCTACGTCATGGGCGAGAACCCGGTGCTCTCCGACCCCGACCAGGCGCACGTCATCGAAGCGCTCGAGAACCTCGACTTCTTCGTGGTCCAGGACATCTTCCTCACCGAGACCGCCAAGCTTGCCGACGTCGTGCTCCCAGCCGCGACATTCCTCGAGAAGGACGGCACCTACACCAGCACAGACCGCCGGGTGCAGCTCGGCCGAAAGGTCGTCGACGCGCCGGGCGAGGCGAAGACTGACCTCGAGATCGTCACACTCGTCGCGAATGCGATGGGGCTCGGTTGGGACGAGGACAGCCCCCGCGACGTCATGGTCGAGATGGGCGCCGTCACACCGCAGTACGGCGGCATCACCTACAGCCGCCTCGAGGCGGAGGGCGGACTACAGTGGCCGTGTCCCGACGCCTCGCACCCCGGCACTCCGATCCTCCACGTCGACGGCTTCCCGCGCGGTCGCGCTGCGTTCGCCGTGGCGGACCACACGCCGCCAGCGGAGCTGCCCGATGTGGAGTTCCCAATGGTCCTCTTGACCGGACGCCACCTGTGGAACTTCCACACCAACACGATGACGGGCCGCAGTGTCGGGCTCGCTGAACTCAACGCCGCCGGCTACGTTGAGATCTCGCCCAAGGACGCCGAGTCGCTGTGTCTGTGCGAGGGGGACCGGGTCGAGGTGGCCAGCAGGCGTGGCGCGTGCGTCGCGAACGTGCGCATCACTCCAGGGCTCGAACCCGGCGTGGTGTTCATGCCGTTCCACTTCGCCGACGCCCCGGCCAACCGCCTCACCAGCGGTGCCGCACTCGACCCGGACTCGAAGATGCCCGGCCTCAAGACCACGCCGGTGCGAATCTCGCGCATCGTCTGAGCCGGGCGCACGCCCGACGATGCCGAAGTGAAGGCCAGGAGAGCTGGCGGCGGCAGGGGGGCCGAAACACAGAACCGGACAAACCCCGCAGGGCTGTCCGGTTCATGAGCGTTCGTACGACTCCACGTCGTCGTGGACAACTACGCCACCCACAAGCACGCCGACGTCAGGAAGTGGCTGGCCAGGAACTCGCGGGTGCACCTGCACTTCACCCCGACCTCGGGCAGCTGGATGAACCTCGCCAAGGTGTTCTTCGGGATCATCACGCGACAAGCCATCCGTCGCGACACCTTCCCGAGCGTCGCCGACCTCATCGCCGCGATCCGGCGCTTCATCGACGCCTGGAACGAACGCTATGAACCTTTCGCCCGCTGCTCCTGCCACGCCGTCGTGAGTGTCTTGTATGCGGACGTTTCAATCCCCGGGCGACACAGTGGAAGCGGTCAATCATCACTGTTTCAATCCCCGGGCGACTCGCGGCAACGCTTCGACGTAATCTAGCGCGAGTTTCCTGGCTCGCATCCCCAAGGGCCACTGATGGGAAGATGATCTCCCCGCTTCTGGTTCGCTGACCTGCACTCCCTCGTTTCCTGTGCTTGCGTTCTTGCACGAGATGTGGTATTACCTAAAAGCAT
>JAUSOQ010000079.1 GCA_030655755.1 Coriobacteriia bacterium
CGCATCTCACGCGTGATCGCCTTCTTCTCAGCCATCGATAACGGCATCCTTTTGACCCTTCGCCGGTCGATCCGGCAAGGGCCGGTTCGAGTACCTTCTTTTGTGAGGCATCGAATCGGTTTCGAGTACATTCTTTCTGAGGCAACGCGAGTGCTGGCGGGCGTGCAGCCGGAGCGGTACGATTGGCCGCATGTTAGTGCTGGTAGATGGCTACAACGTGACGAAGTCCGATCCCGCGACACGCGAGCTCTCACTTGAAGAGCAGCGTGTGGCTCTTCTCGGCCGCCTGCGTGTTCGTGGGCGTGATCTGTTCGGAGAGGGTCGCATCGTCGTCGTCTTCGATGCTGCGGGCGGCGCGGGGGGTTCCACGGCACGCGACAGCGCGATCGAGGTACGCTTCTCGCGAAGTGGGACCGCGGACGACATGATCGTGGAGCTGGCGAAGGGCGCATCTGGCAAGGTGGTGCTGGTGACCTCCGATCGTACGCTGGCCGAGCGGACGCGGATGCACGCTCCGGCCGGTTGTGAGATCAGGCCGCGCGAGGCGCTGTTTACAGCGGCTCGCCCGATGAAGCGCACGCGTTCACGCCGCTACCCTGCGGGATCGGTCGGTATCCCTGCCGGCGGGAACAGCATCACAGAGGAACTGAAGAAGATCTGGCTCGACGACGAGGAGTGACATGCCCGGTTCCGGTGTCGCCATGAACGTCGTGACCGTGCTCGCAGGAACGGCTGTCGGCTTGCTGTTCGGCAGACTTATCAGCGAACGCTTCAGGCAAATCTCGTTCTCGGCCATCGGTATGGCCGTCATCATCATCGGCGCCAGCATGAGCATCGGCGGGCTTGGAGACCTGGGAAAGACGCACTTGGGCGACTACGCCGCGCTCGTTCTCGTCGGCTCGCTTGTCATAGGCTCACTGATCGGCGAAGGGTTGCGCATAGAGTACTGGCTCGAGCGCTTCGGTCACAAACTGCAGCAGATCGCGTCGAGCATGCCGTTTTTGGCGCCGGGCAAGGCCGCCGAGCCGGGAGAGAAGGGCCACACGCTCGTCGAAGGTTTCGTCACGGCGAGCTTGCTCTTCTGCGTCGGCGCCATGACGATACTCGGCTCGGTACAGGACGGTCTCGGCGATCCATCGTTGCTCTATCTCAAGGCGCTGCTCGACGGCATCGCGGCGATGGCGCTTGCGACCACCCTCGGCGCCGGTGTCGGTCTGTCGGTGCTGCCGATCATCGTCATCCAGGGCGGTATCGTTCTCGGAGCGGGAGCGTTGCAGCCCTATTTCACGCTCGCTGTCATCGCCGCCATCAGGGCGGTCGGCGGCGCGCTCATCCTGGCCATCGGCCTCGACCTCTCGGGCATCAAGCGGCTGCCGATAGGCAACATGCTGCCGTCCATCGTGATCGCCGTACTGGCCGCCGGGCTCCTCGGCTAGGCGTTTTCCCGCCAGCCCTTCACCTTGAAGGCGCTCGGACACAGCTCGGCGAGCGCACACGCACCGCAGATGGGACGCTTGGCGTCGCAGATCGCGCGTCCGTGGTCGATGAGCCGGTAGGTGAGTGTGCCCCACTCCTCACGCGGGAAGAGCTTCATGAGGTCGCGCTCGATCTTCTCCGGGTCGTTGTTGGCCGAGAACCCCAGCCGCTGTGACAGCCGCTTCACGTGCGTGTCCACCGCGATGCCGTCGCTGATGCCGTACGCGTTGTAGAGCACGATGTTCGCGGTCTTGCGCGCCACGCCGGGCAACTTGATGAGGTCTTCCATCGTATCGGGCACGCGACCGCCGAACTCAGCCACGATCATCCACGCGGCGCCCATCACGTTGCGCGCCTTGTTGTGATAGAAGCCGGTCGGTTTGATGTCACGTTCGAACTCCTCGAGGTCGGCGCCTGCGATCGCCTCGGGCGTCGGATACTTCTTAAAGAGTGCCCCGGTCACCTTGTTCACGGTGATATCGGTGGTCTGTGCCGAGAGGATCACGGCCACGAGTAGCTGGAAGTCGGTCTCATAGACCAGCACGATGTGTGCCCGAGGGTAGGACTCTTTCAATCGGCGATCGATTTCTTCGATTCGTTCGACGTCCTTCATTCTGCCTCCCTTGGTGTCTGCGCTCATCGTACCCGAATCCACCCAGGTGCCGTTTCGCGCGGGTTGGTCTTGTGGTCAGAAACGAGTAAGGCTCGCGAGGCATACTGGGCCAGGCTCGTCTCGATCGGGGGGAGGGATGGGCAAAGAGGGAGTTCGGCGGAAACCCTCGGGGTGCTCGAGCGCCGCTCCGTCGTCCACACCTTGCGACCTGATAAAACGGGATGAGGGGGAAGACATGAAGATCAAGCACGCGATCGCGATCGCGACTGCGGTCGCGATCCTGGCAGGCGCCACGCCGGCGCTTGCTGCTGGAACCGGAGATGATCCGCGCACTACGAAGGACAAGGCAACGGCGCTGGCCCGTGCGGCCGAGCGCGACTACCAGGAATGGCTCGCCGACAAAGAAGCCGCTTCAGGAGAAGTGAGCATCCAGGCGATCATCGCGCCGTACAAGTACTTCTGGACGCCCAGTCACGCACAGGAGAAGGATTACTACTGTGGTCCAGCCACGGTGCAGGTCATCGACGACTTCTGGGGCATCGCCGCGTCCCAGGACCGCATCGCCTACTACCTCGGTACGACCAAGGCGGGAACCGATTTCTCCAAGGTCGATGACGCGCTCAGGTTCTTCACTGGTCGCGGCTATGTTTATCGGACGTGCGCGTCGATCTATGATTTCTACGGTGCCGTCGAGTATGGGATGACCAATCGGGGCAATCCCATCGCGGCTGATGTCAGCATCGACGCGACCGTCTGGGACAACTACGTGTTCAGCCACGCCGGACACATCATACCGGTCGAGGCGTTCGATTGGCGCTGGAACATCCTGCGCTTGAACGATCCATACAGCGAGAGCTACTGGCGGGCGGGCGGCGGCCAGACGTTCGGACATAGGATCTATCCGAAGAACCAGGTGGCGACCGGAGTCATGAGTCATTTCAGACACGCGATCGTCTACTAGAGGACAAAGCGGGTGGCCGACCCCCGTGTCGGCCACCCGCCACAGAAAGGGGGAACAGTGAGGTGTCATCGAGGGGGTACGGCCGCTCTGTTGCTGGCGGCAGCGTGTTTGGTGTTGGGGGGATGCAGCGAAGGTGCTGAGAGACCGGCGGTGGACGAAGCGGGTTCCGTCGAAGCAGCCGAGGAGATCACCGCGCACGAGACGACGCATGCACCACTACTATTCCGCGAGTTCGAGTTGCCCGCTGGTGGCGGGGTGGAGGGCTACGACGAGCGGACTGCATGTCTACTTGAGCCGGAGTCAGTGGAGTCTGGACTCAGTGCCATTCGCCTGCTCGATTTGCAGAGCGGTGAGCACCAGCTTGTTGTTCCTCGGGCGGTGGGCGTGGCGGACGGATTCGACATCCTGTCGGCACGATGTTCGGACGAGTGGTTGGTGTGGGAGGAGATCGGTGGCGATGAGCAAGGGCAACCGCTCGACGTGCAGTGGCGGCTGTATGCGCTGCCTGTGGACGGCTGCGAGGTGGCAGGAGAGCCCACACTCGTAGCTGGGACGGTCACTTCAGCGCAGTCCAGGCCTCTGTACTCGGTCTGCGACGAAACGCTCTGCTGGATGACCAACTCCTTCGCCAATGCCAGGCAAGAGGGAGCCGTTGACGCCGCACGGGTCTGGTCACGGGCACTTCCTGATGGCGAGGAGAGACTCCTCTACAAGACGGGTGCGGACGCTTTCTCGTTCAGCGCGCAACCTGGCGAGCTTTTACTGACCGAGGCTGTCGAACGTAATGCGGACGAGGGCAAGCTCGTGGTCCTCGAGCCCGGGACGGGTGCGGTACGCGAGGAGATCCCGCTCAACAACGAGTCTTGGCTCTCACACTTCACTGCGTACAAGGACGGTATGTCGGCTTGGGCGGAAGGCAACGAGCAAGGTGGCGCAGGCCGCTTCTTCTTTCGCGACGCGGAAGGGGAAGCCAATCTCATATCGATCGTATCCAACGATGCTGTCTTCGTGGGCGACTACCTGTTTTACGAGTCAAAGCCGTATGTTTCAAAGGGTGTAGGTGCTCATGTCCAGCACTGGCGCGTTTGCGCACTTGACACTCGAACGCTCGATTACTTCACCGTATTCGACGAAGAGGCGCAGGGGTTTGGTTGGTCTGCGCCACTGGCGGTGGCGCCTCGCAGCAGTGAGTACGTCATGTGTCGATCCGTTCCGCCTTGGATCACGGAGGAGCCTCCGGGCACGTGGGTGCGCGTGTACACGCTCCCGTGAAGTCCGCTGTTTGACCGTCTCCGGTGCGGGGTCCTACACTGTGCAAGCCCCGCACCGGTAGCCGGATGCGGGTCTTTGTGCTGTCTGATCCCGAGAGGTGAACGTGCCACTACTGCCGCTACTCTCCGAAGCGTTGAGTGCAGAGCCCGTGTTGCAGCGCGCTGTTGCCATTCTTGAGACCGGTGGGGATGTGACGCTCGCTGCGGGTTCGCTCGTGCGGTCGCTGGTGACCGCACACGTCTTTGGCTTGCGATCGCGGCCGACGCTCGTCGTCGTTCCTGGCGAGGAGACCGCCGAGCGTTTTGCTCGACAACTCGGAATCTATCTGCCGCATGACTCGGTGATCTCGTTTCCCGAGAGGCGTGACATGCCGTGGGACAGGACCCGGCCCGATCTTGGCGCTATCGGTCGCCGCGCACGTGCGCTGTACGGGCTTGATCATGGTCGCGCCGTAGTCGTTGTGGCGAGTGCTCGCGCTTTGTTGCGCACTCTGCCGCCGCAGGGCTCCCATGTGTTCGAACCGCTCGTATTGGAGGCAGGATGCGCACTCGAACTCACCGACGTTGCAGGACAGCTGGCGCGGATGGGTTACGAGCGTGCCGACAAGGCAGATGAACCCGGAGTGTTCGCCATTCGAGGCGGCATCCTCGATGTGTTTCCCTCCGACGGATCGTATCCGGTTCGCGCAGAGCTGTTCGGCGACGATGTCGAGACGCTGCGACGCTTCATCCCGTCCACAGGTCAAGACATCGGTGATGCTCCTCGCACGGAGGTCTTCGCTTGCCGGGAGGTATCACTGGGGACGCGCGCGGCGCAAGCCGCAGAACGCGCATTCGGTCGCCCGAAGCCTGAAGGGCAGCTGGCCGAAGACCTTGAGTCGATCCAGCAGGGCGTCTACTTCAATGGTGTGGAGCGCTATCTACCCGTCTTCTACAAGAACCCTGGCACGGTCATGGACTCTCTCTCGGCAGGTGCGCTGGTCGTCTTGGCGGAGCCGCGCGCTCTGTTCGACGACATGGCGCGATACTACGATGAGGTCTCCGCTCGTGCTCATGTGGCAGGCGTGAAGATCGATGGTCTATTCGTCGGTCCCGCGAGTATCGACCTGGGAGGACGCCAGCGCCTCACATTCCTCTCGGTGCTGCGGGCCAACGGCGCCGTCGACGGCGAGATCGCTTCGCGTCGCCCGGACGTGACCGGCGGCGAAGAAGCGTTCACCGGAGGCCTACGTGGGCTCATGGGTGCAGGTCACAGGGTGATCGTGACCGTTCCCGACAGGCGTCGCCGTGAATCGATCGAGGCGACTCTTGCCCGGGCAGGTCTAAGCACGCGGCGCGCTGAGGACGACCGTACTTTGGCCGAGCGGATCGTCACGGTCGCCATGGCTGATGTGCCCGCCGGGTACGTCCTGCCTAACGCGCATCTCGCGGTGGTCAGTATCGACGATGCTTTTCCGCGCTCGGTGCGGCGACGAGAGGCCGATACGACGCGCCTCACGTTCGCCTTCAAGCCCGGCGATTTCGTCGTGCATGTCACCCACGGCATCGCGCTCTTCAAAGAGCTTGCACGTCAGACGGTACTGGGCGCTGAACGTGACTACCTGCTCCTCGAGTATGCAAAGGGCGACAAACTCTATGTGCCGGTCGAGCAGTTGGATCGCGTCACGAAGTACGTCGGTCCGGACGCTTCGGCGCCGCGGCTGACACGTCTGGACACGGCTGACTGGACACGTGCTACCACCAAGGCGCGTAAGGCAGCAAAAAAGCTTGCGTTCGACCTTGTCGACCTTTACGCACGACGCGCTGCAGTGAGCGGTCACTGCTTCGGTGCCGACACGACATGGCAGCTTGAGATGGAGGCGGCGTTCCCGTTCGAGGAAACGCCGGACCAGCTGGCTGCGATCGCCGATGTCAAAGCTGACATGGAATCCGATAGACCTATGGATCGCCTGGTCTGCGGTGATGTCGGCTACGGCAAGACCGAGGTCGCGATCCGCGCGGCGTTCAAGGCGACGCAGGATTCCAAGCAGGCGCTCGTCCTGTGCCCCACGACGATCCTTGCGCAACAACACTTCACGACGTTCTCCGAGCGTTTTGCCCCGTTCCCGGTGCGAGTGGAGGTTCTCTCGCGCTTCCGCTCGAAGGTGCAGCAGGTGGCGGCTCTCGAAGGTTTCGCCAAAGGTGATGTCGACGTCCTCATCGGCACGCATCGCCTCCTCTCGGCAGATGTCGCACCCAAAGACCTCGGGCTCGTGATCATCGATGAGGAACAGCGCTTCGGCGTGGAACACAAGGAGCACATGAAGAACCTGCGCGAACAGGTCGACGTGCTCACACTCAGTGCGACCCCCATACCTCGCACGTTGCAGATGGCGCTGTCGGGAGTGCGTGATATGTCGTCGATCGACACACCGCCGCCCAATCGCTTCCCGGTCCAAGTGCATGTCGGGGAGTACGATCCCGATGTGGTCAGTGGCGCCGTTCGACGAGAGCTCGAGCGCGGCGGGCAGGTGTACTTCATCTCGAACCGCGTGCACTCGATCGACGACGCGGTCGAGCGGGTGCGGATAGCCGTGCCCGAGGCGCGCATCGGCGTCGCGCATGGCCAGCTCAATGAACACCAGCTCGAGCGCATCATGGAGCGTTTCGCGGCCGGCGAGATCGACGTGCTTGTCGCCACGACCATCGTGGAGTCCGGCATCGACAACCCGCATACGAACACACTCATCATCGAAGACAGCCAGCGGCTTGGCCTCGCGCAGCTCTACCAGCTGAAGGGTCGCGTCGGTCGCAGCCACGTACGTGCGTACGCATACTTCCTGTTCCCCCGCGGTACGAGTCTGACCGACCAGGCCTACGAGCGTCTCACCGCAGTGCGGGAGCACACTGACCTGGGCAGCGGCATCAAGATCGCGATGCGGGACCTGGAGATCCGTGGCGCGGGTAGTATGCTCGGCGCCGAGCAGAGCGGTAACCTCTCCGCCGTCGGCTTCGACCTTTACGCGCAGATGTTGCGGGAGGCGGTCGCCGAGACGCGCGGCGAGCCGGTGATCGCGCACCCCGAGGTGCGTGTGGATCTTCCGGAGTCGGCGTATCTGCCTGATGGATACGTGCCTGCTATCGACGAGCGCGTCTTGGCCTATCGCCGTCTGGCTGGCGCTGCGACGCCTGACGCGGTGGAGGCGGTCGCCTCCGAACTCGTCCAGCGCTACGGTGCGATGCCGGTTCCTGCGCGTGCGCTTGTGGGAGTCGCCCGTGCTCGGGTGCTGGTGGCCGAACTCGGCGCGAAGTCGATATCGCTGTCTCGCAAGCGCGTGAGCGTGCAGCCTCTCGAGCTGTCGCCGTCGCAACGCGGCCTCATCGCCGCTGCCGGCGGTGTGACCGGTGGTCGGTCGGTCGTGACCTTCCCGCAGGAGCGTGACGAGACGGCCACAGACGCTGGCCTGCGGGTACTAGATGTTATACTCAGCGCTGTCCGCAACGCGGACTGATCACACTCTGTACATGACAGGAGGCACCAACGTGAAGACCCTCTCCAGGCTTTTTGTGAGCCTGATCGTTGCAAGCATGCTGCTGGGAGCGACCGCGTGCTCCGGATCGGGCGATGATGTCGCCCGTGTGAACGGCGACGCGATCACGCGTGCCGAGTTCGACGCGATCCTTGCGATGGCCGAGACACAGAATCCGACGGCGTTCGCGGGCTCCGAGGACACCACCGCGCTCCTTGACTACAAGCGCAGCCTGCTTCAGACGCTTATCGAGAACCAACTCGTGCGTCAGGCCGCTGAGAAAGAGGGCGCCGAGGTCACTGATGCGGACATCGATGAGCAGATCGCAGTCGTCGCAGCGGGTTTCGCAGATGAGGAAGCGCTCAACACCGCCCTCGCCGATGCCGGGATGACTGCGGATGATCTTCGTGACAACGTTCGCGACAGCCTGCTCTACGAGTTCCTCTACAACAAGGTCGCGCCCGAGGTCGAGGTGACCGACGAGCGGCTGGCCAGCTACTACGAGGAGAATGCTGAGATGTTCGTGACGCCGGCGCAGTCGCAGCTCAGCCACATCCTGTTCGACCTTGATGACAAGGCTACCGCCGAGAAGGTGTTGGCCGAGATCCAGGGCGGCGCCGACTTCGCTGCACTTGCGAAGGAGCACTCTCTCGACCCTGGCAGTGGCGCGAACGGCGGCGACCTCGGATGGTCGTCCACCGACGCATACGTGCCGGAGTTCAAGGACGCGGCCGATGCCCTGGCCAAAGGCGAGGTCAGCGATCTCGTTGAGTCTCAGTTCGGCTGGCACATCATCTTGAAAGTCGACGAGGCCGAAGCCGTCCAGCAGACGCTTGAGGAGGTCTCGAGCACGATCCGTGACACGCTTACGCAGGATGGTCGCGATGAGGCGTTTGCCGCGTACATGGAGAAGTTCAAAACAGACTCCGACATCGAGATCCTTGACGAGAAGCTGAAGCCAACAGACGGATAGGTGGCCGAGGAACGCGGCGGCTTCGGGGGGGGGCGTGGTAGTGGGATCGATAGCCATAGTGGGTCTTGAGTTCGATGATCGCGACATGCTCGATGCCGCCGCTATCGAGCGGCTCCGCGGCGCCGACACCGTGGTGATCGTTTCTAGTGAGCATGCCGCCGCGGGACATGTGCGCGAGCTCGGCATAGAAGCATTGACCTACAGCGATCTTGGACTTCCAACCGAGGCGCCTGCCGGCATGATCGTCGAAGCCCTTCTCGGTCTAGCCGAGAAGGGCGACGTCGCTCTTGTATCGGGCGGCTACCCGTTCGTGCAGGAGGGCGTCATCTCAGGTATCCTTGCGCGCGCTGCGGGTGGTGTCGACGTGTTCCCGATCGCGTCCCCGCTGCAGGTTCTCGTTCTTGCGCTCGATATCGACCTCACCGCTGACGTCGACTTCATCGACGCCGATACGCTGGCCGGTGCTCCGTTCCGCAGGGACACACATCTCATCGTTACCGGCGTCCGCAATGCGATCGTCGCACGCGCCGTCGGCATGCGGCTCCTGGAGTTCTATGCGTCCGAGCACACCATCGTGACGGCGGGCTGGCTTGATGGCGGTGGTTTTGACCTCGAGCTGATGACGGTCGACGAGCTCACGCGTATCGAGCGCGTTCACCGCGACACCGCCATCTACGTCTCCCCGTCTCGCATCGTCGCGCCCGAGGGTTTCGATGAACTCGTGCGCATCATCGCAGTGCTCCGTGGTCCGGATGGATGTCCCTGGGACCGTGAGCAGACGCACGAGTCGCTCGGCAAACATCTTATCGAGGAAGCGTACGAGACCCTTGCTGCCATCGAGGCCGGGGATAGCGACGAGCTGGCCGACGAGCTCGGTGACGTGCTACTTCAGGTCGTGTTGCATTCGCAGATCGCTGCCGAGGAGGATCGCTTCGCGATCGAGGATGTCATCGCGCGCATCACCGCGAAGATCCGTCGTCGGCACCCTCACATCTTCGGGAACGTCAAAGCAGAGACCTCCGAACAGGTCATGCGCAACTGGGACACGATCAAGCGTGGCGAGAAGGAGCGTGACAGCATCCTCTCCGGGGTCGCGCCCACGCTTCCCGCATTGATGTACGCGCAGAAGATCTCGCGTCGCGCTGCCGGGGCCGGTTTTGACTGGGAGGATATCGACGGTGTGTGGGCGAAGGTCCACGAGGAGATCGACGAACTCAAGGCTACCGATGCCGGTTCGCCGGAGGCGGCCGACGAGGTCGGCGACCTTCTATTCACCGTGGTGAACGTCGCACGCAAGCTTGGCGTTGACGCTGAAGACGCGCTTCGCCGCATGTGCGTGCGTTTCGAGCGCCGGTTCGGGGATATGGAGCGTGCGGTGGCCGAGCGAGGCGCCGACTTCCACGATCTCGACCTCGACGAGATGGAAGAGCTTTGGCAGCAGGCCAAGCACAAGGAGTCCGCCAACGGCGGCAAGTGAGATGAGAAGGAGTCCGTGAACATGAGCTACATCACCGACATCGTGGCACGTGAGATCCTCGATTCCCGTGGCAACCCGACTGTCGAGGTCGAGGTTGCGCTCGACGACGGCTCGTGGGGTCGCGCGGCAGTGCCGTCCGGTGCCTCTACCGGTGCGTTCGAGGCCGTGGAGCTGCGTGACACCGATTCAGCACGCTATCTCGGTAAGGGTGTGCTTACCGCAGTCGAGAACGTCAACGAGATCATCGCGTCCGAACTCATTGGCATGGACGCGACCGATCAGCGCGCCGTAGACGCGGTGCTGCTTGAGGTCGACGGCACGCCCAACAAGTCCAGGCTCGGCGCGAACGCCATCCTTGGCGTGTCATTAGCCGTGGCGAAGGCAGCAGCCGAATCGTGCGAACTCACGCTGTACAGCTACATCGGTGGCGCGAACGCACACACGCTACCCGTTCCGATGATGAATATCCTCAACGGTGGCGTGCATGCCGACAACAACGTCGACCTCCAGGAGTTCATGATCATGCCCGTGGGTGCTGGCACCTTTGCTGAGGGTGTGCGGATGTGTGCCGAGATCTACCACACGCTCAAGAAGGTGCTGCACGATCGCGGTCTGGGCACTAGCGTGGGCGACGAGGGCGGTTTCGCGCCGAACCTCGGCAGCAATGAAGAGGCCCTGCAGATCATCTCGGAAGCGGTAGAGCAGGCCGGCTACACCCTGGGTGAGCAGATCATGCTCGCGCTCGACCCGGCTGCGACCGAGTTTTTCAAGGACGGCAAGTATGTGCTTGCCGGCGAAGGTCGCGAACTCACTTCGGCCGAGATGGTCGAGTTCTATGCCGACCTCGTGGAGCGTTACTCGATCATCAGCATCGAAGATGGTATGGCCGAGGAGGACTGGGACGGCTGGAAGCTGATGACCGAGCGCCTCGGCGATAAGATCCAGCTGGTTGGCGATGATCTGTTCGTGACCAACACCGAGCGCCTGCGCAGGGGTATCGAGATGGGCGTCGCCAACTCGATCCTCATCAAGCTCAACCAGATCGGAACGCTTACCGAGACGCTCGACTGCATCGAGATGGCCAAGTGTGCCGGTTACACGTGTGTCATCTCGCACCGTTCGGGTGAGACCGAGGACACGACGATCGCCGATGTGGCCGTCGCCGTGAATGCGGGACAGATCAAGACCGGCGCGCCGGCCCGCTCCGATCGTGTGGCGAAGTACAATCAGCTGATGCGCATTGAAGAGGAGCTTTGGGACTCTGCCGTGTATCCGGGCACGGATGCGTTCTACAGCGTGAAGTAGCGGTTCAGGGACCGTCAGGCAGAGGTCACCGGCTCAGACAGTCCTCGAAGGGACGCCTCAGATGAGGCGTCCCTTCTGCGGAACTCGCCGGGTGACCTCTGCCTGACGGTCGTCCTCGACTCATGGTCGGCTGCTTCGGGTAGCATGAGTAGGGACACTGCGAGGGAGGCGGCATGCGGTATACGAAGATCATAGCCACCATCGGGCCGGCCACGGACTCACCGGAGGTGCTCGGCGCTCTGGTCGAGGCAGGCTTAGATGTCGCGCGGCTCAACGCGTCGCACAGCTCCCGTGCCGATCTCGAGCGCAGGCTCGCCGGAGTGCGCGCCGCAGCAGACGCGGCAGGCCGCCAGGTCGCTGTGATGCTCGATCTGGGCGGCCCCAAGCTGCGAGTCGGGGAGATGCAGCCGGGCGTCAGGCTTGAGCCAGGCGCTTCGTTCGACATCGTGAGTGGCGAGTGCGTTGGAGATTCCGCGAAAGCATGCGTGACATACTCGGGACTTTCGAGTGACCTCGCGCCCGGGAGCCAAATCCTGATCGACGACGGTCGCGTACAGCTCGTGGTGAAGAACGTGGAGCCCGGGCGGGTGCGTACCACGGTGGAGACGGGCGGTCCCATCGGCAGCCACAAGGGGCTTAACGTCCCCGGCGTTCATCTCGGGGTGGACGCCATCACGCCTGCCGATGAGGAGGACCTGGCGTGGGCGCTCGAAGCCGGTATCGACCTTGTGGCGCAATCGTTCGTACGCAGTGCTGATGACGTGCGTCGTCTTCGCGAGCAGATGGGCGCACACAAGGTGCCGATCATCGCCAAGATCGAGAAGCACGAAGCCGTCACTGACCTGGAAGACATAATCGCCGCCGCTGACGCGATCATGGTCGCCCGTGGCGATCTCGGTGTTGAGACATCGCCGGAAGAGGTGCCCGTGATCCAGCGGCGCATCATCGATGCCTGCCAAGCCGCGGGCAAGCCGGTCATCATCGCGACGCAGATGCTCGAGTCGATGACCGCGGCCCCGCGACCGACACGGGCGGAGGCTTCCGATGTCGCCAACGCCGTCTTCGATGGCGCCGATGCCCTGATGCTGTCCGGAGAGACCGCTGTGGGCGCGTACCCGGTGGTATCGCTGTCGACGATGGCGCGCATCGCGCTCACTGCCGAAGGAGATTCCGACCGCACTTCGTGGGTCACGCCCGCGAGCAGGGGGCAACGTGACGTCACCGGTGCGGTCAGTGCCGCCATCTGCGAGCTCGCCGGTAAGCTCGACATCGCCGCGATCGTGACCGCCACGCAGTCGGGCGCTACCGCCCAGGCGGTGGCATCACACAGACCGGTCGTCCCGATCGTCGCCATGACGCCTGATCCCGCAGTCGCCCGCAGACTCGCGCTGGTATGGGGCGTCGTGCCGGTGCTTGTAGAGCGTCACGACACCATCGATCAGATGCTCGACCGCGCGGTTGAAGCGGCGCGTTCGCTGGGCGTTGCAGGCCCCGGTGACCTCGTCGCACTCACGGCCGGGGTCGCAGTGAACACGCCGGGTTCCACCAATCTCATCCAGGTCCGCACCGTGTAGCGGCTGCCAGAGAGGTGTGGCTGGCTAAAGCTTAAGGTGAGGTGAAGGGTTTCCTTCATCTGATGACGGTGCTAGAATCGCCGAAGGAGGCCTCTGGCCCCCACGAATAGTATCGCTGGCCTTCACGTAGTACCGGACGGCACCCATGAGCGCTGCACGTCGAACGCAGAACGGGGCTTCAGCGAACGCTCGGCGCACCTCTTCAGCGAAGAAGGGGTCGTCTGGAGCGTCTTCGCGTCGTACTCCCACCGTCTCATCGTCAAAGCGGGCCGTCGCGCGTCGCAGCAGGCGGATGACGCTTGCGTTCCTCATCTCGCTCAGTGTGTTCATCGCTGCCGTGTGGACCCTCTATCCTGTGCTGCGACTGCAGTATCAGCAGCAACGCGAGGTCGCCTCACTGGAAACGGAACTCGAGGGGATCAAGACACGCAATATCGAGCTGGCCGAGCAGGTCGATCGTCTCAAGACGCCGGAGGGTGTCGAGGAGATCGCCCGGCAAGACCTCGGCTTGGTGAAAGACGGCGAGCAGGTATACGTCGTCACGGGCCGGTCGGACCCGGACCTCGATTCTCAGGCGGTCAACGAGCGGACGCGCAGTTCCGATGAGGAGCAGACGTCGCTGTGGATGGAAGTGCTCGACGCGCTGTTCGGCGTTCGATGATCACCGACAACGAAGTGGTGTTGCTTCAACTCGGTCGTGAGCCGCGCGGCACATGGCGGTCGGTCGTCCGTTGTCGGCACGCCGCCCCCGTCGTCATCGCGACCCGTCCGGACCTTGAGGACGGTGAACCGTTCCCCACACTCTTCTGGCTCACGTGTCCTGTGCTGTGTGAACGCGTCTCGGCTCTCGAATCCAGTGGCGCGACCGATGCTTGGACCGATCGTCTCGCCTCCGATGTCGATCTTGCCGCCGCGATGGGTGCGGCTGATGAAGTGTACCGACGCCTGCGGCAGGCCGAGGCTGAAGGTGCCGATCGCTGCTCCACTGTGGGTATCGCGGGTCAGCGAGACCCGCTCAAAGTGAAGTGCCTTCATGCCCATGTCGCAGCGTATCTTGCCGGTATCGCTGATCCCGTGGGTCAGGGCGCGCTCGAGGGCGTGCCGTGGGAGTGCGACGACGCCCGTTGTGTGAGAGGGGGGTCCGTCTGATGGCGGAACGCGAGCGGTTGGCGGCCATCGACATCGGGACCGTTACGACGCGGCTGCTCGTGGCCGACGTGAGCGACAGCACCGTGCGTGAGGTCGTGCGTCGGCACGCGATCACGCACCTCGGGGAGGGTTGGACCGAGTCGGGCACGCTGTCTGTCGATGCGATCGAACGCGTTGCCGAGACGATCGGTGGTTTCAACCGCGAAGCGCTTGAGCTTGGTGCGTCCCGCGTCGTCGCCTACGCTACCTCCGCCGCTCGCGACGCCTCCAACGCAGACGCTTTTCTCGGCGCGTGTGAAGCGCAGGGTGTTCGACCGTTGATCATCGCAGGTGAGCGCGAGGCAGCGCTCTCTTTCGCGGGCGCTACCTACGATCTCGATGGGGAGAGCGTGCTCGTTGTTGATGTAGGCGGCGGCTCGACCGAGCTCGTCTTGGGGAGCGTCATCGTAGATGATGAGGCTGGCCGCCGGGCGAACGTCGCCTTCGCGCGGTCGATCGATGTGGGTTCCCGTCGCGTGACCGAGCTCTTCTTGCACGCCGATCCGCCGACGCGTGCCGAGGTCACGGAGGCTTCAGCCTGGGTGGCCGAGCGGCTACGCTCGTACTTCGGCCAGCTACGCATGCGACCGAGTGTGATGGTGTCGGTGGCGGGTACCGCGACCAGTCTTGCCGCCATCGATCTGGCGCTCGACCCTTACGACCCGCTGCGCGTGCACGGCTACGAACTCTCCGGCGGGAGGTTGGCCGAGATCCGTGAGGAGCTCTCGGTCATGACACTGGCACAGCGATGTACCCTTCCCGGCCTCGAGCCGGCACGCGCCGGCGTCATCGTCGCCGGGGCGATCGTGCTTGAGACCGCGCTTGCCATGGCGGGCGTGGATTCGACGCTTGTGAGCGAGCACGATATCCTCTACGGCATGATGCTTGAACTGCATCGCGGCGGGGGAAAGGCCACCGCATAGCTAAGACTTGGCGGTGTATCCGAATTGGTACAGGAGGGGGTCTTAAAAACCCCTGGCCTTCGGGCCGTGTGGGTTCGAATCCCACCACCGCTACCAGCGAGAACGGCGCGCGAGTCGCGAGCGGGCACGGTATCGTGACCGAACGCGCGTCTGCCATACTATGTGAGCAGCAGCACGCACCTGGAGGGAGCACGCGAGGCACGTGGGGATCGAGGACGCGCACCGCCTCTATGAGGCGTTCGTAGAACAGGACCCGGCCGAGGCGATCCGGGTCGTCGAAGACGTGCGCGCGTCCGGCGTTGCTCAAGCGCAGCTGTTCGACACGCTCTATGTCCCGGCGATGGCGCTACTCGGTGGTGCATGGGCAAGTGGTGAGATCGATGAGATCGTCTTCACCCAAGCGTCGGTGATCGCCGAGCAGATAGGTTCCTTCGTCGTACCGCCCGCCGCCCGTCAGGACACGGGTGTGACGCTCGTCATCGGCACGATGCAACGGGACCATCACACTGTCGGCAAAGACATCATCGCTGCCGCACTCAAGGAGTCCGGCTACCGTGTCAACGACCTCGGCCTGGACGTGCGCCCCGCCGAGTTCCTCGAGCGCATCGAGCAGACCGGCGCGCGCATCGTCATCGTCTGTGCCGAGATGCTCTCCGTTGCGCACTCCGTCGTTCGCGTTCGTGAGATGCTGACGACAGGCGGGCACGAGGACATCGTCGTGCTTGTCGCGGGGAGTCCCTTCGACGCCGATCCGGCACTCGCTCGCAGCGTGGGCGCCAACGGCGTGTTGCACGGCGCCGAGAGCGCCCTGCGTGTGGTCGGCAAAGCCGCCACTGACCTCTCGGGTGGTGAGGCCTCGTGACGAAGCGCTCATCGCAGGTGCTCATGGCCGAGGGACTTGCGCGCACCGAGCAGGTCACGGCTGCGGTAGAGGCATGCTACGACGCACTTGCCGTCGATGATTCCGAACCGGTCGCGCACTGTCTGCTCGCGCACCTGCTACTCGAAGGTGACTTCTACGATGAGGCCATCGCCGAGGCGACCAAGGCGATCGAACTCGACCCGGACTGCTCGCCGGCCTACCTCGCGCTCGGTCTGGCCTACGACCGCCGCGGTGGGATGTGGGACCAGTCGGTGCTCGTGTGGCACGAACTGGCCGAGGTCGTACCGGACCTCGTGACGGCGCATGTGCAGCTGGGCGAGGCGTTCGGCGCAGCGCAGTTCGAGGAAGAAGCGATCGACAGCTGGAAGTGTGCGCTCGAACTCGACCCCAAAGAGCCGCGCGCCATCTACAATCTCGCGATCGCTGCGCTCAAGCGCGAGGGAATGGCGACCGCGCTGCCCGGTTTCCGTAAGGCCGGAGAGCTCGATCCGAGCCAGGACGATCTGTTCTTCGCGCTTCTCGGCATCAAGTCCGTATCCGACCGCCCGGTGGACCCCGCCAAGGTGCGCGAGGACCGCAGCAGCCGTCTCGGCGCCGCAGCGTTGGCCGCACGCGCCGACGACCTGTTCGTCACAGCCGAGCTCGTGCGCATGGTGCTCGATGAGGATCCCGACGATGCCGATGCGCTTGCACTCGCGGCGTTCGCGTATCTCAAACAGGAAGCGACCAACGAGGCCATGGCATGTGCGCTGCGCGCGATCGCGCTCAAACCGGACCTGGCGACCGCTCTGTACACGCTCGGCGTCGTCTACAGCCGTCGGGCGGGCCTAAGCAAGCACGCCGCGCGCGTCTTCATCGTGTTCACCAGAGCTGCGTCGCAGCATGCTCTTGCGCACGTCCTGCTTGCCGAGTCCCTTCTCGGTCTGCAGCGGTACGGGCAGGCGAAGAAGGCATATCGCGTCGCCATCCGTCTCGACCCGGCATGCGTTCGCGCGCGCTTCGGGCTGGCTGCCGTGCACCTGACCGAGGGTCTGCATGCCGAGGCCGATTGGGAGGTGCGCCGCGCGGCGTACTACGACACCCGGCGACAAGGCTCGTTCTGGCGCCTCTACGACCACTACTCCGAGGGAGGTGCGTCGTGAGCGCGAAGAAGAAGCAGGCTGCCGAGGTGGCCGAGCCGGTCATCGTACGTCAGGCGGACTTCCCTGTAGGTATCGACGTCTATCCGCTCGATGAGGAGCGGCGAGGCTGGGCGGACTGGTACGACCGCGATGTCGAGCCGGAGTTCGCCGCACTTGCCGAGGCGCGTGTGTGGCTGGTGCGCATCTTCGTGTCGTGGAAGTACTTCGAGCCGCAGGTCGGTCAATACGACGAGGAAGCCGCGGGCCGACTCGACGCCATCATGGACGCTGCACGTAGCCACGACCTCAAGGTGCTCGTCAGCCTGTTCGCTGATGACCGCCTTGCCGAGATGACAGATGTGCCCTGGGGAAAACGGCGTGATCCGCGCACGGATGACTATCTCATCCAGCGCGAGGTCTCGTTGGCGCAACGCATCGTGAACCGTTACCGCGCCGAGCCTGTCGTGTGGGGCTGGGAGCTTGCTAACGAGGCGTTCTGCACGGGATTCACATCTGAAGCCGATCTGGAACGATGGACGGCGACGTTACGTGACGCTGTCCGCGAGGTCGACAGCGAGCACCCGATCTTGCTCGGCGTCGATCCGGAGACGCTCTTCCGCACGACCGGCGTCGATCCGCGTGCGGCCATCGATCTGAACGAGTACGCCATCAGCCACGTGACCGCGCCCTATCGCGTCTACGCAGCCGAGGGTCCCGTGACCTCAGGTCCCGCGACCTATCTCGACGGCTTTCTGCTTCGCGCCGCCGCACGCGATCTGCCGGTCATCGTCGATGGCGTGGGCGTGCAGTCCCTCGACTTCTCACTGTCCGAGGAGGCCGCGGCAGTGCGCACTTCGCTCTACTCGGCACTCATGAACGGCGCCTCGGGCGTGATGGTGCGTCGCTATCGCGATCTGGAGACCGAGAAGCGCGAGCCGTACTTCCGCGATCCGTTCGAGGTACTGGTGGGCGTCGCTGACATAGAAGGCGAGCCCAAGCCCTCGCTCGGCGAGATCAAGCGCTTTGCGCGCGTTGTGGCGCGCATCGACAGACGCCGCTACCAGTCCGCGCCCGAGTGCGTGGGCGTGCTGATACCCGCCGAGCGCTATGAGTCGCTGCCTTCACTCGCGGGCCTGTACGGACCTCGCGCGTGCCTCCAAAGCTACATCGGCGCCAAAGAAGCGCATCTGCCGGTCGACGTGTTGCGTGAGGGTGACGAACTGGGTGCGTACCACGCGCTCTTCGTGCCCTCGGCCATGAAGCTCGGTGCGACGACATGGCATGAGATCGCAAGTTTCGTGCAAGGCGGCGGTTCGATCGTCGTAAGCTACGGCGGCGGGGACACCGACCCTGCGGTACGAGAGATCTTCGGCGTCGAGTTCTTAGGCGATCATGGCGTGCGGCGTACGGTGTCGTGCCGCGTCGCACAACCGGGCGCGCTCGGCGATCTGCGCTCCTTCGACGCGCGGCTTAAGCTGCCGCACTTCGCGTTGCTCGGCCACGGTGGGGCGACCGTCGTTGCCACCGATGCGACCGGCAGCCCACTGCTGACGGTCAACCAATACGGCCAGGGCAAGGCAGTCTTCATCGCCACGCCGATCGAGCGCGCTCTTGCACAGGGTGATCCGTGGGCGGCGCCGCTCGTGGTCCGCGATCTGTTGCGGACCGTCTATGGATCGGTCGCGCGCGCTGCGGGTGCGGGACCGATCGTCGACTGCGACACGCCCGAGGTCGAGGTCGCGGTGTTCATGGGCGAGGAAGACGATATCGTCGTCGTACTCAATCACGCTCCCGAGGCCGTGACGGCGACGTTGTCGGTCGAGCGCATGGTCGCAGGCGTCGCTGACGCGCGTGGAGGTCAGCTGACCGAGGTGGGCGGCAAGGTGTTCGGGGTGCCGCTTTCAGCGAATGGCGCGTCTGCGTTGAGGCTGACGTATACTTAACCGCGAGGCATAAGGGAGATCGGCTGATGATCGGAGTCTCGACATGACGAAGCGTCACGAGGCGCATAAGTATCTGCTGGAGTCGTGGCTCGAGTTCCACGACGCCATCATGGCACACCCCGACATCCGTCGGTTGCTCTTCGATCCCGTGACCGGTCTGCCGACCACGCCGCTGCTGTTCCCGCGCATCGAATCGCTTCTCGAGGAGCGCGGCGAGATATCCCTGCTGTGTCTCAATGTCGTGAAGTACTCCAAGATCGAAGAGATCTACGGCTGGAAGGTCTTCGATGACGTGATGCGACAGGCCGCCGAAGCGCTCGAGCAGATCACCGGCAGTGAGCTTCGCGACAGTGACATCGTGGCCGAGCTCATGATCTCGGGCAACGCGTTCGTCGTCTTACTCTCGCCACCGCGCACGAGCGATCAGATGGTGCGCGAACATCTTGTGAGGCTTGCGCGTCGCGTCGAAAGCCGGGTGCGTGAGATGCTCAAGGCGTCTCTCGACACCGCGGTCTTCCTCAAGTTCGGTTGTTACGTTGGAGCCGCCACGGTCCGCCACGACGCCGGCATGCGCCTGGAGCGTATCGTGCATGAGGCGCTCGACGAGGCGCTTACCCAGGCCGACTCGCGGGAGGAGATGGATGCCGAGGAACGACGAGTGCGGTTGCGCGACATCATCGACGCCGAGCAGATCCGCACGGTCGTGCACCCCATACTGCACCTCCCGGACCGCACGGTCATCGGCTATGAGGCGCTCACGCGCGGTCCCGAGGGCGGCGAGTTCGAGCATCCCGACAAGCTCTTCAAGATCGCCTACGACACCGATCTGGTGCTCAAGCTCGAACGGCTCTGCCGCCGCAAGGCGCTCGAGGTCGCTCGTGACATGCCCGAAGGACGGCTGATGTTCATCAACATCGAGCCGGAAGCGGTAGCCGACCCCGAGCTGCGCGACGCGGTGTTCGCCTCGCTGCTCAAGCAGTCCGAGCTTACGCCGGAGAGCATCGTGTTCGAGATCACCGAGCGTAGCGCCATCACCGACTTCGCCGCTTTCCGCTCCACGCTGGAGTATCTGCGGCTACTCGGATTCGCGGTCGCGGTGGACGACGCGGGCGCCGGCTACGGGTCGCTGCAGTGTCTTGCCGAGGTCAAGCCGGAGTGGCTGAAGATCGATATGTCACTCACGCGCGGCGTCGATACCGACGAGGTGCGCCAGCAACTCATCACGTGCCTGGTGACCTTTGCCGACCGCATGGGCGTCAAGCTCATCGCCGAGGGCATCGAGACTGCAGAGCAGCTCGCGATGCTGGAGTCGCTCGGCGTCATGTATGGTCAGGGCTTCTACTTCACCGTGCCTGTGCCGCCCTTCCCGGCCGACGAGGACGTTCGTGGTAAGTAGCGCACGCGTCTGTTCCGGTAGTGACATAATGATTCCTGCAATGTAGCATCAAGCGTTGTTATCATTATGCCGTTCGTTCCGACTACCGGGAGGTCAGATGGGCGACCTGGGCGAGATCCGGCTCACGCAACTCTCCACCAAGTCGGGTTGAGCGGCTAAGTGGGGTCCGGGTGACCTTGCCGCAATACTAAAACATCTCGCTCCGGGCGAGTCCGCCGATCTGATGTCGGGCTTTGAGACCGCCGATGACGCCGCGGTCTATCGCCTCGGCGATCAGGCCGTGTTGCTGACGGTCGACTTCTTCACGCCAATGGTGGACGATCCGTACGATTTCGGCCGTATCACTGCGGCCAACTCACTTTCCGATATCTATGCGATGGGCGGTCGTGCGCTCACGGCGATGAACCTGCTCGCCATGCCCTGTTCACTCCCTCCCGAGCTGACCGCGCGCGTCCTGCAGGGCGGCGCCGACAAGGTCCGCGAGGCGGGAGCGGTGATAGTCGGCGGTCACACGATCGATGACAAGGAGCCCAAGTACGGGCTGTCGGTCATGGGCGTGTGCGATCCCGATAAAGTGGTGCGCAACGTGGGCGCACACGAAGGCGACGTGCTCATCATGACGAAGCGCATCGGCGTGGGCATCCTCAACACCGCGCTCAAGGCGGGGCTGGAGACCGAGGAGTCGCTGGCACAGGTGATCGAATCGATGGCGCATCTCAACAAAGCCGCCAGTGAGGCCATGGTGGAGGTCGGCGTGCATGCCGGGACCGACATCACCGGCTTCGGGCTTCTCGGCCATACAAGGGAGATGGCGCTTGGCAGCGGTCTCTGTGCCGAGATACACCTCTCCGGTGTGCCCGTGTGGCCGGGCGTGATGGAGTACGCGGAGCAGATGGTGCGTCCCGGGCGGACAACGGATGTGATCCGCTTCCTCGATGAGTTCATCGACTGGGGTCCTGCTCGCGCGGACTGGAAAGGTGTGCTCGCCGACCCGCAGACGAGCGGCGGGCTGCTCATGGCTGTTACGCCGGCCAAGGCCGACGAGCTGCTCAGCGCTTTGGCGGAGCGTGGCGAGGAAGGCTGCATCGTGGGACGGATGACCGCCGGCGAGCCGGGACGGCTCGTCGTCAGATGATGTGGAGGCACAGATGAAGGTCGTGTTCGTGAACTCCGACAGGATCGGCGACGGTGATGAAGCACTCGGCACCAAGCTCATGCGCTCGTTTCTGTACTCGCTCGCCCGCACGGAAGCCAAGCCCGGCGCCGTGCTGTTCATGAACAGCGGCGTGAAGCTCACCTGTGAGGGCTCCGGCGCGCTGGCCGACATCAAGTTACTGGCCTTAGACGGCGTTGCGATCAAGTCGTGTGGGACGTGCCTGGACTACTACGGCATCACAGACGCGCTGGCCGTGGGCGAGGTCGGCAACATGAACGGTACGGCCGAGACACTCATGGCCGCCGCCGACGTTGTGAGCGTCGGGTGAAAGACCTGCGGTGCCGTGCGGCTCGCGCTGGGCTAGAATAGCCGCATGGATACTCAAGAGCTGCTCCGGACACTACCCAAGGTCAACCGTCTCCTCGAACGCGAGGACGTTGCTGCGCTCGCCCTCGCGCATCCGCGTCCGTTGCTGCTCGACGCACTGCGTGACGCTATCGAAGAGACGCGTGACGGCATCCGCCACGGACAGGTCGACAGCGTCTCGGAAGACGACGTCGTGCTGCGCGCAACTGTGCTGCTCGCGCGTGCGGCGCATCGCTCACTGCATCGCGTCATCAATGCGACCGGCATCGTCGTGCACACCAACCTCGGCCGCTCACCTCTGTCCGAGGTGGCGGTGGATGCGGTGGTCGAGGTCGCGCGTGGCTACTCCACGCTCGAGTACGACGTCGAGAGCGGGGAGCGTGGCTCGCGTCACACCCACGTCGAAGAGCTGCTCAAGCGCCTGACCGGCGCGGAGGCCGCGATGGCGGTCAACAACAACGCGGCTGCGGTGCTTCTCGGCATCGCGGGACTTGCGCGCGGAAAAGAAGCGATCGTCTCGAGGGGACAGCTCGTCGAGATCGGCGGCAGCTTCCGGATCTCTGACATCATGCGCGAGAGCGGCGCGAAGATGGTCGAGATCGGCACCACCAACAAGACGCATCTGCACGACTACGAGAGCGCGCTCACGCCCCAGACGGGGCTGTTGCTCAAGGTCCACTCCTCCAACTATCGCGTGGTGGGCTTCACCGAGGAGGTCCCGCTGGCCGATCTGGTGCACCTGGGTGCGCAGCACGGTGTGCCGGTCTTCGAGGACCAGGGTTCCGGCGTCCTGATCGATCTTGCGCGCTTCGGGTTACCGGGCGAACCCACGGTGTTGAGCGCGGTCGCTGCGGGCGCCGATATCGTCTCGGCATCCGGTGACAAGCTGATTGGCGGACCGCAGGCCGGCATCCTCGTGGGCAAGTGGCACACCATCCAAAAGCTCAAGAAGCACCCGCTTGCACGAGCGGTGCGCCTCGACAAGATGACGCTCGCCGCGCTCGAGGTGACGCTGCGCCTCTACCTCGACGAGAAGCGGCTGCTCGCCGAGGTCCCAACGCTGCGCATGCTCACGATCCCGGCGGCCGAGCTCGAGTCGCGCGCGAACGCGTTCGCGGCGGCGGTCGCTGCTGCGTGCGGGGACGCCTACGACGTGCATACCGCTCCCGATGTCTCGCGGGCCGGCGGCGGCGCGCTGCCGATGGCCGACATTCCCACGACGGTGGTCTCGGTCGCGTCGCGCACCGGTAGCGTCGTCGAGCTCGAGCAGCGGCTTCGTCTCGGCGAGCCCACCATCGTCGCGCGGATCAAAGACGGCCGTCTGCTGCTGGACCCGCGTACGCTCACTCTGGCCGAGGAGGCCGAGATCGCCGACGCGCTCGCGCGTGCGGTCCGGGAGGCATAGCGCATGGGCACTTCTCTCGTGCTCGGCACGGCCGGGCATATCGACCACGGTAAGTCCGCGCTCGTCAAAGCGCTTACCGGCACGGACCCCGATCGCCTTCCTGAAGAGAAGGAACGCGGCGTCACGATCGAACTCGGCTTCGCGCGCCTGGAGCTGCCGAGTGGTCGCAACATGGGCGTCGTCGACGTCCCCGGCCACGAGCGTTTCGTGCGTCAGATGGTCGCCGGCGCCACCGGCATCGATGTCGTGCTCCTCGTGATCGCCGCCGACGACGGCGTCATGCCGCAGACGCGCGAACACCTCGCCATCATCGATCTTCTCGGCATCCCCAAAGGCGTCGTGGCGCTGACGAAGAGCGATCTTGTCGACGCCGAGTGGCTCGAACTCGTGCGCGAGGACGTGCGCAGTTTGCTCACCGGCACGTCGATCGATGGAGCGCCCATCGTGGCGGTCTCCTCCAAGACGGGCGCGGGGCTCGATGAGTTGCGTGCGACGATCGATGAGGTGGCCGAGGCTGCCGAGGCGCGTCATGCCGACATGCTCATGCGCCTGCCGGTCGACCGCGTCTTCACCATCTCGGGCGCCGGCACCGTCGTGACCGGGACGCTGTGGTCCGGCACCGCCGCTCCTGGCGACCAGATCGAGCTGTACCCGTCGGGCAAGACGGGGCGTATCCGCAGCGTGCAAGTGCACTCGGCCAGTGTCGAGAAGGCCGTCGCGGGTAACCGCGTGGCGCTCAACCTCGTGGGCATCGAAAAGGACGACATCTCGCGTGGCGATATCGTGGCGGCGCCGGACACGCTCACCGTCACCGATCGTTTCGACGCACTGTTCACCTATCTCGCCGGCAACGAGCTGCCTTTCGAGAGCGGTACCCGCGTGCACGTGCATCACGGTACCCGCGTGGTCCTCGGCCGCGTGCTGCTGATGGAGGTCGAACGGCTCGCGCCGAGCGAGTCCGGGTTCGCGCAGGTGCGCCTGGAAGAGCCGCTCTCGCCACGCTATCTGGACCGCTTCATCGTGCGTTCCTACTCGCCGGTTTTCACGATCGGTGGTGGCGCCGTACTCGATGCGATGCCTCCGCGACGCAGCAATCTGCGTCCGCACGAGCGCGAACTCCTCGAGGCGCTGCTTGCACACGACCTCACTTCGGCCGCCGTCGGTCTGCTGGAATCGCGTGGCCTGCCGATGACCTCGACGCAGGTCGCGGCCACGCTCGGCGTGCCGCGTTCGCAGGTCGCCGACCAGCTCAACCAGGCCAGGCTCGAACGCGTGAAGGTGGCCGGTGACATCTACTTCATCTCCGCCGAGGCGTTCGGGAGTGTCATCGCGGGCATCGAGCGCGAACTGCTGGCGTTTCACGAGGCGTCGCCCAAAGCGACGGGCATCGCCTCTATCGCGCTGCGCGACCGAATCGACCGGCGTCTCGCGCCCAAGGTCTTCGACGCTCTGCTTGCGGTCGCGGTTGAGCGCGGCGCAGCCGCCATCGACGGCGGACAGGTGCGCCACCCAAAGGCCGCCGTCTCCGCGCTGGCCGAGGAAGAGAAGGCGCTTGCTGCGCTTGCGCCCCTGCTCGAGTCCCAGGGACTTGCGCCGCAGACGGTGCCCGAGCTCGCCGCCGCTGCCGACGTCGACGTCGGCGTCGCGCGCAAAGCACTCGGCAAGCTTGTGACGGCGGGAAGCCTGGTGCGTCTGGGCGGCGACCTGCACTTCTCGGCAGATGCGGTAGCCGAGGCACGCGAGAAGATCGTGACCTATCTGCGTGAACACGGCGAGATCTTGCCGAAGGACGCGCGCGACATCACCGGGTCCAGCCGCAAGTACATCGTGCCGCTGCTGGAGTATTTCGACGCGCAGGGCGTCACCAAGCGTGAGGGCGATACGCGAAAGCTGGGGAAGGCGAGCTCCTCCTAGGACGCTGGTTTGACACCCGGCGGGTCGGTCGGGAGAATACCCCCCTGGAGGCGAATGGGTCCTGGTGGGCTCCGCGGTCTTCAAAACCGTTGTGGGGGGTGAAGAGCCTCCTGGGTGTGTTCGATTCGCACGCGCCTCCGCCATAGGCATACGAACGGGCGCTGCAGCCATGCGGCGCCCGTT
>JAUSOQ010000008.1 GCA_030655755.1 Coriobacteriia bacterium
GCGTCGCCGATCTCATCGCTGCGATTCGACGGTTCATCAACGCCTGGAACGAGCGCTGTGAGCCTTTCAACTGGACGAAGGATGCGGATACGATCCTACGTAAGGCCAACCGTCAAGACGCGTCGGTTACGCGACACTAGCAGGTGCCCCGCCTCGGCTGAACGTCCGGTGCCGAACAGGAGGTCGAGCAGGTGGTTTGCGCATGATGATGTATCTGTTCACTGGTGCGGGTCTGGTGCTTCTCTTCGGCGGTGGGGAACTGCTCGTACGCGGAGCGGTCGCCGTTTCCCGTCGCTTCTCCATCTCGCCTCTGCTGATCGGCATGACGGTGGTCGCCTGGTGTACCTCGGCGCCCGAGCTGGTAGTCAGTTTCGGTGCAGCTCTTGAGGGTCGTTCTGACATCGCCATCGGTAACATCGTCGGAAGCAACATCTTCAATGTCCTTGGAGTCCTCGGAGCTGCGGCCTTGATCGCGCCGATCGTCCTGCGACCTGCAAGTCTGAAGCGGGACGTGTCCTGGATGCTCGGCTCCTCACTTGCACTCGCTTTGATTGTTCAGACCGGTGTTATTGGCCGCGCCGCAGGAGTTCTGCTTGCGATTGGTATCGCTGTCTACGTCTGGTACTCCTACCGGTCAGAGTCCAAGGACCCAGGGCAACCATCGGCGGACGTGCACACGCATGAGTCCGAGGAAATCGAGGGCCCACAATCGGCGTGGGTGGGCGTGGGCTACGTCGTAGCCGGTCTTGCGGCGCTGGTAGTTGGCTCGCGTCTACTCATCATCGGTGCAACGGACATCGCACTTGCTTTGGGAGTGTCCGAAGCAGCCGTCGGTCTCACCTTGGTGGCGGTCGGGACATCTCTGCCGGAACTTGCCACGAGTATCGTTGCCGCCGTCAGGAAGCACTCCGACGTCGCCGTCGGCAATGTAGTTGGCAGCAACATCTTCAACATACTGGGAATCCTTGGGATCACGGCGATAGTCCGTCCCATTGCGGTGGTTGAGCGGATCGCAACGGTCGACGTGTGGATCATGCTTGCGGTTGCGGTGTTCGTGACCCCATTCCTAGTCTGGCGGGGACGTATTGGGCGCGTTGCGGGTCTGGTCTTCCTGGCCTTGTACGTCGCCTACGTGACGACGTTGTTCGCGGCCGGGGTCTAGACGTTATCCCGAGATCACTCTTCACTCGACAGTTGCAGCGGTTACGAACGCGCTTACCATCTCCGACCAACTCTTGACAGGGCAGTCATTCTGACTGCGACTGATGAAGGAACGGGACGGCCAGTGGCCGCCCCGTTCTCTCGCGAAGAGCATGGCAGCTGGCGACCATCCAGCACGTCAGTCCGCACTGGACCAGGCAGTCATGATTGCGAGACATCATGAGCTCGACTGAAGTGAAGAACGCCCCGGGTTTGCCAGAGGCACTCCTGCTGGGACTGCGCCACAGATTTGTCGCCCGATTTGTCGCCCAAATACATGGTGATTGTTGGTACTCGTTGGTACCTATTGGGACTCACCGCAGCTCCGCCGTACCAACGCGTCCCAGCGAGTCCCAATAGTCACAAGCACAATCAGGATTCGAATTCCCTTGGGGGCACCATAAAACCGCAGGTCAGAGGCCTGAGAATCCCTGTTGCGTGCGTGAAATCGGGCACCAAGTCGTGCCCTTCTGAGGGCCACATATCGGACAAAACCGCAGCTCAGAGGCCCTTTCGATCTCATCTAGGCGCCCGGGAATTCGGAATCGGTCATCGAGATCGATTTTGTAGCCCGATTTGTAGCCCGATTGCGCGGGCAGCGCGTCTACTGCGAGATAGGCGGGCTGACCTGCGTAAAGAGGCCGGGGCGTGCTGCTGGGTGAGGACGGGGCGGCCCGAATGCTCGCCATTCACTCGCCGATTGGTGGCGCAACGGCTCTTCCGAATGCCTCGGGGATGGCGGGTGCGCGCCCAGTGCAACTGCGCAGACTGCGCGAAGATGACCCCCCTGACCTCAGCGTCTTGGATCGAGCTGCGGCGAACGACAGCACAGGGGGTCGGTGGTCCCGGACCTTGCGGTTGACTGGGGCCGGCACCATGGTCGAGAGGTCCGGCCGCAGTACAACGACGTCCATGCGGCATCAGCGTGACGTCGGTCGAGTTGACGATGCTTGCAATGGGCTTACGGGACGCGACCCCCTTCGTCGGACAATGGGTCGGACCCGGCACCAAGCTGACAAGGGCATCCACCCGACTTCGCGAGTCCTCGGCTACCATGCACAAGCACAATCAGGATTCGATCTTCGTCTAGAAGCGGGCAGTCCCGCCATAGACGCGGGAGCGACTACCGACGCGCCTTCGACCGACTACGACGGGAATCCCCGACGTGGCCTCCCATCGGGCTGCCCGCGAGGTCTACCGACTCGCCTGGGATAACCGGCTTACGCTCGCATGCTCTCACCGCTCGAGCGTGTCCGCCGTCAAGAAGCCGTCGCGTCACTCGCAAGCACCGCAGTTGACAACAGAAATCCACGGAGTTAGCTTATGCTTAGCCGTAGCCTTCACGTCTACGAACCCGTACGAGTAGGAGTCCCGCGCATGAGACCCATGGCATTCATGACAGCCGGAGAGGTCGCACAGGTGGCCTGTCTCGGCTCCTCTGCTGAGCCGAGGAGCGGACGGCACCAGGACCCCGCCCTGTGCCGAGCCTCGGATCTGGGCATCCGCGTCGGGCAACACGTGGAGATGCTCCGCAACGACGGCTGGGGGCCGATGCTCCTGAAGGTCGACAACTCTCGCATCGCCCTCGGCAGATGTCTGGCCCGGTCTGTACTTGTCACCGATATGGAGGTAGATGACAGTGGATCTCTCAATGCTGAAACCTGGGAACAGGGCGCGCATCACCAGCATCGGCGTGGCCGGTCCCCTGAAGCGCCGACTCATGGACATGGGCGTACTCGTTGGCGAAGAAATCAAGCTCGTTAAGATCGCGCCTCTTGGGGATCCTGTAGAGGTCGACATCAAGAGCTACCGCCTCTCTCTGCGCAAGAGCGAGGCGCAGGCAATCGGAGTGGAGGTCCTCGATGTCTGATTCGAACACCACTGTCATCGCCCGCAAGCCAAGTGCGGCTGTCTCAACCGGGAAGCTCCGAGTAGCATTCGCCGGCAATCCGAATTCGGGTAAGTCCACGCTCATCAACGCCATCGCCGGCACCCGCCTGCACGTAGGCAACTGGCCGGGTGTCACGGTGGAGATGAAGGAAGCCTCCTTCACCCACAACGGGCACCGGATCGACCTTGTCGACCTGCCAGGCACCTACAGCCTGAGCCCGTACTCGCAGGAGGAAGTCATCGCCGCAGACTACCTCGCGAAGGAGAAGCCCGACGTCATCGTCAACGTCGTCGATGCGACCAACCTTGAGCGAAACCTCTACCTAACGGTACAACTCCTCGAACTCGGCATCCCGACCGTTATTGCGCTCAACATCCACGACGAGGCCGAAAAGAAGGGCTACCGCATCGACACCAAGGGCATCGAGAAGAGCCTGGGTGTGACGGTGGTCGCCACGTCAGCGGTACGGAAGACCGGCCTTGACGAACTCCTCGACGCCGTCGTCTCCACGGCAGACGACCCCGAGCGGCACAAACCCCACGACGTGTCGTATGGACCGGATATCGACCAGGCTGCCAATAACGTTCTGGAGCGGCTGGGGAGCGAGCTCGCCCCCGTACCGGACGAGTACCCGCTGCGATGGCTCGCGATCCGCCTGGTCGAACAGGACGAGCGAATCAGCGGTCTGTTTGACGAACGCACCGTCCGAATCGTGCAGGACGCGACCGAACACCTGCGCTCCGCCCATGGCTCCGACCTCGAGAGCCTCGTGGCAGATGCGCGGTATGCCGTGGCGAATGGAGTCGCGCACCAGGTGCTCAAGAAGCCCGCGACGGCAAAGGTCGAACTCACCGAAAAAATCGACAGCGTCGTCCTGAATCGGTTCTGGGGTATCCCGATATTCCTCGCGGCGATGTGGTTCCTGTTCAAGCTCACGTTCGACATCTCGACGCCCTTCATGGACTGGATGGACACCGTCATCGGCGTTGTCTCGGCTTGGGCCGGCGCGGGTTTGGCAGCGATCGGAGCTTCCGAGTGGATCTCCTCGCTCGTGATTGACGGGATCATCGCCGGTGTCGGAACGGTCTTCGTGTTCCTGCCCATCATCCTTGCGATGATGTTCTTCGTGACTCTGCTCGAAGGGACCGGATACATGGCGCGGGCCGCGTTCATCATGGACCGGGCCATGCGATCTATCGGATTGCACGGCAAGTCGTTCATCCCACTGCTGATGGGCTTCGGCTGCAACGTCCCTTCGATCTACGCGACACGCACGCTCGAGAACCCTAAGGACAAGGTTCTGACCGCACTCCTCGTGCCCTACATGTCGTGCGGCGCCCGACTGCCCGTCTACGTCCTGTTCACTGCGGCTTTCTTCGCGACGAACCAGGGCACAGTGCTGTGGTCGCTCTACGTGCTCGGTATCGTCGTGGCGATGATCATGGGCCTCATCTTCAAGCGCACGCTGTTCCGAGGCGAGCCGGCTCCCGCGTTCGTCATGGAGCTGCCTCCGTATCGCATGCCATCCTTCAAGAGCCTCATGATCCACACGTGGGAAAAGGGCCGCCACTTCGTCGTGAAGGCTGGAACGTGGATCCTCCTCGCCTCAATCGTCGTCTGGGTCTTGTACAGTCTGCCGTGGGGTGCTGAGAAGCACGACACGCTCCTGGGCAGGACCGGCCAAGCGGTTGCGCCCGTACTCGCGCCGCTCGGGTTCGGTGACTGGCAGGCCGGAGCGTCGCTGGTCACAGGTGTCGTCGCGAAGGAGGTCGTCGTGTCGACCATGGGTGAGATCTACGCTCCCGCCGCTGTCGGGGAGGAGCCTGCCGAGGAAGAGGCGGTGCCCACGTTCGGCGAGGGCGTGACCGAGATCGCGACCGGCCTGGTGACCGCGGTCGGTGACTCGGCGATGGGCGTCTTGTCGAGCGTCGGGATCACCAGCATCGCTGTCGAAGAGCCCGGAGACGACGGACTCCTCGGTTCCCTCAAGGGCACATTCTCGCCGCTGAGCGCCTTCGCGTTCATGGTGTTCGTGCTGCTGTACGTCCCGTGCATGATCGTTCTCGTCGCGATGCGGCAGGAATTCGGTAGCTGGAAGTGGGCCGGCGTCTCGGTAGCAACGACCTTCGCCGCCGCGTGGGTCGTCACATTCATCGTCTACCAGGGCGGCAGTCTCCTCGGGATAGGTGTGTGACATGACTGTCGCAGACGTCGTCATCATCGCCCTCGTGGCGGTCATCGCGTTCGTCGCGTCCCGGATCGCTCGCAGCACCCGAACGGGCAGTTGCGTGGGTTGCGAGTGTTCCGGGAGCTGCACCGTGAATAGAGCCCCCTCTCGAGACTGCTCGGTCTCGGTCGTTGACCAGTTCCAGGCGTCGGGAGAGGGGCTCGAGGTGCAGGATGACGACTAACGGGAGGGACAGCATGACGAAGCGTATCGCACTACTCTGCGTGGCGGTTCTGGCCGCCGCGGCGCTGGTGGTGGGCGCCGGATGTTCGGCGGAACCTGGCGAGGCCCACAGCGAGGAGCATCACCATGCGGCGGATGAGGCCATCCACCGGCTCCAGTACTCGGTCACCGAGTATCTCTCGATCGACTCGGACTCGGACGTTGGAGACATCCGGTCCATCACCGAGAGGATCACGACCGGTTGGGAAGCGCTCGAAGCGAACGCCGCTGAGACAGAAATGGACACGGGCGAGCTGGCGTCGGCCCACGATGACCTGGTCGCCGCTGTCGATGCGCTCACCGACGACATGCCGGCCGAGGAAGCGATGGCCGAGGTGCAGCCACAGGTGGACGTCTTCGCGGCCGCGGTGGAAGAGCTCCACGAGCAGGGCCACTTCCACGAAGAGTAGCCCGCGCGACCCGGGCCGCAGGCCTGTTGGGGGTGAGAACGGGTACCGGCCGGAACCTTCCGCCGGTACCCGTTCGGCATGCGGCTTGCTCGTGCGGCCGCGCGCTAGCCAGGATGGTCAGCGGCTGCCCCAGGAATGCACGAATAGTGCCGTTTGCCTCGCAAGTTTCCAAAGAGTACTATGTTTCCTGATGGGGAAACGTATACGCCGGAGGAAACATGGTCGCGGCCAGCACAGAGGACGAGTATCGTGACTTGGAGCATGCCCTTCGGGACATCTTCTCGGACGCCGCACTCGAGGTGAGTCCGATCCAGTCGCGAGGGCACAGAACAGCGGCTCAAGTCGACGTGCAACTCGCCAGCGGGAGCGTGCGTCTGCGGGTCGAGCTGCAACGCGGCGCCAGCCGGGCGCAGCTGATCGACGCGGTCGAGTTCGCGCGCATGGCTCCGTCGCACGGCGACTCCTCGGTCCCCGTCATCGCCTCGCCGTACATCAGTCCGGCCAGCCAGCAGTTGCTGCGCGACGCAAACGCCGCCTTCATCGACTATGCGGGCAACGCGTGGCTCGCAGCGCCGGGGATTCACATCGACCGGCGCGGCTTCGCAAATCCGGCAAAGGAGGAGCGGGGGCAGCGAGACCTCTTCTCGGACAAGGCGTCGCTCGTCTTGCGCACCCTCCTCGTCGCGCGCGCGCCGATGGGCGTACGTGAGATAGCGAGCGGGGTCAGCTCGAAAGACGAGCGGATCCGGCTCACCCCGGGCTACGTATCCAAGGTCATCGCAGAGCTGGAGAGACGCGGCTACGTGTCCAGGCGCGACGAGAAGATCGTCCTTCGTCACGCAGAAGAGCTGTTGCGCGACTGGACCTCGGCGTATCGGGGCCGCAGGCGGCCGGGCACACACAGCTACTTCATCCTCGCGCCGAGCGCCGAAGAGCTCTTGCCCCGGATCGCTGATGCGTTCGATGCCGCCGGCACGGACTACGCCTTCACGGGTCACGCCGGTGCGGCTCTCGTGGATCGCTTTTCCGCCTTCGACGTCGCCGACGTCTACGTGAAAGATCTCGACGACGTTGCGCCAGCGCTCGCCAGTCTTAGCGCACGGCGAGTCGAGCGCGGCGGCAACGTCAACATATCGGTGCCCTACTATCGGGAGTCGGCGTTTTACGACCGGCAGATGTCGAAAGGCGGGATCAAAGTGGCCTCCGACCTCCAGCTCTATCTAGACCTGTACGACTATCCCGTCCGTGGCCGGGAGCAGGCCGAGCACCTCTACGAGCGTCGGCTACGCTCGCTCGTCGAGCGAGACGATCTATCGTGAACCGGCTCGACCCGGTGCTCGTGCGTGGGCTTGCCGCTGTCGAGCCCTATCTCGACGTGGTCGTCGTTGCCGGGGGATGGGTGCCGCACATCTACGAACTCCTCTACGATGCGAACGCGGCGAGTAGATCACCTCGAACCCGTGACATCGATCTGGCTGTGCCCCGTTCGGTGCCAGTCAGGAGCAGGAGCATCGATGAGTTGCTCAAGGGAGCCGACTTCCGCTGTGAGTTCCACTCGCTGGATTCGCCGCCAGTCACGAAGTACATCGCGACCCAGGGCGATGATGACATAGAGATCGAATTCATTACCGACGCACCGGGAGCATCCGAAGCCGCGATCATGGTGCAGCCGGATCTCACGGCCCAGGAGCTGCACTACGTCGGGCTCCTGCTCGATAGCCCGTGGCCGGTTGATATCGCCGGTCTGACCGACGGAGACGTCGACCTGACGATCCTCGTCCCGAGGCCAGGCGTCTTTGTCTTCCACAAGTCGCTGGTGTTCAAGAATCGCCGAGACCGGCTCAAAGCGGAGAAGGATCTCTACTACATCTTCTTCGTGCTCGACACCTTCCCGAAGTGGCGAGACGCGATCGCCGAAGAACTCGGGCGCCTCGCCGGGCAGAAGCCGGCATGGTTCAAGAAGAGCCTCAAGAACCTAAGCGCGATCTTCGACAGTGTGGAGTCTAGCGGTGTCGATGCGCTCCTCAACCAGAAGCCGCCCACGGCGTTCCCCGGCCTTGGCGACGAGCAGTTCAGGCAGTACGCCTTTTCGGTGATGTCAGGGCTGATCGAGACGATGGAATCGGCGCATGGGGGCTAGACAACTTGTCGCCGCCTAGCATGAGGTCTCACGTTTCTCGTTCGTCGGGAAGCTCGCCGGTCCATAGCACGCGAAGCAGCGATGATGTCTTCGCGGCGCTGAACGCGGCGGGATCGAACTCGCCGCCATGCCACACCTTCAGCGCCTCGTGCTCCAAGTGTCTGGGATCGGCCATCGCCTCGACGAACTCGGCGAAGCCTGAGACGCCTCCGCAGTCCTCGGGAGGGCAGGCACCCCCTCCGTCGGTGCATCGCGGATAGTCGACGCCGGGCGCCGGTTCTCCAGAAGCCTCAAGCACGACGTCGTGCTCCCAGCCGTCGCCGAAGTCGTACTCGTAGATGAATCGATCCACGCCGACACCGACCAGGTCGGTCAGCCCGATCCCGTCCTCGGGCAAGGTGTAGTCGAGCTCGAAGTCGTCGCAGAGCACGCCATAGCGGCGTCCGTCGATCTCGAAAGCATGCAGATGGTAGTCGAACCACCCCATCGCGGTGACGAGGACCTCGTGGAGCCGGTCGAGCGTCAGCGACGAGGGCACCTCGAGCCTTCGCCACACAGGCGGCTCGGTGTAGCGCAACGTCACGGTGAGCGTGACAACCCGGTCGTCCAAAGATGCTGCCGCAGCGCTTGGTACGCCGAGCTCGAAGCGGATCGCGGCGTCGAACAATGGCGCGACTCGCCATTGCGGTGGCCCGTCGGCCTCATTCTCGGGCTCGCGCGCGAGCAGCCCGAAGTCCCACAGCGGTTCCAGCAGGCGTCTCCGCACCGCCGTCCGCAGGTTGTCCGGTCCGCCGGGCCAGGGCTGACCCTCCCGCCAGATCGTGTCGCTCACGACCAAGCGCGACGCGATTCTGTCGGCGGTGGCGCCATTCTCGGCGAGCTGGCGAATCGTCCACAGCGCGTGCACACTGTAGCGCTGCATCTCACCGTCCTCCGGGCCGAGACTGATGAACGCCCAGTTCAGGCGACCGAGATACGAGCGTAGAAGCAGGTCGAACAGCTCTCCGGCACGCTCCGGGGCCAGGAGGCGCTTGCCGAGCCGAGTCGCGTGGAATGCGCTTTTACGTCGGTTCACGAGCCCTGCGATCTCCATGAGGTGTCGCAGGATGAACAGGCGCGGCACATCCGACTCGTCGAGCACACGGTTGTAGCGCCAGACGTGCTCAATGTAGCCCGGAGGCCACGTCATCTCCTCGGCCATGCGCTTCACGAACGCTCGGTTGAGGTTCTTCAGCTCACTCGTCGCCTTCGCGGGCTGTTCGGCGAGGGCCGCTAGCAGCAGGCGCGCATTGACGAAAGTGCGGGACCCGGCCAAGGCTTCCAGCGGGAGAGAGATGTCGGTGCGGAGGATTCCTTCGGAATCAAGCGGATTTGCGGCGAAGAGGCGCTGCTCGACCGCTGGGGGGATGGACTGCGACATGGGGCTTCTCCTTGGCTGTGTCCCGAAAGTTCTGTAAATTGCCCTCCGGGCTGGCTCCAGTCTAACTCACGGCGATCAGCTTGGTCACATCCTTTCGCTCGGCTTCGAGCTGCTCTCTAAGCGCGTCCATGTCGAGGAAGCGTCGGTTGGTCATCCACTCCTCGCTGGTCTCGACACACATCGCGCTGACGAGCCGCAGACAGGACTCCTCGTTGGGGAAGATGCGCACGACGCGGGTCCTTCGTTTGATCTCCTGGTTGAAGCGCTCGAGCGCGTTATTGGTGCGCAGGAACAGCCTGTGGCCGGCCGGGAAGTGTAGAACCGTCAGACACTCCTCGCACTGCTCGTCGATGGCCTCGGCGATTCGTGGGTGTGTCTCGCGCCACTCGTCGGCGACTCGGGACGCGGTGTCGAGCGCTGCGGGCAGTGTGGTGGCGGCCCAGATCTCCTTGAGATCGGCGGTGAGTCGTACCCGGTGCTTGTAGGCGACCTTCTTGATCTGATCGCGGTTGAAGTGGACCTGGCATCTCTGCCAGCTCGCTCCCTGGAAGTGCCGTGCGATCGCGGCCTTGAGTCCGGGGTGCGCGTCCGAGGTCACGAGCACGACGCCGG
>JAUSOQ010000017.1 GCA_030655755.1 Coriobacteriia bacterium
GGCGAGCGGGGTCGTAGCGTTCCTCTTGGTCATCGTCTCCTCCTTGGTAGTCGGCGTTAAGCACCAACCATCATGGAGGGCGGTGGCCACCTTCGTCACTTCAGGCGGCCACGCTACTTACAGAACTTTTCGGACACGACCTTCAGACCAGATAATCAACAGTGGGAGGCTATGGTGGTTTGGCCACGGAGTATAGCGAATCTGATGAGTGGTGAAGGGGGCATTCGGCAACGGACGCTCGTCCTCGTCATAGTGGGCATCCTGACGCTTTCGCTGACTGTCATCACTCTCACCGATGTCCCCAGGCGACGGGCGAAAGACGTCGTATCACGAACCATGTCTGCTGTGGTAGGCGGAGACTTCCATGCCGCTGCTGCATACTTCGCCTATGACCAAGGAGAGGACCTACCGTCGTATCGTCTCCGGGTAGCGCGCGAACTGCAGGACTCGGAAGCCGCCTCTCTACTGGCGGACGATTCGAGCTTTGACTGGCGGATTGAGGGCGTTTGTCGAGTGCCTTCAGAGCTGGGTGGGGGATACTGGGTCCTCGTCCGATTCTTCGAATCATCATCTGATATCGGACTTGTCCGAGTGGCCTCTGTCTTGAAGAGCCACTCTGGATGGGTGGTCACCTTGGACGGAGTATTCTCGCCCTCCCCCTGAGCAGCAGCGACTCTTCTCGTCATCGCACGGTGGATCTCTACAGATCATCCCCCTCGAAAACCGCTTAGCGGGTATCCCCCGTTACGAGGGTTCGAATCCCTCCCTCTCCGCCATGTGATGTCTCAGGACATCGTGGACAGATGTGTCAAGACATCGTGGACACATCCGAGCGTCCGATGGCCTGATAGTTCTTGGTCGGATCGAGGGTGAGGTGCTCCAGGCACCTCACCCTCTTCCGTCAGGATCCGGACATCCAAGCCGGCGACGAGCATGATCACCGGCTCGCAGTCGTGCACCCTTCCGACACCGATGTGGTAGAGCTGGCCTCGGTGCCTGAGCGTCACCTTGCCGGCGCTGTCGATGTGGTCCCTTCGCACTCTGGCCCCTCTGGGCAGGTCGATCTGTTGGAGTTGGAGTTGGGACGGCGTACCAGATCGGCATCGCATCCGACACGCTGCGGAAGTGGATAGCCCAGTCCGAGTGAGACGCCCCGGGTTTGACGGAGGCTCCTGACTTAACCGCTCTGCGTGAATCTGCCGAGCTCTGTCAGGAGTGACCGCAGGCAGAGAGCCTGAATCCTCGTGTGGCGCACGAGAAATGTGGTTCCTGATTGGTTCTTCATCGAGACGGCGGACCTCTATGATGGAGGTATGTCGGCATTCATCAAGCGTTACACGTCGAAAAACGGCGGCACCGTGGTCCAAGTCGTCTTCAAGCGAGGGCGCCGCGTCGAGCGCACGGTGCATATCGGAACGGCTCACACGCAAGAACATCTGGAGACGCTGCTCGCGCTCGCCGAGGACACCATCCACGAAGGCCAAAGCGCGATGGATCTGTTCGAGGAGGGGTCGGCCGGTCCCACCCTGACCCTTGAGGGCACGTATTCACGGGTGCTTTGGGACGCGCTCTCCCACGTCTTCGACCGACTGGACTTCGACAGCATGGGCGACGATGTGTTCAAGCAACTGGTGCTCGCCCGGGTGATCGAGCCGGTCTCCAAGCTCGACACCATCCGTGTGCTGTCCGGTCTGGGCCTCGACGCCCCGTCGTATTCGAGGATCAACCGCACCCTGGAAAGGGTGGTCGGGGAGGGCTACCGCGACGCCCTCAGCCAGCGGTGCTTCAGGAACGCCTCCCCCGCGTCACTGTCGCTCGTGCTCTACGACGTCACGACGCTGTACTTCGAGATCCAGAGGGAGGATGAGTACCGGAAGCCGGGGCTTTCCAAGGAGCGCAGGCTCGAACCGCAGATAACACTCGGGCTGCTGGTCGACAGGAACGGCTTTCCTTTGGAGCTGCAAAGCTTCGAGGGCAACCGCGCCGAGACCAAGACCATCGTGCCGGTGCTCAGGTCGTTCGCGGAACGGCACGGACTCGGAGACATCACCGTCGTGGCGGATGCGGCGATGCTCTCAGGGCAGAACCTCACCGCACTCGAAGAGCTCGGTTACCGATACATCGTCGGCTCCCGGCTGGCCAAGACCCCCTACGAGATCGCCGAGTACCTGGAGGAGCCCGGCGCCGCGCTCTCCGACGGCCAGATCTTCGACACGGTCCTCCCCGTGACCATCGCCGGCACAAGGCAGTCCCGGCGTGTCGTCTACCAGTATCGCGCCAAGCGGGCGCGTATGGACCTGAGCAACATCGATAAGACGCTCACCAAGGCGCAACGCATCATGGACGGCACGGCGGAGCTCAAGCGCAACCGCTTCCTGAGGATCACGGGCGCGCGACGCGAGATCAACCACTCTCTTGTCGAAGAGGCCCGCCGCAAGGCCGGTATCAAGGGCTACGTCACCAACCTCGATATCTGCGCCCACGAGATCATCGCCGCCTACCACCAGCTCTTCGAAGTCGAGAGATCCTTCCGCATCTCCAAGTCCGACCTCAAGGCGCGGCCCGTCTTCCATCACAAGCGCGAATCCATCGAGGCGCACCTGACCGTTGTCTTCGCCGCCCTGGCCATCACCCGCTACACCGAATACGTGACCGGGCTGAGCATCAGGAGGTTGATCAACACCCTCAAGCCCCTGAGGACAGGCGTGCTGCGCGTCAACGGCAAGCGCAGAATCGTCGAGCCGCACCTGCCACCCGAGGCGCAGCTCCTGATTGACACGTTGTACGCCGGGAAATGTGGTTCCTGATTCGGTTAAGTCAGGTACCAGATCGGCATCGCATCCGACACGCTGCGGAAGTGGATAGCCCAGTCCGAGTGAGACGCCCCGGGTTTGACGGAGGCTCCGTTCCCAGGATTACTTGGTCCTGGAGAAAGGAGTCAGCCCCATGAAGCGGGCTAGTCATGCGGTCCACGGCTGTTAGGCTTGGCGCGCCTCGTTGGCCGCATGCAAGCGATTCGCAAGTCCCATGAGAACGGCGTCCCTCTGGGCGACATTGTCCCCCGGCGTGCCGAGCCACCGCTGATCGAGCTCGGCGTTCCTCACCACGAGTTCGTAGAGCGCTGGCGCAGCGACGTAGTGCGCGCTTCGTCCGGCCCCCCTGGCTTCGAGGGCACCGGATGCGACGAGCTTGCCCAAGTCGTGTGAGGCGGTCACCTCGGAGACGTCTGCCATCCCACGGTAGTAGCGATTGGTGACCTCGCGCGCGAAGAAGGCGTCGTAGAGCGCATGCGTGGCGCGTTCGTTCAGGCCCATATCGCTCACGACGGCGTCCTGCAGCACCGTCCACAGGGCGCGTTCGGTGGTGTTGCGCAACGAGAGCGCCTCGACCTGAGCGACCTGCGCTTGCACGTGGGCCTCGACAAATGGGGTGACGTCGGTGCCAGGAGCCCACTTTGTTCCGAGACAGTCGAACGCGGAGTAGTAGTCCTCGAGGTGACGACCCCACCACTCCTCAAGGCTGGTGAATTGAGGCAACCGAAATCCAGCGCGATACATCGAAAGCGATGCGACGATCCGCGCAGTGCGGCCGTTGCCATCGGAAAACGGGTGGATGCCCGCCACCGACACGTGCGCGAGCGCCGATGTCACCGGCCCGGGCTCATCCGCTGCCTGAAGCCACGCCGCCAAGTCGTCCACGAGCGATGGCACCTTCTCGGCGGGAGGGGGCAGGTAGACCTGTGCGCCGCTTCCCCTGTTCGTGAGCCAGTTCTGGGTCTCCCTGAACCGGCCTGCGCCCTTGGCATACGAACCACCGAGCACGAGGTGGTGCAGCGAGAGCACAAGCTCGCTCTGCCACTGGAACGCACCCGCATCGGCGCGAGCGAGTACGAAGCGCATGGCATCGCGGTAGCCGTCGACCAGGTCGATGTCTTCCACAGAGACGCCGGTCGGTCTGTCGCCTGCCAGGATCCTGCGGGCCTCGTCGACGGTGACCGCCACACCCTCCATGATCGTGGAGGCGGCTATGGCTTCGGCCTCAAGGTCGCGCCGCGTCCGGCCGAGCCAGATCCGGGGGAGCGGCCCCTGCGCATCCAGGCGGGCGCGGAGTTCTTCGATCCGGCGGACGCCTGTGGCGACGGCCTCTGTAGTCTCGTATCGGTACACGGTGAGAACCTTTCTGGTTGAAGCGCGAAACACTAACGCGATTATATGATTAATCACAAGGATGACAAGAGCGGCTCCATTCTCGTCTCGGATCGGAACGCCCCAGATTTGTCGCCCGATTTGTCGCCCAAATACCTGGTGACTGTTGGTACTCGTTGGTACCTATTGGGACTCACCGCAGCTTCGTCGTACCATCGAGTCCCGACAGTCACCAACAGTCACAAGCACAATCAGGATTCGAATTCCCTTGGGGGCACCAGATTCTAAGCAGCCCGCCCGTTGTGAAACAGGCGGGCTGACCTGCGTAAAGAGGGTTTCGGACCGACGATGTGCGGGCCCAAGAGGGCCGATTTGTTGCCCATTTTGGTGCCCGTTGCCAGAAATCCCTGAAGTCACCTCGTGCTCAGAGGGGATAGAAGTTGCAACAACTAGTGCCACATGTTGTAGTATCTATCCCATGCGAGAACCCACTGAGAAGACAGTCGCCGCGGCCGAGAGGATCTTCGCCGCGCATGCCGGTGTCATGACCACGGGCGAGGCACGCGAAGCCGGTATCCACACACGCACGCTCTACTGGATGAGGGACCACGGGACTGTCGAGGTACTCAGTCGAGGTGTCTTCGCGCTCACCTCGGCGCCGCTGCCGCGCAACCCAGATGTCGTCGCCGTGATGCGACGGGTCCCCAAGGCAGTGCTCTGCCTCGTGAGCGCTCTGGACTACCACGGCATCGGGACGCAGATCCCCGCCACCGTGCAGATTGCGCTGCCCAGGAGCGTGCGACCGCCTAGGATCGATCGTCCACGCGTGCAGGCGTTCAACATGAGTGAAGCGGCATATGGTGCCGGAGTTGAGGAGCGCTCGATGTCGGGCACGCCCATCCGTGTGTTCTGCGTCGCAAAGACGGTCACCGACTGCTTCAAGTACCGCAACCGGATCGGGCTCGATATCGCCATCGAGGCGCTGCAGGAGTCCATCAGGCACACAACGGTCGCGCCGTACCAGATCATGCACTACGCTCGAATTGACAGGGTCGAGACGGTGATTGGCCCGTACCTCACCGCGTTGCTATGAGTAACCCGCCGGGAGCGCCGGGCGTGTTGTCTCGGAGTACCGTGTTGCGCATGATGCGCACCACTACGACCTAAGACAACGCGGTGTCTTCTCAAGCACCAGTGGGGCTATTCTGACCTGGATCCTGTTGGCGCAAGCACCTGTGAAATCGCCAGCCGTCCGGGCTCTTGTGCGTTCGACTGTTCACAGTGTTGGCGAGAAATGGTATCAACACTCACTTTGAGTGGTACTATCACCATGAGGTGACCAACAATGGGCGTTCAGTCGTATCTGGAAGAGCATCAGGTCTTCTCGCTTGAGGAGTTCCGCAGCGAGCTCGGCGAGGGGCGTACGCCCTACAACCTTCTGGTCCGGGCGACGAAGAAGGGGCTTGCCGATCGGGTCATGCGGGGTGTGTACGTATCTCGTGCCGGCAGATTCACCCAGGCCGAACCCGATCCCTATGTGGTGGCAGCGAGGCTCTCGGCAGACGTCGTCATGGTCTATCACTCGGCGCTCGAGCTCCACGGGCTCGCGCACAGTCCGACGAGGCGGGTCCAGTTCGCCTCTCCCACTGCGACCGCCCCATTCGTCTACCGGGACTTCGAGTTCCGTCGCTACAAGCCGCAGTCGCTGCCCGCGGCGGATGCAGTGCAGTCGACAACGCTCGTGCGACGCCCTGACGGAGTCGTCAGGGTCACCACCCGCGAGCGGACTCTCGTGGACTGCGTGAGCCGGATGGACCTCTCGGGCGGGCTCGAGGAGGTGTCTCGCAGCCTCGCGGCGCTTCCCTATGTGGACGCGTCGAACGTGCTTGCGTACCTGCGCGAGCTCGGGAGCCCGACCGCCGTCGCCAGAACGGGCTGGTTTCTCGAGCAACACGCGAGCGAGTGGTACGTGTCCGAGGATGCCCTGACTGAGATGCGGTCGATGCTCGGGAAGGGTCCGTACTACTTGTCACGGGACAACGAGGCCGGCAGGTGGGTGCCATCGTGGCGACTCTACCTGCCGCATGCCGCTGACGACCTGGAGAGATGGGTGCACGAGTGATGAGACCGTCTCTGATCGACACGGCCGGCTATCAGCCTCAGACGGTAGAGAAGGTCGAGCGACTGCTCGAACTGCTCGCCGAGACGGGAGCGCACCCGTATCTGGGCCCGCGCCTGCGCCTGCATGGTGGAACGGCGCTCAACATCTTCCACCTCTCGATGCCGAGGCTGTCGGTGGACGCCGACCTGACCTACGTTGGGCGGGTGCCGAAGGCCGAGTACGAGGCCGAGCGGCCCGAGGTCGAGCGAGCGATGTCGGATCTCGGGAAGAGCCTCGGCTACACCGTCACAACCAGCGACAAGGTCGAGCACTCGGGGCGCACCCTGAAATTGCGCTATCGCTTTGGCGACCAGAGGGACCTCGTGAAGGTCGATCTCATCTACCTCAACAGGTCTCCGCTTCTCGAGGCGGAGAAGGCGACGTGCATGGCGTGTTCTCCCGAGACGTCGGCGACGACCCTCGCTCTGCCCGAACTGGTCGCAGGCAAGACCAAGGCATTGTTCGACCGGCTGGCCGTCCGCGACCTCTACGACATCTATCGCATCCAGTCGGAGGGGCTGCCCGTCTCTGTGGCGGGCGGCGATCAAGACCTGTACCGGCTTCAGCGCCGGGTCAGGATCTACTACGCATCACTCTCGATGCCGTTTCCGTGCCCACTGAACGGCGGCGTCGCTGAGAAGTTCGCCAATCGGGCTGCGGACCTTGAGCGCGAACTCTACCCCGTGCTTCACGTCGGCGACCGCCCCACGCTCGGCGTCATGATGAAAGCCGCGTCGGCCTTCGTCGACGAGCACGTCGCTCCGAAGCAAGAGGAAGAGCATGAGTACCTGCGGCAGCTGGACGTCGAATCGCGGTACGAGCCGAGTTTGCTCTTCTCCGAATGGCCCGATGTACTCGAGCGGGCCGAGCAAAGCCCCGCTGCCGCATGGAAGGTCACGAACCTGAGCAGGCGACCCGCGGAACCGCCGAGCGACTATCCCGAGTGGTAGAGATCGCGGTGGCTGGAAATCGACGGTGTCCGGCATTCCGACGCCATCAACGTCTTCCATGACATGGCTCGTTGCCGCCGAGGAGGCGTGTTGGCGCCGCCCCGGATTTGGTGCCCGATTTGGTGCCCAAATACCTGGTGACTGTTGGTACTCGTTGGTACCCATTGGGACTCGCCGCAGCTCTTGAGTACCAACAAGCACCAAGTAGCACCAACTAGCACAAGCACAACTAGGATTCGAATTCCCTTGGGGGCACCATAAAACCGCAGGTCAGAGGCCTGATTAGCCCGATTTCGAGTATGAAATCGGGCTACAGACGTCTTCGGGCGGAGAGCGGGTGCGG
>JAUSOQ010000018.1 GCA_030655755.1 Coriobacteriia bacterium
GGCGAGCGGGGTCGTAGCGTTCCTCTTGGTCATCGTCTCCTCCTTGGTAGTCGGCGTTAAGCACCAACCATCATGGAGGGCGGTGGCCACCTTCGTCACTTCAGGCGGCCACGCTACTTACAGAACTTTTCGGACACGACCGCTCCGCCGTACCAACGAGTCCCAACGAGTCCCAATAGTCACAAGCACAATCAGGATTCGAATTCCCTTGGGGGCACCATAAAACCGCAGGTCAGAGGCTTGCCAATCCCTGTTGCGTGCTTGAAATCGGGCAACAAATCGTGCCATCCTGAGAGGCACGCAGAGGGCAAAACCGCAGCTCAGAGGCCATTTCTGCCCAATCTTGGTGCCCAAAAAACCCTGTTGTTGAGGATCGGCCGGTCGCGTCGGCTTGTTGCCCGATTTGGTGCCCGATCGCACTCGATGCGCCGTAGACGAGACTCTCTGCAGGCGCGCCGCCTGCAGGACGCGGTAGAGCGCCAACCAATTCGCTGGTGCAAGTCAATCCGTCGAGCGTTCTTTCCAGCGTGACGCGTCGTCGTCGGCTAACCTATTGGTCTAGTCATCGGCGGCGACGAGAATCGGAGGCGGCAGTGGCCTTCAGCGAGTTGGAACTGAAACTGATTGATGCCACCGTCGGGAAGCTGTGCCGAGACTCGTCTCCGCCCGAGCATCGGGACGAGTTGCGCTGCGTCTACGACATCGAAGGTCACGGAGTGTCGGTATTCGAGGAGCGGCCTCCGTGGGACGGTAGCCCGGGTGAATGGACGCGTGCGGGAGTCGCGAGATTCCGCTATTTCCGATCTCGGGAGGAGTGGACGCTCTACTGGATGCGCGCCGACCTCGAGTGGCACGTCTTCGATGACGTGCCCCCGACCTCGGACCTGGCAGCGCTTGTCGTGGTCGTCGATGAGAATCGGTACGGAGCGTTCTGGGGGTAGGCGAAGCTGGCCGCGCACGCCGGCGTTGGTATGTGACTCGGTAAAGACACCGCTGAATGCAGGGTATGAGCACGACAAGCTGAACGTCCATTGGTAATCACTACTGCGAATGCTCACTTTGAGTGGTACTATCTACCCGAGGTGACCAACATGAGTGTTCAGTCGTATCTCGAGCAGCACCACGTCTTCTCACTTGAGGAGTTCAGAGGCGAGCTGGGCGAAGGTCGCACTTCGTACAACTTGCTGACGCGCGCTGTGAAGAAGGGCCACGCGGATCGGGTCATGCGAGGTGTCTATGTCTCGCGTACGGGTCAGTTCTCGGAGGTCGAACCAGATCCCTACCTCGTAGCCGCAGCGGTGTCGCCAGACGTGGTCATGGTCTATCACACCGCTCTCGAGCTTCACGGGCTCGCACACAGCCCGTCGCGCCGCGTCCAGTTCATGTCCTCCCGGTTGGCGACTCGATTCGCCTATAGGGACTTCGAGTACGAACGCTATCAGCGTCCAAAAACTCCCGCGTCGCCCGACATCGCTCAGTCCACGGCCCTTGTTGCCCGACCGCAGGGGGTCGTCAGGGTCACCACCCGCGAAAGAACGCTCGTCGACTGCATCAATCACGTGGACCTGTCCGGTGGACTCGAAGAAGTTTCTCGAAGCCTCGCCGCGCTACCGTACGTGGATGCTTCGAGCGTGCTCGCGTACCTCAAGGTTCTTGGTAGTCCGACGGCAGTAGCCCGGACGGGCTGGCTCCTAGAGCAGCGAGCCAAGGAGTGGTACGTAAGCTCGGCCGCCCTCGACGAGATGCGCGCGATGCTCGGACGAGGACCCTACTATCTTGCTCGCAGCAATGAGGCGGGGCAGTGGGTACCGTCGTGGCGACTGTACCTGCCATCCAACGCAGACGAGATCGAACGATGGGTGCATGAGTGATGAGACCGAATCTGCTCGATACCGCAGGCTATCAGCCTCAGACCGTTGAGAAGGTCGAGCGGCTGCTTGAGCTGCTCGCGGAGTTCGGAGGACACCCGTTCCTGGGCCCGAGAGCCAGGCTCCACGGAGGAACGGCCCTGAATGTCTTTCACCTCGGCATGCCGAGGCTCTCAGTCGATGCCGACCTGACCTACGTCGGACAAGTGACGAAGGAGGGGCTCGAGGCGGAGCGGCCCGAAATGGAGCGGGCTCTCACAGAGCTCGGCACAAGACTCGGGTACAGCGTCTCAACGAGCGGCAAGGTCGCGCACTCGGGACGAACCTTCAAACTGCGATACGGCCACGGCGACCAGCGAGATCTGATCAAGGTCGACCTCATCTACCTCAATAGGGCGCCGCTACTCGACTACGAGCAGGCGACCTGCACCATGTGTTCGCCCGAGACCTCGGTGATGACGCTCGCCCTTCCCGAGTTGATCGCCGGAAAGACCAAGGCGCTGTTCGACCGTCTCGCAGTCCGAGACCTCTACGACGTGTATCGCATCCACACGGGCGGGCTGCCCGTGTCGCTGGCCGCCGGCGATGATGACGTCTATCGACTGCAGCGGCGTGTCCGGATCTACTACGCTTCGCTCTCGATGCCGTTTCCGTGTCCGATCGACGGCCGCGTCGTGGAGAAGTTCGCCTCGCGTGCGAGTGAGGTCGAAGACGAACTCTACCCCGTCCTCAACGTGCACGACCGTCCGACGCTGGAAGCCATGATGGAGTCCGCCGCGCGCTACATCGACGAGCACGTCGCGCCAAGGGAGGACGAGGAGCAGGAGTACCTTCGACGGCTGGAGGAGTCCTCGGAGTACGTTCCGAGATTGCTCTTCGCCCCTTGGCCCGCGGTGCTGGCACGGGCGGAGGTGAGCCCTGCTGCTGAATGGAAGGTCATGAATCTGCGGAAGAGGCCCGCGGAACCCGAGGGCGACTATCCGGAGTGGTGACCGTCATGATTTGTTGCCCGATTTGTTGCCCAAATACATGGTGACTGTTGGTTTCACCTCACCAGTCGCTATGTGGTCATCGACAATCACAGCTCCGCCGTCGTCCAGGTCGCCGTACCTGACAGCGAACTCTGCGAAAGCGTCTTCGGTGTCTCGCTGATCCGCGGATCTCCGAAACAGCGCGGCTCGCTCTTGAGGGGCTGATGGCCATCATCTGCGGGGTGACCGGCCAGTGGCCGCTGGTTCCCAGGGCCAATCCATCGGCCTTCTGCCATGCGCCACCACTGAAAGTCCACGAGGGCGGCGGGCGATGTCGAGCTGATTCGCTAGCACAGGCGTTCGGTGGGCTCTGACTTTCCGATTGGCGGGAGCCGGCACAATGATTGAGAGGTCCGGCCGCCGCTGCGTTCGCCCCTGGTGGTATCAGGGGGCGGTACACCGCAGTTGAGAGGCCGCCGGACATTCTTGTCTTGGTAGGACAATGCGAGCCCATCCAAGCCACATCGGCAGCAGCGGGGCATCCAATGCATCCAATCGCGGCGTGCGCGCGTTGCTGGTCGCTACGCGTGCTGGCGGTACTGGCCACCCGAGTGGCCTTGGCGACGACGGGTGAGCTTGGGTGCAGGCGGGCGCTGACCTACCCGGGTTGCCTCTTCATCGGCCAGCCTCTTCACGTTCGCGCGTCACCAGACGGACGAACACGTCTTCGATGCTGGCGGTCCTCAGCCGGCCGCTGTCATCACGGTCTCCGATGTCGAGGAGATGCTGTTCGCGAATCTCACGAGGCGAACCTTCGGCTATGATTCGGCCCGCGTACATGAACGCCAGCCGCCCGCACTGCGTAGCCTCTTCCATGTAGTGGGTGGTGACAAACAACGTCACTCCCTGGCCGGCGAGGTCGTACAGCAAGTCCCAGAAGTGGCGACGCGCAACGGGGTCTACGCCGCTTGTGGGCTCGTCAAGGAAGAGCAGTTCAGGTTCGTGGATGGTGGCCGCCCCGAGTGCGAGTCGTTGCTTCCATCCCACCGACAGGTTGGCGGTGAGTTCCTTCTCGCGGCCCACCAACCCGGCCATCTCGAGAACGTAGGCGCGTTGCTTGACGAACTCGTCGGCGGGAAGATCGTACACACCAGCGTAGAAGCGCAGGTTCTCGTCCACGGTCAGGTCCTCGAACAGCGAGAACTTCTGGCTCATATAGCCAATCCTGCGCTTGACCTTCTCGGGGCTGGCGACCACGTCTTCACCGAGGATACGGATGCTGCCCGACTGTGGAGCGATAGTGCCGGTGAGCATGCGCATTGTCGTGGTCTTGCCGCTTCCGTTGGGGCCGAGGAAGCCGAATATCTCCCCGCGAGCCACGTCGAAATCGATGCCACTCACAGCAGTGAACTCGCCGAACCGCTTGGTGAGGCCGCGCACCGATATGGCACTATCTGTTGCAGTCGGCTCGCTGATGAATGGCAAGGGGTGGTGGGCGGAATGGGTCACTGTCGCTCCCTCCTAATCACTCAGTCGCTTGTGGAAGCTGAACAGCGCCAGAGTGAGCATCACTACCGAGAAGCCTGCGAGCGCCAGGAGCTGCCAAATGAGTTCGCGTGCGCCGGCACCCTGGATGAAGGTGCCGCGCAGTATCTCAATCGCATAGCGCAAGGGGATGGCGTAGGTGACAACCTGAAGGACCGTTGGCATCGATGCCACGGGGAAGATGAAGCCTGAGAGCACGAAGAACGGAAGCATGATGAAGATGACGACCTGCTGCGCCTGCTGCCGCGTGTGAGAGACGAGTGAGATGAACAGGCCCAACGCGACCGTGGTGAGCATGAACAGGAACAGCCCCAGAACCGCGACCCACAGCTGTCCGTGAAACGGCACCCCAAACCACGTTCGTCCGACGAGTGCGGTGAGCGACATCTGCACCACACCGATCAGGATGTAGGGGGTGAGCTTGCCCACCAGGTACTCGCCCCGGCTGATGGGCGTCACGAACATCAGCTCCAGCGTTCCGCGCTCCCGCTCTCCCACGACCGCTTGGGACATGACCGAACTCATCGTGAGGAGCAGGATGGTGGCGAGCAGCGAGGGGACCATCGAGTTCACCGCTCGAAGGCTTGGGTTGTACTCGACGCGGACCCTGGCGTCGATGCCCGGCCCTGCAATACTGATTCCCTGTTCTGCGATCCGCTTGGCGTTGAACACCGCGATGAGCTGGGACGCGTAGCCGCTGCCGACACTGGCCGTCCTGCTATCTGATCCATCCACGACAATACCCACGGGAGCCGCTTCCCCCGCCGAGACACGTGACTCAGTACCCTCGGGAATGACGAGCGCGACCTTCACGTCGCCGCGATCCAACAGGGGTCGCAGGTCGCTCTCTTTCGCGGGGCGTTGAGTGATGTCGTAGTAGCCGGAACTCGCGAAACTCTCGGCGAGGCGGCGCGACGTGACCGTCCGGTCGAGATCGACTACCGCCGTGGACAGATGCTTGACGTCTGCGCCGACTACATAGCCCAGCATCACCAGCTGCAGCACTGGCAGAATCAACAGCAGAGCAAGCAGGATAGGGTCTCGGCGCAGCTGCAGAAACTCCTTCCAGATGAGCAGACGGACGTGTTTCCAGTTCATCGGGCAGCCCTCCTGCCGTACAGCACCGATGCTAGTGCGATCACCAGCAGCGAATAGCCGCCCAACAACGCGAGTTGCGGCCAGAGCTCGTTGAACCCGGCGCCCTTCAAGAAGACACCGCGCGAGATGACGATCATGTAGCGCGCAGGGAAGAGATAGCTCACGCCTTGGAGGACGGGTGGAATCGACTCGAGAGGGAACGCAAAGCCCGAGAGAAGGAAGGCGGGCAGAAACGCGACCATGATCGCGATGATGTTCGCTGACTCCATGCTTGGAGCGATCGCGGAGATGATCAGACCAAGGCCGAGCGAGGCGAACACGAAGAACCCTGCTGAAACGGAGAGGAACATCACACTGCCACGAAGTGGCACATGGAAGTAGTAGAGACCCACGAGTGCGATGACCACCATGTCCACGAATGCGAGGAGCGTCCACGGCAGCAGTTTGGCGAACATGAGTTCAGGCAACCGCAGAGGACTAACCATCATCTGCTCTTCCGTGCCCAAGTCGCGTTCGCGCACCAAGGTCACAGCGGTCTGCTGAACCGTGACAATCATGATGATCACCACCATGAGCCCCGGTATCAGGAAGTCGGCCGACTTGCGTTCGGGGTTGTACCACGTTCGTATCCGCGGCTCGATCCGGCCGAGTTGCGTCGTGTCGAATCCCTGCCGATCGGCCCACTTGACCAGCACCTTGTTGTCGTAGAGCTGGTTGAGCGCAACGGTGTACGCCTGTCCTAGCTGTGCGGCGTTCGGCTCAGTGCCGTCCACTATGACAAACACCTGAGCCTTCTCGCCTTTGGCCAGCGAGCGACCGAACCCGGGAGGCACGACGACGGCGACCTGCGCGAGGTGGTTTCGGAACGCCTCATCAACGCTCGCGAGGTCGTTGATCGAGCCCTTTATGGCGAAGAAGTCCGAGGAACGATACGTCTGGAGGTAGGCCCGGCTTGCCGAGGTCCCGTCTTGGTCGAGCACCACCGTGGGCACAGCCTTCACATCGAAGCTGATCGCATAGGAGAACAGCATGAGTTGCATGATCGGCACGATGAGCACGGCGATGAGCGTGCGGGGGTCGCGCCGTATGTGAGCGAACTCCTTGGCTGCGATGGCACTGACGCGTGAGAGCATTGCCGCCATCATGCCGCGTCACCTGCCTGTTCGGCCAAGTAAGCGAAAGCGGCTTCCATGTCGACGTCTGCCGGCTGGACATCTGTCGCGTGGATGCCAACGGCGTTCATGTGGGTGAGGAGTTCGCGGGCGTCGGGACCGCCGGGGGCTGAGAGCACACGCACGACATCGCCGTACAGGTGCGCGGACGTCACGCCTGACGCACTACACACTGCCGCGAGCGCAGCGCGCGGGTCCGGAGCGGCCACCTCGAAAAGCGTGCCTGGAACGAGGGACTTCACCTCGGCGGGCGTGCCAGTGTGAGGTATGTGGCCCGCATCCATGAACGCTATGTCGGTGCAGCGTTCTGCCTCGTCCATGTACGGGGTTGCGACCAGAATGGTCTTCTCAGCGGCACGGAGGTCGGCGATGATACGCCAGAACTCCAGACGCGAGAGCGGGTCGACACCGGTGGTGGGCTCGTCGAGTAGCAGCAGATCGGGCTCGTGCATGAGCGTGGAGGCGAGCATGAGCTTCTGTTTCATGCCGCCGGACAGGAACTGGGCCTGGCGATCCGAGAATTCAGCCAGCTCCATCGACTCAAGCAGTGAGGCTGACCTTGCGCGGCGGAGTGCGGCGGGGACCCCTCTGATCCGCGCGAAGAACTCAAGGTTCTCGCTGACGGAGAGATCGAGGTACATCGAGAAGCGCTGCGACATATAGCCTATGCGCGGCGTTATGCGTCGGTGCGCGTGTACGACGGAGTCGCCGAAGATGAGTGCGTCACCGGAGTTGGGCGTCAGAACGGTCGCGAGCATTCGGATCAGTGTCGACTTGCCGGCCCCGTCAGGACCGAGCAGTCCGAAGACCCCCCCGGGGCGCACACGGAGGTCGACACCGTCAACGGCCTGCACGTCGCCGAACCTGCGGCACAGCCTGCGGGCATCAATCGCGAGCTCGGCGGTGGAGGGTGCCACTCTAGAACGTCACATCCACCGGCATGCCGGCCTTGAGTACGCCGCTCGTGTCACTGAGGCGGACACGCACTTCGTAGACGAGTTTGACGCGCTGGTCCTTGGTTTCGACGTTGTTCGGCGTGAACTCAGCTTCCGACGCTATAAACTCGACGGTGCCCGGATACGTCACGTCGCTCGAGTCGGTCTTGACGGTGGCACCACTACCGCGCTTCACATCGCCGATCCTGGTCTCGGCTACGAACACGCGCACGAACAGGTCGTTCGTGTCCGAGATGGTGACGATTGTCTTGCCTGGGCTCGCGTTCTGCCCCGCGTTGCCTGCGACCGCCGAAACGACGCCCGCATGCGGTGTGATCACCGTGGCGTAGCTCAGTTGAACCTCCGCCAGCTGCACGGCGGCCTTGGCCTGCGCGACGCGAGCCTGAGCAGCGTTGACCTCGGCCTTGGTGCCGTCGTGCTTCGCTTGCGTCACGGCCGCATTGGCCGCGTCGACTCCCGCAAGAGCTTGCGTGAGCTGTAACTCAAGCGCACGTCTATCGAGCCTGACGATCACCGCATCCGCCTTCACGCGGTCTCCCTCGCCCACGGTTATGGTCTCGATGCGTCCGGCCATCGCGGGGGCGATCTGGTACTCGGTCTGCTCCACGGAACCGCTCGCGGTCAGAGAGCCGTTCGCGGCGGGCTGTGCCGAGCTCCACATCCAGTAGGTGATGCCCCCCGCGGCGAGCAGGAGCACAAGCACTGCTGTAAACAAAGGTCGCTGCATACGCTGTTCGTTCGCCATGTCGTCTCACTCAGTCCGTTCTTCCGTGGATTACTGCGATCGTCTGGTGCTCGATGCTTTCACTTGCCGAAGAACCTCACGTCGACCGGCGTGCCGGGTGGCAACGCGGGTTGTCCGGTAGCCTCTGAAAGCGTCGTCTCGACACGAATCGCTCGTGTCATGTGGGTGTCGTTTGTCGCAAACGACGTAGGAGGGTACTCCGCGCATGTGCTGATGCGTGTGACCTGCCCCTTGATCGGGACGCCGCCCGGACCCGGGGGAAACCAGTCGGCTCGCACCGCGACGGCGGTTCCGATGTCCACCTGTCCCAGTTCCTCGGGTGAAAGCCAGGTGCTCACGCGAGGCGCACCGGATCGGCGCAGTTCTGCGACGGTCGCCCCCGGTGCGAGCACATCGCCGACGGACACGACGCTCACTACGACGCCATCAACTGGCGAGCGCAGCACCGCGGTCTCGCGTTGGTACTCGGCCATCCACACGCCGATCTTGGCTCCATCCACGCCAACCACAGCGAGCCTGCGCAGGTCCCTGAGCTGACGGCGGGCATCGCTCAGCTTCGCGCCTGCTGAAGAAAGCTGTGCCCGGCCGGCGCTGACCTTCGCGAGCCCGGCGTCGATCTGCGCAAGCGCGGCAGTGAGCCGCGCGATGCCCGCACGCAACTGGGCTGGGTCGGGAAGCGTGCCACCCGGCGGGACGGTGCCCGTCGAGCCATCGCTTGGAGGGACGGCAGGTGGTCCGCCACCCGCACCCATCGCTTCGATCTGAGCGAGCAACGACTTCAGGGCGGCAAGTTGGGCGGCGAGCTTCTTGCGCGTGGACACCGCCTGCACCTCAGCAGCGTCTATCTGACGGCGCGTGGTCGCGAGCGTCGAACGGTTCGACGCCACGGTGTCCAGGGCGTCGTTGAGCACTCCGACTTGAGCGCGAGTGGCGAACAGATCGGCCCTGGCGACCGCCACGTTCGCAGTGAGCGCCTGGGCATCGAGCCGGGCAATCGCCTGGCCCGCTCGAACGTCCTCGCCGGTCTTGACGGAGACGCTTGTCACACGCACGACGCTGCCGAGACCCGTGACTGCGACCGCAGTTGCCACCGTGCTGCGCTGCCCGGCGCCGTCGGCGCCGTCGGCTTGGAACCCCGCATCCAGGTCGATTGATGGTATCGCTAGGGCGGGGGCTCGAAGCGTCACCGTGTCATCGACGACCCTTCCCGCGTAGACGTCCTGGTTCGCAGAGCAGCCCACGAGCGACATACACGCGAGCGCGGCAAGCAGACTGATTGCAAATGGACGGGCGATCGCGTGCACATGTTCTCCAGGATCGGCAAGGCGTATTCGGTCTTCGTCATCGGCCAGGGTCTGCAGCTAGAAGATCCGAAGTTGACCGAGGCGGGGTGGCGTTGGTAGTCTACTTACCTATCGGTAGGTAAGTCAATTCACATTCCCCCGAAACACATGGGCAGCAACTCGCGCGGTGATCACATCCGAGCCGGCGAACGAACCCGAGGAGGCACTCCGTCATGGGCGCGGTTCACGATCAGCGGCACGAGGGTCCCGACGGGACAAAGAGACAGATCGTCGACGTGGCTAGGAGCCTGTTCTCCGATCGCAGCTATCTTGGCGTCTCGATGAGCGACATCGCCGAGCGGCTCGGAATCACCAAGGCCGCTCTGTACTACCACTACACCGGTAAGAGGGACATCTACGAGAACGTGCTCGGTGACGTCTTGGTAGACCTGCGCGCACGCCTGGGTGACGAGCAGGGAGGCGAAACGCCGGACGAGAGGCTCCACCGCATGGTGAAGGACTACTTGGAGTTCGGGATGCGGGAGAAGAACCTCATCAACGCGCTGGTCGTGAAGTTGCCGCCCTCCGAAGCAGAACTGCGACAATCTGTCGCAGCGGTGAAGGAAGAACTCATCGACTTGTTCGAACCCGTGGTCGAACGCGCGGTTGGGCACCGCCACTCTTTCGATGGGATTGATAAACGGCTCATCGCGACGATGCTGACGGCGATGATGGACGGTCTGATACTGGGGCACTCCTTCCTCGAGAAGCCGTTGGACCCGGATATGGTGTCGGGCCAGATTGTGGTGCTCTTGGGGCTAAGTGGAGAGTCTCTGCCATGTCCCTAGACCGCTCCCTGCGCATGCGAGATCGACCTGTAGCTCGAGCGCTAACGCGAGCGCTGTACCCGGCGGCGATCCTCATGTTCAGAGTGGTCTTCAGGGGGGTCTTCAGTCTGAAGGTGGTCTCGCCCGAGCGGATCCCTGCTGACGGCCCCCTGGTAATCGTGGCCAACCACGATAGCTTCATCGATGGCTTCATCGTGGCGGCTGCCTTTCCGGACCGGCGTCTGACATTCCTCTCGTCCTCCTATCTGTTCGATCTGCCTGTCTACGGGTTCTTTCTCCGTACGATGGGCGCGCTACCGGTGGAGAAACAGCGCAGCAATCTCAACAGTCTCAAGACGGCAATCGATGTCTTGAAGCGCGGCGGGACCATGGCCGTGTTTCCAGAGGGTGAGATTGCTCGAGACGAGATCCTCGGCGGAGCGGCGTACTTGGCGGTCAAGGGGAACGCCACGCTGCTTCCACTCCATATCACTGGCACCCGCGAAGTCCTACCGCCCGACAAGCACTGGCCGTCCCTCGCTCGCATCACCGTGCGGGTAGGAGAGCCCGTCCATGCCTCAGAGCTGACGAGCGCGACCTCGCTGACCAAGAACGCAGTGGCGGAGGCGACGCAGACCCTTGGGCGCGTGTTGGCTGAAGTCCAGCGGGCCTGACCTGGCTTTCGCGAATCCGATCTGAAGAAGGACGCACCCGAGATGAAGACAGGCCGTCTGGGATTGGAACTTGGCAGCGGGAGTGCCCGAGGGTTCGCTCACATCGGCGTGCTGAAGGTGTTGGAGCAGAGCGCTGACCATGGCAGACGGCGAAGGCACGTACCAACGGAAGGAGCGTCATGCACGACACGGTGCTGATCACGGACTCGGGCTGCGACCTGCCCTTCGAGGTCCTCGAAGACGCGGGCGTGGAACTCATCTTCTTCCCATATACCCTCGATGGCGAGGAGCGGTTCGACGACTTCGGCCGGACGCTCTCATACGACTCCTTCTACGATGCGCTTCGGGCCGGCGCCCGTTCGATGACCGCTCAGGCGCGTTCTATCGACTGCGACGCGGCTTTCCGGCGCGCGCATGATCGAGCCCAAGCAGCGGTGCTGGTCACAATATCTTCCGGATTGAGCGCCATGTACGATGTCGCGCAATTGGCCCGAGAGCGGTTCTTGGTGCAGCAGCCGGACGCGAGGATATTCGTCGTGGATTCGCTGTCGGTCTCTGCGGGGCAGGGCCTGCTCGTGCTGGAGATGGCGAAACATCTGGCTGAGGGCGCGTCAGCCGAGGACGTTGTCACATGGGCTGAAGACAATCGCCTGCAGGTCAACCACCTGTTTACGGTGGACTCCTTCGAGTACCTGGTGCGCGGCGGCCGAGTGTCGCCAGCGGCTGGCGCGGCTGGCGCCATACTCGACATCAAGCCCGTGCTCCACGTGGACGCCGCGGGTCATCTTGCGCCACTGAAGAAGCTCAGGGGACGGCACCGCGCCTTGAGAGTGCTCTCGGAGATGGTCGCGGAACGGATTGAAGACCCGGAACGCCAGACCATCATCATCGCCCACGCTCAGTGCCCCGAAGATGCACGCGAGGTGAGAAACATGTTGGCCGAACACGTCAGAGTAGGCGCCGTCATAGATGATCGCATCGGCGTCATCATTGGCACTCATGTGGGTCCGGGCGGTCTTATCGTGGCCTTCTGGGGACGAGCGAGAGGCAGTTAGGCGCGGCCCGGCCGAGGGTTCGGCCAACGGTCGTCCATGCCCAGTGCCCGGTACCGGGCATGCCACGCGCGTCTGCTCTGCCAAACTCCATCGACAAGGATGCTGACCTACCTATGACCCGACACGCGACCATCATCGGCACGGGCTCCTACCTGCCCGAGACGACCATGACCAACGCCGATCTCGAGCGGATGATCGAGACATCTGACCAGTGGATCACGTCCAGGACGGGAATCCACGAGCGCCACGTCGTAGCCGAGAACGAGACGACGTCCGACCTCGCAGCCAGAGCGGCGGCGATGGCCATCGCACGTGCTGGCGTCGGCCTCGATGCGATTGATCTCCTGCTCCTCGGGACGACCAGTCCTGACTACATCATGCCTTCGACCGCGTGCATGACGCAGGCGAAGCTCGGCCTGTCGTGCCCTGCGGTCGACCTCATGGCAGCATGTTCGAGCTTCGTGTACGCGCTGCAAGCGGGAGCGGCGGCCATCGAGTCGGGTCGCGCTGACACCGTGCTCGTCATCGGCGCCGAGGCACTTACGCGGCTCGTGGACTTCACGGACCGGTCGACGTGCGTGCTGTTCGGAGATGGTGCAGGAGCCGTGGTACTCGGTGTCTCCGACGAGCCGGGTGTTGAGGCTATCGTTCTTGGCGCGGATGGAAGTGGCGCCGAGCAGCTCATCATCCCCAGTGGTGGGGCGGCGGCGCCCATGACAGTCGATGGGGCGGCGGCGCGTCAGCAGTTCGTGAAGATGAACGGTGGCGAGGTGTTCAAGTTCGCGGTTCGGGTGATTCCACGCGTCACGACCGAGGTGCTCGCGCAGTCCGGGCACACGCTTGACGAGCTCGCGTGGCTCATCCCGCACCAAGCGAACAAACGCATCATAGACACAATCGGTGAGCGACTCGCCATCGACCCCGAACGTGTCTATCTCAACGTCGGCCGGACGGGCAATACGTCCGCCGCGTCGATACCGTTGGCTTTGGATGATCTCTACACGGGCGGACGGCTTCGGCCCGGAGACCTGATCGCGCTGGTCGGCTTCGGTGCGGGTCTCACATGGGGTGCCGCCACAGTGCGCTGGACGATGCCGGTCCCGGACAAGGGGGGTTCCTAGATGGCCCTGCACACACGTGTGACCGAGTTGCTCGGCGTCAAGCACCCCATCATCCAGGGCGGAATGGCCTGGACTGCAACTGCTGAGCTTGCTGCGGCCGTCAGTAACGGCGGCGGCTTCGGAATCATCGGCGCCGGTCACATGCCGGGCCATGTTCTGCGGAATGAGATTCGAAGAGCAAAGGCGCTGACGGACCTGCCGTTCGGTGTGAACTTGATGCTTCTCAGCCCGCGCATCGACGAAGTAGTTGACGTCGTGATCGAGGAGGGGGTTCACGCGGTCACCACGGGCGCCGGCAATCCGGGGAGGTACATGTCGGAACTCAAGAACGCCGGCATCAGGATTATACCCATCGCGCCCAGCGTGGCATTCGCGAGGCGGATGGAGTCCCTCGGCGCCGACGCGATTATCGGCGAGGGCACCGAGGCAGGAGGGCACATCGGAGAACTCACAACGATGGTTCTCGTGCCACAGCTGGTCGATTCAGTCGACATCGCAGTGATCGCCGCAGGTGGAATCGCCGACGGGCGCGGGATCGCAGCCGCCTTCGCGCTGGGTGCAGAAGGCGCCCAGGTAGGCACACGGTTCATGTGCGCTGAGGAGTGCACGATCCACCCGCTCGTCAAAGAACAGATCTTGAAGGCGCGGGACCGGGACACCACTGTGACTGGGCGCTCGACGGGACATCCAGTGCGTGTTCTCAAGAACAGGCTCTCTCGTGAGATGGAGCAACTCGACGTGCAGAACAGGCCCGAGGAGATAGAGGCGCTCGGCGGCGGAAAGTTGGCGTTGGCCATGCGTGAAGGCGATGTCGATATGGGATCGCTCATGGCTGGACAGGCGGCCGCCATGGTCTGCAAGATCCAGCCGGCAGCAGAGATTGTCTCCGAGATGATCGAAGAGGCTCAGACGATCGTGTCGCGCCTCGGCGGACTTCCGACAGCGAGGCGGCCATGACCTCGCACGGCGTTCGTCCTTCCGGGGAGTCTCCACTGGAATCGGAGTGGTGTTCGATTGGCGTCCCGCGCGTCAGACAACTCCTTCGCAGAAGACCGCTCCAAGCGCGCCTTGGGGCGGGACGTGGGCCGGAGACCGTCCCCGGGGGAGTGGCCGCAGCCGTCTCCGTCATAGTGCCGACACTGAACGAGGCCGGCCGCCTTGCGCACTTGTTGGAGGCCCTACGTATGCAGACGCTTCCCCCACAAGAGGTGATCGTTGCCGACGCGGGCTCCAGCGACGGCACCGCCGAACTGGCGCATCGTGCCGGTTGCCGTGTCGTTGAAGGCGGGCGACCCGCTGTCGGGCGCAACTACGGCGCGGCTGCCGCCACTTGTGACGTTCTCCTCTTCCTCGACGCTGACGTCGTGCCATCGGCGGATTTCATCGAGAGGGCGCTGGACGAGTTCGGCGCGACCGGCGCTAGCGTGGCGACGGCTGCTTTCGAACCGCTAGAGGCGGGACGGCTCAACTCAATCATTGCGATGGGAGTGAACCAGTTCCTGCAGGTGACGCAGTCGTTTTCGCCTCATGCGACGGGGTTCTGCATCCTAGCCTCGATTCTCCACGAAGGTCTCCGACTCGGTCCTGAAGTCCTGAATCCGACCCCTGCCACGATATCGCATCCGTCTGAGCGTCGCTGGGGCCGCCGCGGTGACGCGCTCGGACCCGAGGGGTCTACTCGAGTGGCTTT
>JAUSOQ010000020.1 GCA_030655755.1 Coriobacteriia bacterium
GGCGAGCGGGGTCGTAGCGTTCCTCTTGGTCATCGTCTCCTCCTTGGTAGTCGGCGTTAAGCACCAACCATCATGGAGGGCGGTGGCCACCTTCGTCACTTCAGGCGGCCACGCTACTTACAGAACTTTTCGGACACGACCCTTCAGCAACCGCAGCAGGCTGCGCGCGCTGTCCTCATAGCCCGGCAGGCTTTCCGGACGCAGTTGCTCGCTCAACTGCGTCTCCCATGCCCGCTTGAGCTGTGCGCTCTTGCGGTCCAGCGCCTCCCGAAGTCCAGACGGGTCAAGCCGCTTGAACCGCGCTTTCTCGTTGAACCGCCAACACGCGGCCTCGACATCCACTGCTCCGTCATTGGAGAGCGACACAAGATCGTAGAGGTCACGAGGCTGGATCCTCTTCGGATCGAGGAGACACACGAGCTTCTCCAGGAAGATCTCCTCAAGTGCATAGCAGCGCACGCACACCGACATCTCGGCATCCGAATACTCATCGAGAAGCGGCTTGTCTACTGCATCGAACACCAGCAGCTCGGGCGTGGTGATGTCGATCTTGAGCTTGTCCCCGCCGCCCAACGGACCGGTCACCGCCGCGTGATATGTGCGCCCGGTTGGTCTCACGATCGGGTCTCCGAGCTCCAGTGTCAGACCGCTCGCCGTGAGCCGCCGGGCAACTGAATCGAGTTCAGCGTAGGGCTGATCGGTAAGCGCGGGCTGCTCGAGCGTGAAGTCCAGATCCTCAGAGAACCGGTACTCGGCAAAGAAGCACTTCTTTAGACAGGTTCCTCCCTTGAAGCGCAAGCCGACCGACGCCATGGCTGGCGCCAGTTCTCTCAGCACCCGGGTGATGACGTAGTCCTTCTGGATCGTGCGCTCGGGCACCTGATACCGAAACGCGAGCTTCCCGATCTCCGGTCGGCGGATCATGAGACCGTCTCCTGCAAGAGCTCATCCTCGGAGATGTTCATCCAGATTCCCCAGCGAGAGTTGAGGCGTCCTCCGCGTGGCGACTGCGGATTCAGAACGTGCGGCGTGCGATCGACGCGCGACAGCAGCGGCTCGACCGCGGCGCGTTGCTGTGGCGCCAGTAGCTCGATGAGGACGCCCAGACGTTTCATGACCGATACCCTGCCGTATCGAACTGCGGCGTCCACGGCATCTGTGGCGATGAAATCGTCACCCAGGAGCGTGAGACCGAGGGCGACATCCGCAAGGCCACCGGCATACCCCGGTCGATCTATGCAGTCCACAATCGTACGAGCCCGTGACGACACATTGACCCGATGATCGGGAATGACCTCGATCGTCACCGTCCCCCATAAGCGCTCCGGCGCCACCGTCACGGGCTGAATCGAGAAGTGCTGGATCTCGCGGGCTCGAAGCCTGGAGGCCGTCGACAGGTACACCGAGCGCCAGGGGTGGAGCGTCATGCCATGCAACTCCATCGCGGTGCGGTACGAGAGGTAGTAGTCGCGATCGCCTGCAATCGTGGCCGCCGCCAGGTATCGATTGATGGCGTACGAGCTAGAGTCGGGGCCTGCCTCAAGTGGCGCGATCATATAGGCTCCCCGACCCAGACTGAACAGCCAGCCCTTCGTCACGAGATCGTTCAAGCGTCCCTTGAGATGCGGGTCCTGAATCGAGGGGTCACCATGGGCTTGCTCGGCCGTGAACGACGCGCCGAAGCGTTCCGCGAGCTTGAGCAGCAATCGTGCTTGGGTAGGACCCAGAGAGCGCTCGATGCCGGAGGGCGGGTCGCCGTTCGCTATGTTAGGAGTATATGCCATGGCACGATAGTATATCATCTGGTCTACTTATGCTACACACACTATAGTCTCGAATGAAGCCAACGCCCTGCCCCTCCCTCACCCGCACTCCTCCCGCAGCCTCTCCAGCAACCGCACCATCGCGAATGTGTCCTGACCGCAGTAGATGAGCAGGTCCGCGTACAACTTCTCGATCTCCTCGGCAGAAAGCATCCCGCGAACGGCCATGGTGTAGCGCACGCTCGCCGTCTGGCCGTCGCCGATCTCAAGGCCGGCGTAGGACATGTCGGGGCACCAGGCCGGCAGGACGTACTTGATGCTCGTGCGCCCGCATGCGTCCGGGTGTGTCGTGAACTGCTTGATGACCGGTTCGAGGTCGAAGAGCCTGCCGATGACCGCGTTGATGCGTTTGGCGAGGTCAGGGAACGCCGTGGCGAGCCTCTCGAGTCGCTGTCGCTCGAACGACGTGTAGTGGGTGACCGATCCCGTCTCGGCCAGATCGGCGAGCATCCGCTCGGTGAGCAGACGGCGTGGGTCCGTCCCGCCCGTGTGGAGGTACTCCCGGTGCTCGTAGGTCCCGTCCTCTTGCTGGACGTGGATCGAGTACTGGAATGGGATGACCTGGTACGGCCGCGTGCCGGGCCACAGTGGCAGGGCCGGGTTGATCGTCTCGAAGTCGAGGTGATAGACGGGCCACTCAAGCGCACTCAGCGCCTCGGCAAGGCCGTCTCGTTGCACGAGCGGCTCGCCCTTCTTCACCGCTGCGACTGTCTCGGCCTGCGTGGGCGTCAGCCCGCTGAAGTCATCCGGGATGTCGCGGATGGAGGTGATGCCCAGGTCGAGCAGCGCGTGGAGCGCGCCCTCTGAGAGGCGTGGCAGGTTCGTGATGGGGTGCTCGGCAGGCATGAACGCATGGCATCGAGCGCTGAAGTCACACTCGTAGGGCGTGGTGCACTGTGCGCCCACGCGAACGTCAGGCTCGGGTCCGTCCAGCATCGTGCGGAAGGACTCCAGCAACCCGGGGACAGCGGGCATGAACGCGCGCGCCTGGGCGGTCACATCCTCGACCGCGAAGAGCGCGGACAGATCATACTCCCCGCCCTCGTAGACGTAGGACGTGTCCAGGTGCACGATGCACGATCGGCGGACGGTGAGGCCGCAGCCCTCCACGACGTAGGTCTGAACGGCGACATCGGTCACGTGCTCGGGTTTCACCTTGCTGGTGGACTTCACCTCGTAGAGATCCCAAGCATCGCCGACCTTCACGAGCACGTCCACGCGCACCAACACGTCGTCGAAGTAGAATGCGGGCTCGTACAGGATGCTTGCGCCCCCTTCGAGCAGGCGCTTCGTCGTCTCGAGGGCCTCACGCTGGTGACGGTAGTCCTCGGCCACCTCGGTGCCGCCCCCGAAGAGCTGCTGCGCGAGCCGGCCCACCTCGGTGCCCTGGTCGAAGATCCACTGCTTGGACTCGGTGACTAGCGCGGCGGCGGTGGGCTCGTGCACGGACAGCCACAGCGCCCGCGGACACTGTAGGCCCTTTTGGAAGCGTGATTTCGATAGTCGTGTGCTCATGGTAGGAGCGTAGCAGAGGGGTGTGACATGGGGAGGCCGACGCTGCTGATTGCCTCTGATCCAGATATGCTTCTCGCGACATTGGATATTACTTCTGTGTTATACTCCCCTCATGGACAGCCTACTCGATATCGGCCCCATACTCGTCCGGGAACGCCGGGCGAGGGGCGTGACCCAGCGTGAGCTCGCGTTGACTCTGGGTGTGACGCAGCCGCAGGTCGCGCGCTGGGAGGCGGGCGAATACCGCACCGCTGGGCTGTCTCGTGTCGACGCCGTCGCGCGCGCGCTCGGCGTCTCGCCCACGCTCATGGCGACTGCGCTCGTCCCGATGGTGATGGAGCCCGTGGCGTCGTATGGCGCCGCCCCCGTCACCAGCCCGGTGAAAGATCTCGGGGAATGCGCCGCGCGTCTCCGCGAACACGCCTCCGTCTTGCGCGACCGCTTCAACATGCGACGCCTCGGCGTGTTCGGCTCCTTTGCCGACGGGACACAAGCACCCTCAAGCGACGTCGATCTTCTGGTGGAGACCGACGATCCGGGCGGCCTGAGGTTTCTTGAGGCGGCCGACTACGTCGAATCCATCCTCGGACGAAGAGTAGACCTCGTACGCCCCGACACGCTCAGGGACCGATTGCGTCCGCGCGTGCTGCGTGAGGTGATCTATGTCTGGAAGGCGTGATGAGTCACTGCTGCTCGATGACGTAGTGCACGCAACGTCACGGCTGATCGAACTCGGCAGCAACGAGGTCACACAGCTCGGTGACGACCTGCCCTCAGACGAACGGGTGCTATACAACCTCATCATCTTGGGAGAAGCCGTCAAACGACTCTCGCCCGAGACGCGGGAACGATTCGCAGACGTCCCCTGGAGTCCCATGGCCCGCGCACGCGACCGAGTTGTTCACCACTACGAGGGCATGGACTGGCCGGTCATTGAATCGATCATCCGGTCTGACCTGCCGCCGATGCTTCCTCGGCTCCTGGAGATCCGCGACATCTTGCGAGAAGAGTACGACTCCGAGCGAGCCTGATACTCCCTCTACACTCTCGGCCCCATCGGCGTGCCGTCGCCGCCCTTGGAGCTCCCCAACCGCATGACGTCGACCCCTGCGATCTCCTCGGCAAGCCAATCGAGGTGCTGCAGGCGCGCCCACACCATCGCGGTAGCGATCGGCGACGGCTGTTTCTTCTGCCCCAGGCTCAGCCACTCCCAGCCCTTGAACGCAGACTGCGGGGTCACGGTGCCGTCGGCCGACACGTTGTAGGCAAGCAGACACGCGGTTATCTCGGCCATGGAGACGCGGTCCTCCGGTGTGGCGCGCCACAGCTCCGGCAGTCGGCCGAGCGTGTCCACGACCTCGTAGGCGCCGTACCACGCGGGCGGCCACTTCACGGTCTTGAACTGCCGGCCGTGCCCCATCATGTAGGGCTTGCGGCTGCCGCGCTGCCGCCAGACCTCAAGCGCGGTGTGCGCCACCTCCGCGAGCCACGCCGGGCGCTCGCCTTCAGGCAGCCAGCTGAACGCGCGCAGCGCCTCCAGCGTCGCCTGCGGGCAGGGCTCGCTCTTGCGGCCCGGACCGCGGAAGCCCGTGGCGGGGTCGGGTCGGCACCCCCACGCCAGGCCGAGGTCGGTTTGCATGAGGTCGCTCTCGGCAGCCTGCAGCGCGCGCCTCACGCGCGGGTCGCCCGCGCGTCCGAAGCGCCCGAGCACGTCGGCGATCGCGTGCGTGTCGCAGGGCACGCATCCCCACACGGCCGGGCCGCTGCGCTGCGCGCCGTACGCGAGGAAGCGGCCGTCGGCGTCGGTGTGCGCGAGCATACCGTCCAGCAGCCTGCCAATGCGCGAGTCGTCGGCCTCGGTGACGCCGAACTCCGCGAGCAGGTCGAGCACGTTGGTGGAAAGCTCGGGCTTGTGGTGGCCGCTCGCGGTAGCGGGCTCCTCCCAGCTCGCAGGCAGCATCTCCAGCAGCCGCGCAACCGCCGGGTGCGCGAGCACCTCCGCGTGCGCGGCCTGGAACGCCGCGGCGTCAGTCGCGCCCGCTGCGCTCGCCTCCGCGATCCAGCGCGCCTGCGGCTCCTCGGCAGAAAGCAACCACGGCGTCGGGTCTTCTCGGCCATAGATGGCGTGAAGCGACACGGAGATCACCCCTACTTTTTCCGCTCGGCCCCTTCGAGCAGCAGCCCGGTCACGGTCGCCGCCACCCCCGGCGGCACATGTTTCGCAACCAACCGGTACGCGTCGCTGTTCTTCTCGGGTACCTGGAACCAGAAGCGAGAGCCCACGATGCGCAATCTGGCCGAGAGCCGCTCCACATCCTTCGTGGTGACCTTCTCGCGCCCCAGCACGTCGAGCGCCTCCTCCAGCGTGTCGGTAAGCAGCAGCTGACTCTCAGCACGACTCACTGTCGATTCGTCGAGCGTGAACGTGTGTGATCCGCGCAAGCGCGGACCGAGACGCCATACGCGAAGACCAGCAAGCAGCCCAAGGCTCATCGAGCCGATCCACGCCCTGCGGTAGAGATCGCGACTCAGGCCGGCCGGCCAGGCGAGCGGGCCTCCCTGCCCGGCAATGCTCATGAGCGTGAGCGGAACGAGCAACGCGACGAGCACGCACATCGCGAGGACCATGCCGCCTGCCTTGGAGCGCAGGATCGACTCGCATGGCGCGATGAACGCGTACCCTACGACGTACGCAAGCACCCCCGAGAGCAACGCCACCGCTATGAAGACTCCGGGCATGGCACAGCCCCCCTCGCTAGTCGATCGGCTTCTGTGTTGCCGCGCCTTCCTGCAGCAACTCCGTCACGCGAACGGCCACCGACGCCGGTACATGCCTGACGACCAGGTTGAACGCGTCGCTCCGCTTCTCGGGAAGCTGAGAGCGAAAGCGCGCGCCCGCAAGCAGCAGCTGCGGCTCCAGGAGTCCGATGTCGCGCGGGGTGAGCGGGGCTTTGCCGAGCGTCAGCAATACCTCGTCAAGAGACGCCGCAAGCGGCAGCATGCCCTGCGCGCGTTCGGCCGCCGACTCCACGCTCGAGCGTGCCCCTGGACGCCAACCCGGCTTGCCCGCATCCCAGATGCGTAGGCCCACGAGCAGGCCCACGACCGTGAGCGCAAGCCACATCGCGATATAGAGTCCGCGGCTCACTCCTGCTGGCCAGACGAGTGCGCTCGCAATACCCGAAGGCACCTGCGTGCCGAGAGATCCCGTCAGCGTATCGACGCTCGTGAGCTGCGGCGGTAAGAACAGGAAGCTCAGCCCCAGCGCGACGAGCACGTACATCCCGAACTTGGTGCGCAGGAACGACTCCTTCGGCGCGATGAACGCGTGGCCGATGAGATACCCCGTTGCGGCCGAGGCGAGCACGGCTGCGATCAGTCCGATGAGCATTGGCATCTCCTTCGGTCACCATCGTCCCACCGGCGAACGTGCGCGTCGAGATAGGAACGATGCCAGGCTCGACCAGCGGGAATATACTTATGCGGGCGTAGCGCCCGACCACGCCCTACAGATGGCGGGAGGAAGACCGTGAATACACCTCGCATTTTGTGCGCGATCTCTCTGGCGACGACTCTGCTACTCGGACTCACTGGATGTAGCGGCGCCGAGGAGCCCGTCGTCGTCCAGCCCACCACCACGGCAACGGAGTCCACCACCACTGCCGTCGAGGTCATAACGCCACAGCCCGTGCCACTCGACCAGCTCGTCATCACCCTCGAGCCCGTCATCGACGGCTTCACCCAACCGCTGTTCGTCACAGGAGCGGGCGACGGCTCAGGTCGCCTGTTCGTCTTGGAGAAGACCGGGCGTGCGTGGATCGTGCGCGACGGGGTCCGCTCGGCAAAGCCCTTCCTCGACCTCAGCAACGCGGTAAGCACCGACAGCGAACGCGGGCTGCTGGGCATGGCGTTCCCGCCGACGTTTCCCACCGACGGCCTCTTCTACGTGGACTACACCGATCGCGATGGCACGACCACCATCTCCCGCTTCACGGCGAGCGGCGACACCGTCGATCGTGCAAGCGAGCAGAAGCTGCTGACGGTCGTGCAGCCGTTCGCCAACCACAACGGCGGCATGATCGCGTTCGGGCCGGAAGGTTACCTCTACATCGGCATGGGCGACGGCGGCAGCAGCGGTGACCCCAAAGGGAACGGGCAGAACTTCGGCACGCTGCTCGGCGCGATACTGCGCATCGACGTGTCGGGCACGGACGGGTACGCCGTGCCACCCGACAACACCTTCGCGTCCCACAAGGGCGCGCGACCCGAGGTCTGGGCGTACGGCCTGCGCAACCCGTGGCGTTTCTCGTTCGACCGCGAGATCGGCGACCTGTGGATCGGCGATGTGGGCCAAAGCACCTGGGAAGAGATCGACTTCCAGCCGGCCTCGTCTATTGGCGGCGAGAACTACGGATGGAACCTCTACGAGGCCACACACTCCTACCCGCCGGGCACGGCTGCTGCATCGGGCGAGTTCACACCGCCCGTCATCGAGTACGGGCGCGCGGCGGGGCAGTCGGTCACCGGGGGCTACGTCTACCGCGGCAGCGCGTACGAAGCCATGTGGAACACCTACCTCTACGGTGACTTCGGTAGTGGCGCGCTATGGGGCCTGCGGCGCGCCGATGACGGCACGATCGAGAACCGGCTGCTGCTGGAAACCGGCTTCTCGCTGGTGAGCTTCGGCGAGGACGACAGCGGTGAGCTCTACGTGGTCGACTTCGGCGGCGGCGCGATCTACCGCGTGGTCGCCGAGTAGGGGCGGCTCACTTCGTGTAATGTGCTCAATAACGGCTGACTGAGAATAGGACCGGCCGATGGGACGCAAGGCACACGGCGGGAGCAGGAGTAGCCGCGCGGAAGCGGCCGCGCGAGCGCTTGCCCGAGCCGAACGAGCGGCCGCGCGGGCTGCCGACAGCGAGACGCCATCGAACGTCGCCGCGGTGGCCGAACCCACTACGCCATCCGTGGCGCCTCCAGCGGCACCGATACCCGCCAAGAGCCACTTCCCTCTGCGATTCCTGGCGTGGGTGGTCCTGGCGATCGTGGTAGTGTTGGCAACCGGAACCGCTGCAGTCGCGACACTCGGCGATATCGGCGTTGAGGTGCCCGTGTTGCGGGGCCTCACCCTGGATGAGGCGCAGGCCGGGCTCGAATCGGTGGCACTCACCGTGGGAGCGGTGACCTACGACGCCACCTCGACCGAGCCCACCTGGACCGTCGTGTCGCAGAGCGTAGCCGGCGGTCAGGTGGATGAGGGCACCGCGATCGACCTCGTGCTCGCCGGCGCACCACCCGTGCAGGTGCCATCGGTCGTAGGTGTCACCGTGGACGAAGCCACCGCGCTGCTGGTGGCGAGCACGCTGTCTACACCGACGGTCACGCTCCAGTACAACGACACCGTGCCCGAGGGAGTGGTGATCGCTCAGGAGCCGGTGGCTGACACCGTGGTGATGAGCGGTGCGCCCGTAGCGCTCGTGGCGAGTCGCGGCCTCGAACCGGCGCCCTCGGACAGCGTGAAGATGGAGGCCGTGAAGAAGTTCTCCGGCGCCTACTCGCCCAAGTCCGTCGTGGCCACCCAGCAAGGTCTGATCTTCTCTCAGAACATGATGTACCGCCACAACATCGCGGTCTTCGACGCAGCCACCTACGAGCCAGTGAAGACCATCCCCGACCGGGTGACGCTGGCCGACTTCGGCTATCCCGAGTACTCGGGCAGCGTCCAGGGCGGACCGGTGGAGGCGGCGGTCACGCCCGACGGCAAGTACATGTACGTGTCGCAGTACTCGATGTACGGTCCCGGCTTCTCTCATCCGGGGGACGACGATCAAGGGCCCGAGTCGGGCGCCGACCCCAGTTTCGTGTACCGCATACCCGCAGACACCCTCGAGATCGACCAGGTCATCAAGGTCGGCTCGGTGCCGAAGTACGTGGCTGTCACACCCGACTCGCGCTACGTCCTGGTCACGAACTGGGTCTCCTACACCATGAGCGTGATCGATATGGCGCAGGGTCGAGAGATCAAGACGATCAAGCTCGGGCAGCACCTGCGGGGGATCACTGTGAACTCCACGTCCAAGACCGCATACGTCGCGATTATGGGCGGGAGCGACATCGCGAAGGTAGATCTCGACGACTTCAGCGTCACGTGGATCAAGGGCGTGGGTAGCGCGCCGCGCCACCTGGTTATCAGCCCGGATGACCGCTACCTGTACGCAACGCTCAACGGCTCGGGCCAGGTGATCAAGATCGACCTCACCACGGACAAGGTGGTGGGACGCATCAACACCGGGAGTCAGCCGCGCAGCATGGCGATCGCCGAGGACGGCAGATCGCTCTACGTGGTGAACTACGAGTCTGACTCGGTGAGCAAGGTACGCGCCGAGGACATGACTGAGATGCAGGAGATCAAGGTGGGGCATCACCCCATCGGCATCACATACGTGAACGACTCACGCGAGATATGGGTGAGCTGTTACGCAGGCAGCTTCCACATCTTCCGCGACCCGGTGCAGTGAGATGACCCACGCGGGACTGACGACCGAGTGACGCAACGAGGCCCCCGAATCCCTCCGGGGTCCTCGCTTTCAAAGCGACGGTCGTGGCGGGGGCTCTTGGCTGCACCACCGCATCGGAGCCCATCACGCAGGAGCAGCTCGCTGACGTATCGCTACTGGGGTGACGAGAGCCGGTGGATCTCGGTCGGCTTCGACAGCAGCGACGAAGCGATGGACGTCTTCTATCCGACCACCGAGTAGCGCGCTAGCGGCAGACCTTCTCCACGTACGGTGAGGTGAACAGCCTCAGCGTGGCCGAGTAATCCGGCACGAACCGCAATGAGTCGCCGATGCGCACCGGCTACGCGAGCGGCAACCGGACCTCCAGCATAGCTCCACCGTGGAGGGGATCGACGGCGCGTGCGCTGCCGCCGTGCGCCTCGGCAAGTGCACGACATACGGCCAGCCCGAGGCCGATCCCGCCCTCAGCACGCGCACGCCCCTCATCTAGACGCACAAAGCGCTCGAAGACGCGCTCGCGGTCGGATGCGGAAATGCCCGCGCCATCGTCACTCACACGTACGATCACTTCCGTGCCTTCGACCCCGGCGTCCACCCACACGGTGGAACCCGCGTGGCGCAGCGCGTTGTCGAGCAGGTTACGGAAGACACGGCCAAGCTGTGCGCGATCGCCAACCACCACCATAGGTGCGCACGCGTCGAGGACGACAGACACGGCCGAGCGAGCACCCGCCGAGGCGATCTCATCGGCAAGAACGTGTTCCAGATTGACGCTTGATGTGCCGACGTCTATCGCGCGCTCAGCGTGACGGGCAAGAGTGAGCATGTCATGCGTGAGCGCTTCGAGACGCGTGTTCTCGCGTCGCATGTCCTCCAGCAGAGTTGAGACGTCGATGCTACCAGGATGAAGCTGTGCGACATCGAGCATCGTCTGGACGGCCGCCACCGGACTGCGGAGTTCGTGTGAGGCGTCTCCCACGAATCGCCGTTGCCGCTCGGCTGAATCCTCGAGGCGGTCGAGCATCTCATTGATGGTAAGCGCCAGCCGGTGCACCTCGTCGGTCGAAGGAGGAACCGGCACGCGACGTCCCGGCTCCGCAGCCGATATCTCCGCCGCGCGAAGGCGTATCCCTTCCACCGGCGCGAGCGCACGCCCGGTGAGCAACCACACGATCACTGCCGTCACGGCTAAGATCAGCGGCAACACGATCAGAAGCACGTTTTGGAACACCCCGATCGATCTCTCCACAACGCCGAGTGAAGCGACCACGATCACCGTCGCCGTACCGTTCGGGGTCGAAACGCCGCGCGCCACCAGGAGCGATCGCTGCTCGCCGAAGGCCCCACCTTGAGCCTGAGAGTCCTCGGTATCGGACTGCATGATATCCCGGGTGGTCTGCTGACCCGCATAAAGACGTTCACTGCCGAGCGGCCCCTCTCCCTCGATGTCTGCGGTCCACGAGAGCACGCGGTCGTTCGTGTCCACGACCTGGGCGACCAGGGCATCGCCCCGACCGGGCAACGGCACGGGCAGCGCATCTTGCTCGGCAAGTACTGCGATGTCTTGCGCGCGGGTCTCGGCAGTCGCCTGCACCGAGTCCCGGAGTCCGGCACGCGACACGTAGACGAGTGCGACGCCGCTAGCTGCAAGCGCGACGGCGACCGCCAGTGTGGCCAGCGCGGTGGTGCGGAAGCGGACTCCCCCGGTGAGGCGGCGCAGCCGCGTCATGATCTCAGCCATTGGAGGGGTCCAGACGGTAGCCGGCACCACGCACGGTCTTGAGTAAATCGCAGCCGAAGGGCACGTCGATCTTCTTGCGCAGGTAGCCCACGTAGACCTCGACGATGTTCGGGTCGCCCTCGAACTCCCAGTCCCACACGTGCTCGATGATATCTCGCTTGGGCAGGACTTCGCCGGGATGGCGCATGAGGAACTCGAGGAGTGCGTACTCGCGTGGCGTGAGGTCGATCTGCACCCCGCCACGGGCAACGACACGCGAGGAGGGATCCAGCGTCAGGTCCCCGGTCGCAAGCACCGGGGGCCGCTCGGCAGAACCGCGCCGCAGCAGTGCGCGGAGTCGCGCAAGCAACACGACGAACGAGAACGGCTTGGAGAGGAAGTCGTCGGCGCCGGTGTCCAGGGCTTCGGCCTCGTCGTACTCGCCGTCTTTGGCGGTGAGCATGAGGATGGGGACCCAGTTGCCCTTCTGGCGCAGTTCCTCGCAGACCTTGTAGCCGTTCATGCCCGGCAGCATGATGTCGAGCAGCATCGCGTCGTAGGTTTGCTCGGTGGCCATCCACAGCCCGTCGGTACCAGTGGCGGCGATGTCGACGGCGTAGCCCTCGGCCTCCAGCCCTCGCTTGAGGTAGGACGCGAGACGGACCTCATCTTCTACGACCAGAACACGCATGCGTGACGACCCTTCGATTGCCGAGCGTATGACCATCGTGCGTCCGTGAACCTGAGAGAACGCTGAGAATCTCTTTGTACCCTCGATGTCATTCCACTACCGCTAGCACGACGAAGAGCCCCCGGAATCGGGGGCTCTTCACGAAGGGGGTAGAACCAGTACTACTTGGTCTCGAGCGCGTCGCCGGCATCCGCGACACCGTCGCCGTTGTTGCCGACCTCTTCGCCCTCGAACTGGTAGTCGATGCCGTCAGTCTCGGTCTCGACACCCTCGACCTCGGCGGCCTCAGAGGCTACCGCGCTCGCCTTGTCGCTCGGCACCGTCAGCGTAGCCGGGGTAGCCAGTGCGGCAGTCGCGACCAGAGCGCTCGTCGCCAAAGCCGCGGCGATGGCGGAGATCAGCGTGATCTTCTTGCGCTTTTCCATCTCGAACTCCTCTCACAAGTTGTGCGGACAACTGCATCCTGCACCCGCATGGCTGAGAAACCGCTGAGCGAACCTGAGAAGCCGGACTTGGATCTCTCGCACGCGTGAGAGCGGGGGCTTCGGTCTCGGTCTGACGATCGCCAAAGCGATCGTCACATCCCACGGCGGGGACATCTAGGCTCGGGAGTAGACCTTCTCCACGTACGGCGAGGTGAACAGTCTCAGTGTTGCCGAGTAATCCGGCACGAACCTCAGCGTGTCGCCGATGCCCGGCACCACCGGCATAGCGTCGACATCAAGCACGAGGTGGTCGCTCGATGCTCCCAGCACCTCGACGCCCACATCGAGCGGGCGCAAGCCCTCGGGAGGCGCGTCCTGACGACCGATCGCGCAGATCGCGCGCAGCCGCTCGCCGCGGTCCTTAAACAGCGGCCGCCCGCCAAAGGCGTCCTGCGCGCTGATGCCGCGAGGTTTGCTCGGCTTACGCATCACCTCGACGACCGGCGCCTCGGCCACGATCGCGTCCGTGTGCAGCCCCAAGATCGGCTCGCGCGTCACCGTGCTCACGCCCAGAAGAATGCTCTCGCCGATACGCAGGTTGTCGATGCGGTCCGGAAGCGTACCTGCCACGAGCGCATCCAGCGAGCTCGACATACCGCCACTCACGTAGAGACGTCGCCCTACGAGAGCTTCTGCAGTCTGCGTGAGCGCGACGAGCTCGCCGAGGTTCTCGGCAGTAGGCACGATCGCGCCGTAGCAGGTGAGGCTCACGCCGATGCCCAGCAAGTCGATGTTGGGGAGCGCCTCGGCCCGCTCCACGAACGCAGGCAGTACCTCGGGCATCATGCCTTCGCGCAAGTCGCCCAGGTCCACCATCGCGACGATCGAGTGCTTCTTGCCGAGACGCCCTGCGGCCACATCAAGCGCGACGAGAGTCTCGATCTCGCTTTCGAGAGAGACGTCGGCACAGCGCACGGTGTCCTCGGCAAGCGCGGGCACCGGCGCGCGCAGCAGCCAGAGCGGCGCGGTGATGCCCGCCTCGCGCAGCCCCGCGAGGTTCTCCAGCCGAGAATCCGCAAGTCCTGAAACACCGCCAGCCAGCATCGCGCGCGCCACCTGCGGCGAGCCGCACGTCACCTTCGTGACGCCGATGACCTCGCGTCCGCCGAGCGCGTCGACGACGCGCCGCGCGTTCTCGGTGATCTTCGTAAGATCGATGGTGACCGTGGCCTTGGCGAGCATGGGCGGTTCCTTCCGCAGCGTCATCACGTGCAGCTTCCAGAGTACGGCACTATAGCGACGTCCGGCGCCCTACTCCTGCAGCGTCACAACACCCGTACGCGCGTCGATCTGCGCCGAGATGTAGGTGGCCGTCGCATTGTCGAAGAGACTGTACTCCCAGTACGGCCCGCTGCCGTCCATCTCGCTCCAGCCGAGCGCGATGCGCGGGTCTTTGGTGTCCGCCAGGTTATAGCGCGCGCCAAGCAGTGTGGTGGCGATCGTCACGGCCTCGTCGCTGTCGATCACGTCGTAGGCCATCGGCTTGTCGTATTCGCTGACGTTGGACATCACCTCATCGTCGGTCTTCTCCTCGGTGCGCGTGATCTTGCCCCACGGGTCCATGTAGACGAACAACAGCTCGCCAGGGTCGCGGTCCGAGATGAACGAGAAGCGCCACTCGCTCGGCACGCCCTCGTTGTTGACGTAGTCGCCCACCGCCGAGATGAGATACGCGCCGATGCGCCACTTCTGCGCTTCAGGCAGCGCGCGTCGCCACTCCTCGCGGAAGGTGTAGGAGTTCGGCCCGCCGCCGCCTTCGGGGATCGCACGACCCGCGGGGATCAGGTCGACATCCTGTGCGGCCTCGTTGACCAGCTCCATGTCGTCAGGGATGCCGCCAAGCTCCTCGTACGGCTCCTTTTCGGGAGTGCTGCCACATGCCGTGACCGTGACGAGCACCAGAGCGCCTATGAGCGCGAGTGCGAGTGTCCGAGCGAACCGCTTTCCCCTCATGGCAGTCCCTTCCCTGTGGGCGACGCCCTCCCGGTGACGCCCCTGCTTCTGCTATTCCCCCATACTCGTGCGCATCAGCGCAACGACCGCCTCGGCCGAGAAGTGCGACGACAGCGCGCCGCAGCACGCGAAGACGTAGTCGCGATCGAGCGCGATGCGCGCATCGGCGGGCGGCAGCAAGCGCTCCCCGCCATCGCCGACGGCGGCGCGCAGCATGGACTCACCGTCAGGCAGCCGTGTGAGCGCGCCGCCGGTGCCGACGACGAGTCGGCACGCGGTAAGGTCGCGGCCGCGCGCTACCGTCTTGCGGCCCGTTGGCGTATACAAGTGTGTGAGCGCGCCAGCGTGACGCTGCATGCCCGTCACGGTCGCCGTGCGCGCGAGCAGCGCGGCGGCGGCGACCTCCGCCGACGTGGCGGGGAGCGCGGGCGGCAGCGGGTCCGGACGCTCGTCGGGCGGCAGCAGCTCGACCACAGTAGCCGCACTCACGAACGTTCCTAAGTCGCCCTCGACAGTGCGTTTGGCATGCGGCTGCGGATCCAGCGCGATGGCGGCGATCTCCGGGCTGCCGTCGGTCACCGAGTGCACGTCGGTGGTCGCACCACCCACGTCGACGACCACGAGGTCTCCTTCGACTGAAGCAAGAAGCTCTGCCGCGATCAGCACGGCACCCGGTGTGGGCAGGATGCGGCCGCACGCCCACTCGCCGATCCGCTCCATGCCCGGTGCGTGGATGATGTGCTCCTCGAACGCGTCGTGGATGACGCCACGCGCGGGCAAGATGTCGAGCTCGTCCACGGACGGATAGACGTTGCGGGTGATGCGAACGCGGAAGCCGGCGCTCTCCAGCAGCTCGCGGGCTTCCTCGGCCACCACCGAGTTGCCGGCGTAGACGACGACCGGACGCGCGGACAGACCCGCGAGGCGCGAAGCGTTGAAGAGCACGACGTCGACGTCGCCGCCCTCCACGCCACCGGCAAGCAATATCAGGTTGGGACACACCGCCTCGATCTTGCGCAGATCGCCGTCGCGCAGCTTGCCAGCGGTCTGGTAACGCACGACCGCGCCGGCGCCAAGCGCCGCCTCGCGAGCGGCCATCGCCGTCATCTTCTGGGTAAGGCCGTGCACCGTCATGCGCAGCCCGCCCGCTGCCGAGGAGGTGGCGACCGTGACGTCAGGCGCGAGCGCGCCGAACTCCGTCTCAAGCATCGCGCGCGCGCTGTCGATGCCGATGCCCACGTCACCCTCGGCCACGCTCGTGACGGCGAAACCCTGGCCGAGCAGTTGCGGGGTGGTGTGCGGGAAATCCGCCAGGCCGTCGAACGCGCTCACGACGGTCGTCGTCGAGCCGATCTCGGCGACCAGGGCGTCGATGCGTCGGGACTCAGGCGTCACGCATGCTCCTCTCGGCAGTCCTTGCACTTCCATTCCATGCCTTTGTGCCGAGCGGGTCAACTACCGAATGGTCGACCATGGGCCAGCGGTGGCATAATGGCACGGGAGAGGTGATCTCTTGAGACCCGTCATGACCGCAGTCACTGTCCTGTCGATCTGCGCAGCCGCCTGGTGCGCCGTCGGCTGCAGCGAGGTTGGTCCCGCACCCGTCTTGCCGCCTCCGGATGAGACCACGACCATCGTGACGCCGGAACCGGAACCGCCCATAGTGACCGAGGAGACAACACCCGTGCAGCAGTCCAAAACGGCCACGCTGACCATCGTCTACGATAACAACGCACCCGTTGGCGATAGCAGCACCGGACTGCGGACCGCATGGGGGTTCTCCTGCCTGATCGAGACGACCGACGCGGTGGTGCTCTTCGACACGGGCGGCGACGGTCCCACACTCATGCACAACATGAGTGAACTCGGCATCGACCCCACCACCATCGATATCGTCGTGCTCTCGCACTTCCACAGCGACCACACCGGCGGCCTCGACGCTCTTCTCGACGCCTGCACGCCGGACGCCGTATTCGTGCCGCAGTCGTTCCCGGCCACATTCAAATCCGAACTCGCGCAGCGCACGCGTGTGATCGAGGTCGCAGGCCCCACAGACATCACTCCCCAGATCCGCAGCACAGGAGAGATGGGCTCCGCTATCATCGAGCAGGCGCTCGTGATCGAGACAGGCGACGGACTAGCGCTCATCACCGGGTGTGCGCACCCCGGTATCGTTGACATCGCGACCCGCGCGGCCAAACAAGGTGATCTGCTCCTCGTCCTCGGCGGGTTCCACCTCAAAGATTCGAGCGATGCCCAGATCGCCTCGGTCATCGCACAGCTCCAGCAGCTCGGCGTACGGCGAGCCGCCCCCACTCACTGCACCGGCGATCGGGGACGCGCGCTGTTTGCTAAGACCTTCGGCGAGAAATATGTCGAGGTCGGTCTCGGCAGCGTGCTCGTCATCGACTAGCAGGAATCGCCTTCGGCCCCCCGGGCCGCAAGACGTTCTCAAGCGAGGTACGTCTTGGTTCGAGCAGGAACTGAAAAACGATCGTCGAACAAGCTACTATCTGGCCTTCGTATAGGCTAGATGCAACAAAATATGCGGCGGCACCGGATTTCCTGGACACGGTTTTGTGTAGCATCCGTGTCCGAGAGAAAGGTCCGTCATGTCAGAGAAGAACCCGCCCGCAGAAGGTCAGCTCGTCCCGTTCGGTCCGCTCTTGCCCGGCCAGCGTTGGAGCCTCGCGCGCAAGCGTGAGGTTGCCCTGCGTCTGCTTCGGGGTGAGCCGCTCGACGCGCTCTCCCGCGAACTCGGCGTCGAGATCTACCGCTTGGAGAAGTGGCGCGATCGTGCGCTCTCGGGCATGGACGCCGGCCTGAAGGAGCGTGAAGGCGACCCGGTCGCCGAACAGCTCGATGCTGCGATGCGCCGCATCGGTGAGCTGTCGATGGAGAACGAACTGCTCCGCGGAAGAATCGAGCGCCCAGGCCCTTTGGCCGGCCGGAGGTCGAAGCGATGAGCGCGGCGGTCTCCACTTCCACCAACAGGTCCTACGGCGTCAAGCGTGTGGGCGCGCCTGAGGATCGCCGGCGTGGGTGTGTCACGCAAGCGCGTCTTGCGCCTCATGCGCGAGCACGACCTGATGTCTCCTCGCCGTGTGCGCAAAGGTGAGGGTGTGGCCCACGACGGCAAGATCACGACCGACGCTCCCGACCTGATGTGGGGCACCGACGGCACCCGGGTCATGACCGCTGACGAAGGGATGTGCTGGATCTTCACGGCCGTCGACCACTTCAGCTGCGAGGTCGTGGGACGTCACGTGTGCAAGCGAGGCGACCGCTTCGCCGCACTGCAGCCGGTCTCACAGGGCCTGCTCAAGCACTTCGGCGGCGTCGATGCGGAGGTGGGCCGTGGGCTGTCCTTGCGCATGGACAACGGCACGCAGTACGTCTCGGACCACTTCAGGAACCAGGTCCGCTTCTGGGGTGTCCAGGCGAGCTACGCCTTCATCGAGCAGCCCCAGACCAACGGGGTGGCCGAGCGCTTCTTCCGTACCCTGAAGGAGCAGATCATCTACGATCGGATCTATCGCACGGTGGCCGAGGTC